>NZ_JBIJDC010000018.1:0-58159 GCF_044344315.1 Zoogloea sp. | reverse complement strand
CGGGCCGCGGGGGCGGGGAGGGGGGGGCGGAGAACAGATCGTCGGTCATGCGTCGGGTTCGGACAGGAACAGGGTTTCGGTGCCCGGCGTGCCGCGCACCTCGGTCTGACCGAGCGAGAAGCGGGCAATGGCGGGCAAGGGGCGCACGCTGCCGTGCTCGCGCGCGAGCAGGCCGAGCTGGCACAGCCGCTCCACGGCGATTGCTGCCAGCTCGTGCTCGGCACCCGGTGCGCGTGCCGACTTGCGCCAGTAGCGGCCATAGCGGCCCGCCGCATCCCGCAGAAACAGGGCGATTTCGGCTTCGTCCACGCGCAGTGGCGCGCGGGCCCGGCGCAGGCGCTGGGCCAGGTGCTCCGCCACCAGGAGGGTGATGTGGGCTTCGGTGCCCTCTGCCGGCATGGCCACGTCGGTAAGCTGCCCGCTCTCGTCGACCAGCGCCAGTCCCTCGGCGCGTTGTTCGGCGATCAGTCCGGCGGCTTCGCACAGGCGGCTGGCCATGGCGCCGCGCTGGTTGACGAAGTAGGCGTGTGCATCTGCTTCGAGGGTCTCGGTGTAGAGCACCGGATCATCGAGCAGCCGTCGGGCAAGCTGATGGCGTAAGGCATCGCGCCTGCCCTGGTCGCTCTCCACCGTGTACTCGGCCACCAGGGCACGCATCCGTGCGTCGGTCGTGGCCGGTGCTTCATCAGTGCGCCAGGTGGACGGGCCACGCACGGCCGCCAGCAGGTCGGCGAGCAGGCGGCGGTGCACGTCGTACAGGGCATCGGACTGTTGCCAGCCGCTGTCGTGGACGAAGTTCTCCTCTTCCCCGGCCACGCGCTCAAGTACGCCCTGCTCCAGCAAGCTGCGGCAGATTGCGACCAGTTCGCGGCGCTCGGCGGCGCTGCGCAAGGTGAAGGTGAAGCCCATTTCTTCCAGGGCCGGATCGGCAGCCTGCTGCACGATCCGCTCGCCGATCAGCCTCAGGGTGATCTGTGGATCGGCCCGTTCCAGTACCGTACAGGCCAGGCACAGGAGCACGTAGCGGCGTCGGTCGTAGCCCGGGAGGCCACGGGTCGGATCGGACAGATCGGCGGGGCGCTTGAACAGGCGCGCTCCCTCACGATCCACGTGCAAGGGCCAGCCGGTTTCTCGCGCGAACCATTCGCGCAGGCGGTCGGCCTGGCGTCGCACGGCGGGAAAGTCGGCATGGTCCGGTGACATCAGCGGGCGCATCAGCAGGCCCCGTAGCGCGCGGCGGAATTCGTCCTGCTGCTGCGCCTTCTGCAAATCGCTGACATGCCGGGTTGTGCGTGCGCTGCTCATGCTTGCTCGTGTGCCGGCCGGATGGTCAGCAAGTGGTCGCGCCCGGAGAAGACGCCGGCCGGTGTGCGGATCCGGGCATGGCTGCCGGCGGCCAGTGGTTCCAGGCGGATGTGCAGCAGGCCATCGCCAGTCTGACGTTCGACCGTCTGCCCGGGGTCGGCTTGCTCGGCGAGCGCCTCGCCCAGCAGGCCCAGGAACAGGCCGAAGGCGTGTGTATCGAGCTCGTCGAGTTCGGACAGGCGGATCGGACGGCCGGTTGCCAGCCGCCGGCGTGCGGCTTCGACCTGCCGGGATTCTTCTGCGAGTTGCTGCGCCATCAGCCCACGCTCCCGGCTGCGATCACGCATGGGCGCCAGCGGGCCACGGGGTGCCGCTTCTCCGTACTCGCGCAGGCGCGGGTTGATCGTGAGGGGGGGCGCTTCCAGCCAGGAAGTGCTGGCCGGTATCTCGTCATCCGGTGCCTCGAGTGAGAAGTGCCGTGCCGGCTGCAGTGCGAAGGCTGCGCGCGCCAGGCGATGCGCGTCGTCGTCGCTGGCGCAGGCGGCAAACCATCGGGCCAGAACGCGGAAATCCGCCGAGCGGTCACTGCGCCCGCTGCGTCGTTCGTTCACCGCGGCGATGGCGCTCAGCAGTTGCGGTATCGCTGCCCGCGCCCGTGCGCGCAGCAGCTCGGCCTGAGGGGGCTCGTTGCCGGTGCTCAGGAACCAGCCACGCAGGCCTTTCCAGCGCTCACGCCACACATCCCAGCGTCGCCGGGTCTCGTCCGCCTGCTCGCTGGCGTCCCCGGGGGCGGCATCGCGGGCTTCGCGCTCGGCGACCTGGCGCAGGACGTCATCGATGGACAAGGACAAGCCATGCAAAATATTGGCGATGGCATCGGCACGGCGGATCAGATCACCCATGAAGCGCTCCAGGTATTCGATCAGCCGCCGCTTGTAGGCGACGATCGCGGTCGCATCGGCCTGCTGCAGTTCCAGGCTGCGTGCCACTCCGGCCATGAAGGCTTGCGCGTTCCCGGTCAGATCCTCGAACACGCGCACCAGGTCGCGCAGGATCTCGTGGGCCTTGGCAGCGTCCACGCCTGAGTCGGTCTCTTCTGCTTCATCAATCAGGCGCCGCAAGGCCTGGAGGCGGCTATCGATGTCCTCGAGTGCCACGGTCTGAAGTTCGGCACGGTGGCGCAGGCTTTGTGCGAACACCGTCAGGCCCGCTTCCACGGCTTCGCCACCGCGGGAGAGGCGGTAGAGGAAACGGGCGCGATAGTAGTCGTTGAGTGTGGACACTCGGGTCATGTCCGGCTGCGACTCGAGATTGCCCCAGGCCGCCAGCTGGACCAGCGCTGCAGCGACTTCCTCCTGGGCGGGCGGCACATTGCCGCGCCAATCCGCCTCGGCCAGCACCTCGTCGGGCCTCAACTGCAGACGGTATTGACGCTTGGCTGCGGCGAACACCTCCATGATGGTGCGGTAAAGCGCAGCCTTGTCGGCGGTAACGTGGCGGAACAGGTCAGCCGAAGCATCCGCCCATGGCAGATTGTGTGTCACCCCATTCATCTCCAACGCCAGCCCCTGTCCATGCTGTCCAGATTATCGCGTCCGTATAGTAGCTTTGAATGCTGCCTTGTGGATTCTCACGCCACGGCTTGACGGCGCCCTTCCCCGGGCTTTCTCCGCTGTTCCCGGTCCCTTCCTTCGGCGACAATTGAACCCTTCCAAGGAGGAATGCGCCATGGGCTGGGAACCGGATCGATACCTGCAGTTTTCCGATGAACGTCTGCGTCCGGCGGTGGATCTGCTCGGGCGGGTTCCCCTGCTCCGGCCGGGGCGCATTGTTGACCTGGGCTGTGGTGCGGGCAACGTGACGCGGCTGCTGGCGGAGCGCTGGCCGGGGGCCGACATCACCGGCCTGGACAGCTCCCCGGCCATGCTGGACCGGGCACGCAGTGTATTGCCCGGCGTCCACTTCGATCAGGCTGGCGTCGAGCACTGGGAGCCCGAGGAGCCCCTCGACCTGCTCTTCTCCAACGCGGCCCTGCACTGGGTGGGTGACCATGAAAGCCTGTTCCCCCGCCTGGTGGATGCGCTGTTTCCGGGCGGGGTGCTGGCCGTGCAGATGCCTGGCAATTTCGATGCACCGTCCCATCGGCTCATCCGGGAACTGGCGGCATCGCCGGAGTGGGTGGGGCGAGTGGGATCGGCGCGGATGGGGGCGGTGCTTGGCATGGCTGATTACCATCGTCTGCTGGCCCCCCTGTGTACCCGTCTGAGCCTGTGGGAGACGACCTATTGGCAGAGCATGAGCGGGCCGTCGCCGGTGCTCGACTGGCTGCGCGGTACTACCCTGCTTCCCTACCTGGCGTCTCTCGATGAGTCCGGGCAGGCGGCCTTCCTGAGCCAGCTTGATGCCCGCCTGGCGGCGGCCTATCCGCCAGGCCCCCACGGAACCACCCTGTTTCCCTTCCGGCGCATTTTCATCGTCGCGCAGCGATGACGCCAACAGCTCTGTTTGCCGAGGCGGCGTCGCTCATCGCCAACGCGGATGGTTTGATCGTCGCTGCGGGTGCTGGCATGGGCGTCGATTCGGGCCTGCCGGATTTTCGGGGTAACACAGGCTTTTGGCGGGCCTACCCGGCCCTGGCCGAAGCACGCATTGCCTTCGAGGATATCGCCTGCCCGGACGCCTTTCGCCGTCATCCCCGGCTGGCCTGGGGCTTCTATGGTCATCGCCTGAATCTGTACCGGCGTACCCGCCCTCACCCGGGGTTTGCGATCCTGCAAGATATCGGCGCCCGCCTGGCCCGGGGGAGCTTCGTGTTTACCTCGAATGTGGACGGGCAGTTCCAGCGTTCGGGTTTCTCTGAGGATGTGATCTGCGAGGTGCATGGCTCACTGCATCATCTTCAGTGCATGGAGGCCTGTGGGCAGCCCATCCTCTCCGCAGAGGCCTACGTTCCGGAGGTGGATGAGCGGGCCTGTCTGCTTACCAGCCCCCTGCCCCGCTGTACTCGCTGCGATGCCTTGCTCCGGCCCAATGTGCTGATGTTCGGCGACGGGGAGTGGCTAAGTCAGCGCACCGGGGCCCAACGTCGACGGCTTGAGCAGTGGCTGGCGACGGTGCATCGCCCGGTGGTCATCGAGATCGGCGCCGGCAACCATGTGCCCACCGTGCGCTGGTTCAGCGAGACGCTGGGCGAACCCCTTGTGCGTATCAATCCGACGGAGCCGGAGATTCCCGGGCGGGGTGTCAGTCTGCCTATGGGTGGGCTGGAGGCCTTGCGGGGAATTCGCGCAGCGCTGGATAGTCTGGGCTTTCCGGATTGAGCAAGGGGCGAGTTTGAGGTGTTTCACGTGAAACAATGCTGATGGATTCGACGTTCTTGCTGTTGGGCGCATTCTTTGCCGGCATGGTGGACGCAGTGGTTGGTGGCGGGGGGCTGATCCAGATTCCCTTGTTGTTCTCTGCCTTTCCCCAGGCCAGCCCCGCGACCCTTTTTGGCACCAACAAGCTCGCGAGTGTCTTTGGTACAGCCAGTGCCGCGCTTCAGTATGGCCGCCGGCTGTCCATTCCCTGGCAGGCGGCGGGCCCGGCCGCGGTCGCCGCCGCGCTCGGTTCGTGGTTGGGGGCCCGTGCGGTGGTGCTTTTTCCTCCGGCTGCCTTGCGCCCCCTGATTCTGGTGCTGTTGATCGTTGTCGCCCTGTACACCTTCTTGCGCAAGGACTTCGGCATTCATCACCAGCGACTGGCGAGCGCACGGCGAGAGTGCGGGCTGGCGATTCTGATCGGAGCGGGCATAGGTTTCTACGACGGGTTCTTCGGTCCCGGTACCGGCAGCTTCCTGAGCTTCCTGTTCATCCGGGTGCTGGGTATGGACTTTCTGCATGCCTCGGTATCGGCCAAGATCATCAACGTCAGCACCAACCTTGCGGCCATCACCGTGTTTGTCTCCCATGGCGCGGTATTCTGGCAGGTGGCGCTGGTGATGGCCTGCTGCAATTTCCTTGGCTCGCGCGTGGGTACGGGGCTGGCCCTGCGTCACGGTGCGGTGTTCATCCGCAAGGCCTTTCTTGTCGTCGTGCTGCTGTTGATCCTGCGCTTTGCCGCAGATACCTTTCTTTGACCGGAACGGAGTGTTTCACGTGAAACATGCCGATTTGCTTCGTCTGCCCCTGGGCCCCGATGCTGCCTTGGTGCTTCGCCAGCGTCGCCCTTCTCAAGGGGTTTCGAGCCGCTTTCAGTCGATTTCGGTGGAGGATACGTACGCCTTCGGCGCCCTATACAGCCTGGATGGTGATGCCATGGCCGCCGAGGTGGACGAGTTCATGATCCACGAAAGCCTGGTGCACATCCCCGCTCTCAGCCATCCAGACCCCCGCCGGGCCCTGGTGCTTGGAGGGGGTGATGGGGCCTCGGCGCGGGAGTTACTCAAGCATCCGGGGCTGGATCGGATCGTCGTGGCCGAACTTGATCCGGACGTGGTGGCCATGGTTTGCAAGCACCTGCCAGAGCTTCCCCAGGGCGCGTTCGACGCTGATCGGGTCAGCCTGCGCCTTGGTGATGCCGCCCACACGCTCGCTTCCGCCCATCAGCAGGGGGAGCGCTTCGACCTGATCCTCTTCGATCTGACCGAAGCCGACGACCCCGCCTGTGTCCATCTGCACCAGCCGGATTTCCTCCAACTCTGCGCAGCCAGCCTCTCTCCCCGTGGGATAATCCACGTCCAGCTCGGCTCCCCCTTTTACCAGCCGGGAAAGGTGGCAAGCCTGTATCGCCGATTGGGTGCCGTTTTTCCCGTGTTGAGGGTGAGCCTGATCCATGTTCCGCTTTACGGCGGCCCCTGGCTTCTGGCTGCTTGCACCGGGGCCGACCTGGCCGAGCCCGACGAGGCCGCCCTTGCCGGGCGCCTGGCCGCCAGGGGTATTCACGGCCTGCGCTATTACAATCCGGCGCTCCATCTTGCCAGCCGGGCCCTGCCCAATTACATCCGCGACCTGCTCGCCTGAGATCCATGCCCAGCCGCCCCCCCCGCCCCGCTCCCCCCGCTTCTGCGCCCACCCTGGCCGAAGACAGTCTTGCTTACACCTTTGTCACTACCGCCCGCCTTATCGCCGAGGTGGTGGCCGGCGGCACCCTTACCGAGGCCCTCTCGGCCCTGTGGAGTGCCCGGCCGGCGACGCCGCCCGGTGTCCGCGGTGCCATTCTCGATCTCGCCTATGGCAGCCTGCGTGACTACGGCCGGCAGGATTTCATCCTCGGCAAGCTGCTCCAGAAGCCCCTGCCCGAGCCGGTTCAGTCCCTGCTGAGAGTGGCCCTGCACCGCCTCGACAGCCGCGCCGACACCGCCCATACCATCGTGGACCAGGCCGTCACCGCGGCAGCGACGCTGCTGGGTGGCAAGTTCAAGGGGGTGGTGAATGGTGTGCTGCGCAATGCCCTGCGCCAGTCTGCCGATCTGAACCGGGCCGCCGACGCCGACATGGTGGCCGAGTTCCGTCACCCGCCCTGGTGGATCCGGCGCCTGCGCAGTCAGTATCCGGATCACTGGCGCGCCATTCTGGCCGCCGGCAACACCCATCCGCCCATGGCCCTGCGCATCAACCGCCGCCGGGCCAGTGCGCGTGAAGTGCTGGCAGCCTTTGCCGCCGCCGAGCTGCCCGTGCGTGAACTCAACAACGGTGCCCTGTTGCTCGACCGCCCGGTGCCAGTGGCACGGGTGCCGGGCTTTGCTGAAGGCCTGGTCAGCGTCCAGGATGCCGGCGCCCAGTACGCCGCCCGCTACCTTGATCTGGTCGATGGCCAGCGGGTGCTCGATGCCTGCGCCGCACCCGGTGGCAAGACCTCCCACATCCTCGAAACCGCCGATGTGGCACTCACCGCTCTCGATACCGACGCGTTCCGGGCCCGTCGGGTCAGTGAGAATCTGGAGCGCCTTGGCCTGACCGCCGAGGTGAAGACCGCCGACTGCCGAGTCCTGTCCCGCTGGTGGGACGGCCGGCCCTTTGATCGCATCCTCGCCGATGTGCCCTGCTCTGCGTCCGGGGTGGTGCGCCGCAACCCGGACATCAAGTGGCTGCGCCGCTCGGATGATGTGGCCCGCTTTGCTGCCCAGCAGGCAGAGATCCTTGATGCCCTGTGGCAGGTCCTCGCCCCGGGTGGCAAAATGCTTTATGTCACATGCTCGGTGTTTGCCGAAGAGAACCGGGAGCAGATCGCTGCCTTTGCGACCCGCCATTCCGATTGCTGCCGCCTGCCGATTGCAGGCCAGCCCGATTGCCAGTATCTGCCTAGCACCGAACATGACGGATTCTTCTACGCCCTGCTCGAGAAAGCTGCCTGAGCGCCGTCGCTTCCTGCGGGGGGCGACTGCCTTCATCGTGGCGGGTAGCCTGGCCATCGGGGCCGCGCCGTCGCAGGCGGCAGAGGCCGAGATCCGGGCTGCCTCCATCGATGCCAGCGAAGAGCTTTACGTGCTCAACGCCGACATTGCCGCCGAGCTCACGCCCCTGCTGACCGATGTGGTGAGTCGGGGGGTGGCCCTGTTCTTCGTGACCGAGTTCGAATTGAGCTCACCGCGCTGGTATTGGCTCGACGAGCAGATCGTCAACAAGACGGTGACCTACCGCCTGTCCTACCAGTCCCTGACCCGCCAGTACCGCCTCACCACGGGCACCCTGCACCAGAACTTCAGCACCGTCGAAGAGGCCATGCGCACCATGTTGCGCATCCGTAACTGGACTGTGGCCGACCGCAGTGCCCTGCGCGTCGGGCGCAGCTACAACGCCGCCCTGCGCTTCCGCCTGGATGTGGCGGAGCTGCCCAAGCCCCTGCAGGTGAGCGCCTTCGGCCGAAAGGACTGGAACCTCGGCACCGACTGGTATCGCTGGACTTTCATCGCCGCCCGCGAAGCCAAATGAGACCGACCGCCCTCGTTGTCGTTGCGGCCATCGCCGGCATCCTGCTCTTCCTGTTGGCCACAGCCAGTGCCAACACCCCCCTCTTCGCCCGCAACTACACTCTGCTGCTGATCCTCAACGGCGTCATCGCCGTGGGCCTGGCCAGCCTGGTGTTCGTGCAACTGCGCGGCCTGTGGCGGGAGTACCGGGCGCGTCGCTTCGGGTCCCGCCTGAAGCTGCGCCTGATGGCCATCTTTGCCGCGATGGCAGTGGTGCCCGGGGTGCTGGTGTATGCGGTGTCCCTCCAGTTTGCCGTCAAGAGCATCGACTCCTGGTTCAACGTGCGGGTCGATGCGGCGCTCGAGAGCGGCCTGCAGCTTGGCCGCAGCTCCCTCGATATGCTGCTCGGCCAGCTGGCCGACAAGGCCGAGCGCATGGTCGAAGAGCTGGAGCTGGCCCCCCAGGTGCGCTCCACCCTGCTCAACAACCTGCGCGAACGGGTCAATGTGGAGTCGGCCACGGTCTTCTCCTCCAGCGGCAAGATCGTCGCCACCTCCGATACCGAGATCGACAGCCTGGTGCCGGAGCGGCCCAGCGTGGCCCAGTTGCGCCAGGCCCGCCAGACCCAGGGCTACCGGGCGGTGGAGGGCCAGGCGCCGGACGGACTGATCCTGCGGGTCATCGTACCCATCCCCTCACGCCGTCTGGCCGAGCCCCAGCTGCTGCAGCTCACCCAGTCGGTGCCCAGCGCCTTTGCCGCCCATGCGGAGAGCGTCGAGACCGTGCACCGGGACTACCAGGAGCTGTCCCTGGCCCGCAACGGCCTCAAGCGCATCTACACCCTCACTCTCACTCTCACCCTGCTGCTGGCCTTGTTTGCCGCCGTGGCCGTGGCCTTTGTGCTCACCCGCCGCCTGGCTGCGCCGCTCTTCATCCTCGCCGAGGGCACCCAGGCCGTGGCCGCGGGCGATTTCAGCCCCCGTCAGGCCCTGCCCGCCCGGGACGAGCTGGGCGTGCTGACCCAGTCCTTCAACCAGATGACCCGCCAGCTCGAGGATGCCCGCGCCCAGGCCGAGAACAACCGGGCCGCCGTCGAGCGCAATCGGGCCTACCTGGAGGGGGTGCTGGCCAATCTCTCCGCCGGGGTGCTGGCCTTCTCGCCGGATGGCCACCTGCGTGCCGCCAACCACGGCGCCATGACCATTCTCAACGACCCGCTGGACGGCTACGAGCGGGTGCGCCTGGAGGAGTGGACGGCCCACGGAGATTTTCGCGATGCCCTGCTGGAAGGCTTGCGTGGCCCCGAGCCCAACTGGAACCGGCAGATCGAGTTTCCCAACCCGGACGGCAGCACCCAGACCCTGCTCCTCCACGGCACGCGCTTGCCTGATGACACGGGTGGCGGCTGGGTGGTGGTCTTTGATGACATCACCCACCTCATCGCCGCCCAGCGCACAGCTGCCTGGGCTGAGGTGGCCCGGCGCCTGGCCCATGAGATCAAGAACCCTCTCACGCCCATCCAGCTTTCCGCCGAGCGTCTGCAGTTCAAACTCGCCGACCGTCTCGATACCGAGGGCCGGGAGATGCTCAAGCGCTCCACCACCACCATCGTCAACCAGGTGGAGGCCATGAAGAATCTGGTCAATGCCTTCCGTGACTATGCCCGCCTGCCAACGCCGGTGATGGCGCCGGTGGATCTCAACGCCCTGGTGCGCGAGGTGCTGGTGTTGTACGAGGGCTCGCGGGTGATGATCCAGGCCGAGCTTGCCGCCGACCTGCCCCAGGTGATGGGTGATGCTACCCAGATCCGTCAGGTCATCCACAACCTGCTGCAGAATGCTGAAGACGCCCTCAGCGACGAGGATGCCCCCGAGATACGGCTGTTGACCCGATCCGATGCCCGGCGGGTAGACTTGATCCTGCGCGACAACGGTCAGGGTTTCCCGCCGGAGATCCTGTCCCGGGCTTTCGAGCCCTATGTCACCACCAAGGCGCGCGGCACCGGCCTCGGTCTGGCCATCGTCAAGAAGATCATTGACGAACATGAAGGCGAGATCCGTCTCGCCAATCGCGAAGCGGGTGGAGCGGAGATCCGTATCCGCCTGTGCACCGCCCCTCACTCAGAGTCCAGTATCCATGGCCAAGATTCTCATCGTTGACGACGAAGTCGGCATCCGCGAACTCCTCTCCGAGATCCTGCGCGACGAGGGCCACGACATCATCCTCGCCGAGAACGCCGGCGCGGCCCGGGCGGCGCGCAATGCAGCGCGGCCGGACCTCGTGCTGCTCGACATCTGGATGCCCGACACCGACGGTGTCAGCCTGCTCAAGGAGTGGTCAGCCAATGGTCAGCTGACCATGCCCGTGGTGATGATGTCCGGCCACGGCACCATCGACACGGCGGTCGAGGCCACGCGCATTGGGGCCATGGAGTTTCTCGAGAAGCCCATTGCCCTGCAGAAGCTGCTGGCGGCGGTGAAGCGCGGGCTGTCGCGCATCAAGCCGACCCACTCCCCCAGCCCTCTGGGCCTGGCCGCGTTCTCCCGCTCGGCGCCCCTGCGTGACCTGCGCAAGCGGCTCGAGCAGATGGCTGACAAATCGCGCATCATCCTGCTGCGGGTCGGGCCGGGCAGCCTGGCCGAGCTGTGCGCGCGCAGCCTGCAGCGCGTCGGTACGCCCTGGCTGGACCTGTCCCTGTCCTCCCTGCCCATCGAACTGAATGTGCTTGAAGGTGCCCGCAACGGTGTGCTCTACGTCCCCGAGCTGATCTACCTGTCGCGGCCCCAGCAGAAGAACCTGGTGTTTGCCATGGACCGCCTGGAGCGGCACGGGCAGACCCTGGTGGTGGCCACCGAGCACCGCCCCGAAGAGCTCGTCGAGCACGGCTGGGAGGAGCGCGCCCTGGCCCGCCTGTTTGAGGTCTCCCTGGCGCCGCCGGCCCTGGGCGAGATCCGCGACGAGATCCCCGAGATCGCCAGCCAGATCCTGCTGCACTTCGTCGAAGCCGGGGAGGTACCCGCCCGACGTCTCTCCTCCGCCGCCCTCAACGCCCTGCGCAACCAGGCCTGGCCGGGGGGCTACGGCGAGCTCAAGGCCGCCATCAAGTCACTGGCCCTGGGCACCCTGGAAGAAGAGATCGGCATGGACGAGGTGGCCCACCTGCTGGTCAAGACGCCCCCCGCGGCCCTCGGTCTGCCTCTCGATCTGCCCCTCCGCGAAGCCCGGGAGATATTCGAGCGCCTGTACTTCGAGCACCATCTGCAGATCGATGGGGGCAACATGACCCGCCTGGCCGAAAAGACCGGCCTGGAGCGCACTCACCTGTACCGCAAACTCAAGCAGCTCGGCATCAGCGTCGGCCGCCGGCACGAGGAGAGCGGCTCCTGAGCGTGGCTCCGGAGTCGCCTGGAGACAGCCTGCGGCACTCGCCGGGGCAAGGAAGGAAAACATGAAGATCATCATCCTCGGTGCCGGTCAGGTGGGCACCTCGGTGGCCGAGAGCCTCGTTTCCGAAGCCAATGACATCACCGTGGTGGACAACGATGTGGAGCATCTCAACACCCTCCAGGAGCGGCTCGACCTGCGCGTGGTGACCGGCAACGCGGCGGCTCCGTCGGTGCTGGACGCTGCTGGCGCCCAGGACGCCGACCTGCTGATCGCCGTCACCCAGTCTGATCAGACCAACCTGTGTGCCTGCCGGGTAGCCAAGACGCTGTTCAACATTCCGACGCGCATTGCCCGCCTGCGCTCGGCCGACTATGCCGAACATCCGGAGCTGCTCGACGATAACAATTTTGCTGTCGATCACTCCATCTGTCCCGAGCAGATCGTCACCGACTACATCCGCAAGCTGATCGAGTTTCCCGAGGCGCTCCAGGTGCTGGAGTTTGCCGAAGGCATGGTCACCATGATCGCCGTGAAGGCCTTCGAGGGTGGGCTGCTGGTGGGCAAGCCCCTGAAGACCATTCCGCTGCGCCTGCCCAACATCGACGCCCGGGTGGCGGCCATTTTCCGGCGCGACCAGTCCATCATCCCGTCCGGGGACACCGTCATCGAAAGCGGTGACGAGGTCTTCATCATTGCGGCCACTTCGCACATCCGCAAGGTCATGACCGAGCTGCGGCGCATGGACAAGCCGATCAAGCGGGTCATCATCGCCGGCGGGGGCAACATCGGCTTTCGCCTTGCCCGCGCCATCGAGAAGAATTTCAACGTCAAGCTCATCGAGCGTGACCGGCGTCGTGCCGAGATGCTCGCTGGCCAGCTGTCCCGGGCCCTCGTGTTGCGTGGCGACGGCACCGACGAAGCGCTGCTCGACTCGGAGAGCATCGAGGAGACCGACATGTTCCTCGCCCTCACCAATGACGAGGAAGACAACATCATGTCGGCCTCCCTGGCCAAGCAGATGGGGGCCCGTCGCACCCTGGCCCTGATCAACCGCAAGTCCTATGTGGATCTGGTCCAGGGGGGGCGCATCGACATCGCCATCTCGCCGGCCCAGACCTCCATCGGCCAACTGCTGGCCCGGGTGCGCCGGGGTGACGTGGCTGCCGTGCACAGCCTGCGGCGCGGGGCTGCCGAGGCCCTTGAGGTCATCGCCCACGGCGATGCCAAGCACTGCAAGGTGATCGGCCGCCGCATCGAGGAGATCGACCTGCCCGAAGGCGCCACCATTGCCGCCATCGTGCGCAACACCGGGCAGAGCCGTACCGAGTACAAGGAGCTGGTGGCCTACGAGGTGCCGATCCACGAAGTCATCATGGCCCACCACGACACGGTGATCCGCGCCGAGGACCACGTGATCGTCTTCTGCACCAGCAAGAAGCTGGTCAGCCAGGTGGAGAAGCTCTTCCAGGTGGGCTGGGGGTTCTTCTGATGGACGCCCTGCTCCCCGTCGCCAACGTCCTGGGCCGCCTGCTGTCGATCTTCAGCCTGGCGTACCTGATGCCCATCGCCGCAGCAATTTTCTATAACGACGGCACCGCCGCCGATTTCGTTGCCGCCATGGTCATCTCCCTGGGCAGCGGCCTCATGCTCTATGGGGTGACCCGCTCCCACTACCGGGAGCTCAAGCCCCGTGACGGCTTCCTGCTGGTATCCACCGTGTGGGCGCTGATGGCGGCGATTGCCACCATCCCCCTGCTCCTGGTGTACGACACCATGAGCTTCACCGATGCCTTCTTCGAGACCATGTCCGGCCTCACCACCACGGGCTCGACGATCATGACCGATCTGGATCATGCTCCGCCCGCCATCAACCTGTGGCGCCACGAACTCAACTGGCTCGGCGGTATGGGTATCATCGTTCTCGCGGTGGCCGTGCTACCCCTGCTGGGTGTGGGTGGCATGCAACTCTACAAGGCCGAGACGCCCGGCCCCATGAAAGATTCCAAGCTTACTGCGCGCATCGCCGATACGGCAAAGGCTCTGTGGCTGGTGTACTTTCTCATCACCGTGGCTTGCATACTGCTGCTCAACCAAGCCGGTCTCTCGTGGCTCGATGCCATTTGTCATGCCTTTGCCGCCTTGGGGCTAGGTGGATTTTCTACCCGGGATGCCAGTGTCGGTGCCTTCGATAACCCAATGGTCGAGTTCGTGCTGATTGTCTTCATGGTCATCGCGGCAATGAACTTCGCCACCCACTTTGTCGCCATGCGGGAACGCGATCTGCGCACTTACTGGCGGGATGTGGAAGCGCGTGGAGTCGTTGGCTTGATCGTTGCCTCGTGCTTTGGCGTGGCCCTGTATGTGTGGCTGGAAGGCACCTATGAGGACTATCCCACTGCATTGCGCCACGTCAGTTTCAACCTCGTTTCCATGGCCACCGACTGCGGTTTTGCCAGTCAGGATTTCGACAAGTGGCCGGTTTTTGCGCCCCTGTGGATGCTCTTCCTGTCTTGCATCACCGCCAGTTCCGGCTCCACAGGGGGGGGCATCAAGATGATCCGCACCCTCATCCTGGCCAAGCAGGCCAACCGCGAACTCACCCGCCTCATCCATCCCGCGGTCGTCAATCCGGTCAAGGTCGGCGGCAGCGCCATTCCCAATAATGTGGTGATCGCCGTTCTCGGCTTCATCTTCCTGTACTTCATGAGTGTGGTCATGCTGACCTTCGTGATGATCCTGTCGGGGCTGGACTTCATGACCTCACTTGGCGCTGTGGTGGCCAGCATCAACAACGCGGGACCCGGCCTCAACAAGGTTGGTCCGGCCACCAACTATGCTGTCCTGACCGATTTCCAGACCTGGGTATGTACCTTCACCATGCTCCTCGGGCGTCTGGAGGTACTGTCCCTGGCGGTGGTGTTCACCCCCCAGTTCTGGCGCAAGTAGGCGCTTCTTGATCTGCTCCATCCACGCCCCGGCGGCAAATGGCGGATAATCCCGCCTTTGCCGCCCCGCGCGGTCCTGTCTGCCGAGGATTCCAAGTGAGCCGTCCGAAGAACGATACCTTCCTGCGCGCCCTGTTGCGTCAGCCCACCGACTACACCCCGCTGTGGCTGATGCGCCAGGCCGGGCGCTACCTGCCCGAGTACCGGGAGACGCGCAAGCGCGCCGGCAGCTTCCTCGACCTGTGCAAGAACCCCGGCCTGGCCTGTGAGGTCACCCTGCAGCCCCTGGCCCGCTACAAGCTCGATGCCGCCATCCTGTTCTCCGACATCCTCACCGTGCCGGACGCCATGGGCCTGGGCCTGTATTTCGCCGAGGGCGAAGGCCCCAAGTTCGAGCGCCCGCTCAAGGAAGAGTGGGAGATCCGCAACCTGGCCGTGCCCGATCCCAACATCGAGCTGGGCTACGTGATGGATGCGGTCGCCGAGATCCGCCGCGCCCTGGACAACTCCGTGCCCCTGATCGGCTTCTCCGGCAGCCCCTGGACCCTCGCCTGCTACATGGTCGAAGGCGGCGGCTCTGACGACTATCGCAAGGTCAAGTCCCTGCTCTACAGCCGTCCGGACCTGATGCACCACATTCTCGCGGTGACTGCCCGTTCCGTCATTGCCTACCTCAACGCCCAGATCGAGGCTGGTGCCCAGGCCGTGATGATTTTCGATTCCTGGGGCGGCGTGCTGGCCCATGAGGCTTACAAGGAATTCTCGCTGGCCTACATCCGCCAGATCGTCGCCGGCCTGACCCGCGAGAAGGACGGCGAGAAGATTCCGTGCATCGTGTTCACCAAGGGCGGTGGCTTGTGGCTGGCCGATATCGCCGACAGCGGTGCCGACGCCGTGGGCCTCGACTGGACGGTGGACATTGGCGCTGCCCGGCGCCAGGTGGGCGACAAGGTTGCCCTGCAGGGCAACCTGGACCCGTCGGTGCTGTTCGGTACCCCGGAAGCCGTTGCCGCCGAAGCCAGGAAGGTGTTGGACGCCTACGGCCCCCACGCCGGCCACGTCTTCAACCTGGGCCATGGTATCTCCCAGTTCACCCCGCCGGACAATGTGACCGTGCTGGTCGATACCGTGCACGAGCACAGTCGGGCCCTGCGCGCTCAGGCCCGCTAAGGTATTGACTGAGCCAGTCCTGGGCCGGCTGATGCCGGCCCGATTTTTTTCCCGAAGCCTCCGGACAGGCCTCTTCCGGCAGAGTGTTTCCGCCGAAGGCCCTGAAACGCCCCCCGTCAAGCACTAAATTTGATGGAAGGGGCTTGACTTGTGCACAGCACCACGGATTTTGTCGGTTTTGTGACACGCTTTGGAAGCACAAATTTGCATATCTGCAGATCATTGTTTTTAAAGGGAATATTATTTGTTCAGGAATGAGGCAGTGTAGGAAAAACACTGACTGGCGGCGGGTTTCGCGGCACTTCACCCAGGTTTCCCACAAAGTTATCCACAGATTTTGTGGACAAGGGAAAATACCCGCGCCGCCCCAAGGGCTTCAGACTTGTTTCCCACGCAGAGCCTCATCAAAATCACGCAATTAACTGATTTATATCGATTTTTGTCACATAGCCCATTTTTTCGGCCATGAGCTTCGCCATCGTTCGTGTTGCCCTGCCCTTGCCTCTTCCGCAGGCCTTTGATTACACAGCAGAAAATATATCGGCCGGAGATCTGGGGCGCTGTGTTCGGGTGCCCTTCGGGCGGGGCGAAAAGACCGGGCTCATCGTGGCATTGCCGGATGCGGCCGATCTGCCGGTCGATCGTCTCAAACCCGTCATCGCCATCCAGCGTGACGCGCCGGCTCTCCCTGCCGACTGGCTGGCGATGGTCGAATTTGCGGCCCGCTACTATCAACACCCCCTCGGCGAAGTCGTCGCCATGGCTCTGCCGCCCCGCCTGCGTAAGGCCGATGCCGTGGCCGGGGCCGAGGCCGATCCCCTGCTTGACCTCACCGATGCCGGCCGCGATGCCCTGGCAGGCAGCAAGCGGGAGAGCCGCGCCCTGGCCCTGCTGCGCGAGCTCGCCGCCCAGGGGCCCCAGCGGCGCAGCCTGCTGAGGGCTGGCGAGGGTGCCGCCCCGGCCGTGGCCGATGCCCTCAAGCGTGGCTGGATCGCGCCGGGTGTCGCGGCCGACCCGGCCGCCATGGCGGGCGCCCCGACCCTCACCGCGGAGCAGGAGGCTGCCCTGGCGATCCTCTCCGAGGGGGCAGGCCGCTTCCAGCCCTTCCTGCTGGCCGGCGTCACCGGCAGCGGCAAGACCGAGGTGTATCTGCGCCTCGTGCAGCAGACCATCGCCCGGGGTGGGCAAGCCCTGATCCTGGTGCCCGAGATCGCCCTCACCCCGCAGCTGGAAGGGCGCGTGGCGGGGCGCTTCCCCGCCGCCCGGGTGGTCAGCCTGCACTCGGCCCTGGCCGAAGGGGCCCGCTCCCAGGGTTTCGTGCAGGCCATGGAGGGCCGCGCCGACATCGTCCTCGGCACCCGCCTGTCGGTGTTCACCCCCCTGCCCCGTCTCGGCCTGATCGTCGTGGATGAAGAGCACGACGCCAGCTACAAGCAGCACGAAGGGGTCCGCTACAACGCCAGGGATTTGGCCATCTGGCGGGCCCGACAACGCAGTGTGCCCATCGTCCTCGGCTCGGCCACCCCGTCCCTGGAAAGCTGGCATGCCGCCGATACCGGCCGCTATCGGCGTGTGGAACTGGCCAGCCGCGCCGTGGCGGCGACCCTGCCCAAGGTACGTCCGGTGGATATCCGCCGCGAGAAGCTGCAGAACGGGGTGTCGGAGCACCTCTTGAGGGCCATTGCGGCCCGTCTGGAGCGGGGCGAACAGAGTCTGGTCTTCCTCAACCGCCGGGGCTATGCGCCGGTGCTGTCCTGCCCGTCCTGCGGCTGGGTGAGCCGCTGCCCCCACTGTACCGCCAACATGGTGCTGCACCTGGCTGACAAGCGCCTGCGCTGTCATCACTGCAGCTACGAGGCAGGCATTCCCCTGGCCTGCCCCGATTGTGGTGACCAGGACATCCAGCCCTTTGGCCGTGGTACCCAGCGCCTGGAGGAAACCCTCGGCCAGCGCTTTCCCGATGCCCGCGTGCTGCGCGTGGATCGGGATGCCGCCCGCACCCGTAGTCAGTGGGACGCCCTCCTCGACCAGATCGGCCGTGGTGATGCCGACATCCTCGTCGGCACCCAGATGATGGCCAAGGGGCACGACTTCCCCCGGCTCACCTTCGTTGGCGTGCTCAACGCCGACTCATCCCTTTTTGCGGCCGATTTTCGTGCGCCCGAACGCCTGTTCCAGCAGCTCATGCAGGTGGGCGGCCGAGCCGGCCGGGGCGAGCTGCCCGGCGAAGTGATGATCCAGACCCAGTATCCGGATCACCCCCTCTACAAGTGCCTGGAGGCCCACGACTTCGCCCGCTATGCCGCCATGCAGCTGGAGGAGCGCAAGCAGGCCCGCTTTCCGCCTTATGCGGCCAATGCCCTGCTGTTTGCGACGGCGCCGGAAGTGGCCATCGCCATCGACTGGCTCAAGGAGGCCCGCGCCCTCGCCGCACCCCTGGCCCAGGCCTTTGGCGTGCAGGTGTTCGACCCGGTACCGATGCGCATGGTCCGCCTGGCCCGCCGTGAGCGCGCCCAGCTTCTCGTCGAGGCCCCTGCCCGCCCGGCGCTGCAGGCCTTCCTCACCGAATGGAGCCGGCACCTGTGGGGCCTGCGCCCCCCCCGGGAACTGCGCTGGCACCTGGACGTGGACCCGGCGGAGGTGTGAGCCGCGGGCGCCCTGCGGCCCTGTTACAAACGCACATACCCTTACATCTGCATTGCCAACGCCGCGCGGACAGGGTGCGTTGATCGCAGCAAGGGCTGGCAATCACGCCGGCCCGGTTGATAAACACACAGTTCAGGAGAGCACCATGCTGAAGAAGATCATCGCCCTTGCCATCGCCGCCGGTTTCGCTTCCGCTTCCTTCGCCCAGGCGCCGTCTGCCGGCCCTGCAGGGGCCCCGGCTGCCGCTGCTGTGGAGAAGAAGGTGGAAGCAGCCAAGGCTGCCGAGCCGGTGAAGGCTGAAGTGGCCAAGGTCGAGAAGGGCGCCGCCGCCAAGGCCGACAAGGCCAAGGCGCATGCCAAGGCACACGCGAAGCCCGCCGCCGTACCTGCCGCCGCTGCGCCTGCCGCTGCCGCACCGGTGGCTGCACCCGCCGCCAAGTAAGCGCTTTTCAGCTTCCCCGAGGGGGCGTGTTCCGGAAGTCCGGGGCACGCCCCCTCGGTCGTTTACCGCACTCTTCCATGATTCAGATCAAGATCCAGCAGGCGGGAAAGGCGTCAAATCGGTCCGCACTTTAGACTTATTCTAAAAAATATACCCCCAGAGATCCGGTTTCAGCGTTTTGACATCAGTTCTTTCTGGAGGATGAAAACATGAAGATCAGCCACCTTGCCCTTGCCACTGCCGTTGTTTGCGGCAGCTTCACCCCCCTTGCCTGGGCAGCCAAGCCCGCCAGTGAGCCGGTGGGCCCCATCCAGCCGGCCAAGGTCAGCAACCCCAAGCTGGTCGAGTTGGGCAAGAAGCTCTACTTCGATCCGCGCCTGTCCAAGTCGGGTTTCATCTCCTGCAACTCGTGCCACAACCTGTCCATGGGCGGCACCGACAACCTCAAGACCTCCATCGGCCACAACTGGCAGAAGGGCCCCATCAACGCCCCGACGGTGCTCAACTCCAGCCTCGCCCTGGCCCAGTTCTGGGATGGACGGGCCAAGGATCTGAAGGCCCAGGCCGGTGGCCCCATCGCCAACCCGGGTGAGATGGCCTTCACCCACGAGCTCGCTGTGGATGTGCTCAAGTCCATTCCCCAGTACGTGGCCGAGTTCAAGGCGGTGTTCGGGTCGGAGACGGTGGACATCAGCAAGGTCACCGATGCCATCGCCGCCTTCGAGGAAACCCTGGTCACGCCCAATTCCCGCTTCGACAAGTGGCTGAAGGGTGACCGGAAGGCCCTCAACGAGAAGGAACTGGCCGGCTATGCCCTGTTCAAGAACAGTGGCTGCGTGGCCTGTCACAACGGCCCGGCCGTCGGTGGCACGTCCTTCCAGAAGATGGGCGTGGTGGAGCCGTACAAGGCCAGCAGCCCGGCCGAGGGCCGTTCGGCGGTGACCGGCAAGGACGCCGACCGCTTCAACTTCAAGGTCCCGACCCTGCGCAACGTCGAACTCACCTATCCGTACTTCCACGACGGCGAGGCAGCCACCCTGGAGCAGGCCGTGGACACCATGGGCCGTCTGCAGCTCGGCAAACAGTTCACCACCGAAGAGAACGCCAAGATCGTAGCCTTCCTGAAAACCCTGACCGGTGATCAGCCCAGCTTCCGGATGCCGATTCTGCCGCCTTCGACCAACGCCACGCCGCGTCCGAAGCCCTTCGAGTAAGCCCCGTCAGCGGGGCAGTCCGGCATGGACGGCCCCGCCTGCGTGGACGTACGGCGCCCTGACTCGATAAGATCCGGATCACCTCCTCCCGCCAGGGAGACAGAATTCGAACAGTACGGACGCCCCGACGGAGACCCCACCATGGAAAACATGAGCATCAGGCAGGCCACCGAGCTGCTGCGCGAGGCCGGCATTCCGGTCACCCTGCAGCGTGTCGAGATCGCCCGCAGCATGTTGTCCGCCCCGGTCCACCTGTCGGCCGATCAGGTCTTCAGCCGTGTCCGCGAGAGCGTTCCGGCGACTTCCCGGGCCACGGTGTACAACACCCTTAAACTGTTCAGAGAGAAGAACTTGGTACGAGAGCTCATCGTGGACCCGGAGCGGGTTGTGTATGACTCCAACACCGCACCCCACTACCACCTGTATGACGCCGCAAGCGGCCGGCTCGTCGATGTTTCCGCGGATGAGCTGAAGGTGGTCGGCATGCCCGCCCTTCCCCCCGGGATGGAGCTCGAGGAGGTGGATGTGATCATCCGCGTGCGCAGCCGCCCGTGAGCGGCGCGGCCTGCCCTGCGCAGACACCCGCCATTTACATTTTGAGAATTATTCTCGTTTACAAAATGGATTCATGGGATTAAATTGAGAACCGTTCTCATCAATCCCAATCGGGTGACTCCATGGATCCTGTCAACGGACTGCCTTCCGCCCTTGCCCCCGTCCCGGCCAGCCTGTGGGCCGGGGCACTCAGCGAACTCCTCAATCACGGTGAAACCGGTTGTCGCCAGTCGGCGCGCCGGGCCGTCGACCTCCTGACGCGCCTGGCCGACTGCCCGGCCGTCGATCGTGACGTTCGTGAGCTGTGTGAGCGGGCCTGCGAACGGCTCGTGCAACCCCTGCCGGAGCGCCGTCATGTGCCTGGCCTCTGATCCGAAAGGCGGAGATCTGCAGTCCCTGCTGCGTGCCGAGTATGCCAGCGCCCTGGTTGCCATCGACCTGCCCAAGCCCGGCACCATACCCATGCTCCGCCGCGCCCGGCTGTGGGATCTGGACGACAAGCTGCATTGCCCGATCATCGGAACCTGCGTTTCCATCGAGGAGCTGCAGCGTTTTGCGCGGCGCTTCCAGTTTGCCAGCCCGTCCGATGATGACTTCACGGTGCATGTGGAGGCCGTGGGTCTGGCGCGCAGTCGTAACCCGGTGTCCGAAGCCTTGCAGCGTCACCTGGAGAAGAAATTCCATCTGGCCGTGGAGCGCTTCGGCAAGCTCAAGAGCGATGCCGAAGTCCGCCAACAGTGGATCGAATGCTGTAATCGGGGCGAGGTGGCCGGCCCCCTATGGGCGGTGTGCACCCATCGGGCCGTGTCCGCCGAAACCCGTCAGCGCGCGTACACCGACATCCACATGCTGTCCCACCAGGTGGGAGCCGGGCAGGCCGCCGACGCCCGACGCCTGGCTCATCTTGCTGCCGAGAACACTGAGCTGAAACACAGCCACGCGCGGGAAGTGGCCGCGCTGCGTCGGCAGCTTGCCGAAGCGACAGCCGGGCTTGCCGAGCGGGATGGGGCCGTCGAGCAGGCGGCGCTGTACCAAAAGCGTCTGCAGCGCTTCGAGTCCGGTCAGGCCTACGTCGAGATGGGCCAGCGTCTGCTGGCCCTGCAGGCATCCCACGAGGCTCTGCTAGGCAGCGCCCGGCAGGTGCAGGAGCTGGAGCGGCAGCTCAAGGAGAGCCGTGAGGAATCACGCCGGCTGGTGGCGGCGCGGGATACGGCGGTGGCCGAACGGGAAGCCCTTGAGCACTTGCTGCAGGCCCTGGATTCACCTGCCTGCGACAAGGCCGGCAGCGATGATTGCGCTGGCTGCAGCGAAGCCCTGACGGCGCGTTGTGTGCTCTACGTGGGCGGGCGTTCGTCCCTTCTGGCCCAGTACCGCCAGCTTGCCGACCGTCTGGGCATCACCCTGATCCACCACGACGGCGGACAGGAGGAGTCCCTGTCGCGCCTGCCCGAGCTGATCCGCGGTGCCGACGCGGTGGTATGCCCCACCGATCGCATCAGCCATAACGCCTATTACCACGTGAAAGCCCACTGCAAGCGGGTCGGCAAGCCCTGCCTGTTCTACCGCGGAGGCGGCGTTTCCGGCTTTGCCGTGGCCATGGCCCGGGTCAGCCGGGGGGAGTTCAGCGTGGCCGGAACCGAGGCGGGCTGAGCGTTGCTCAGTGGGGCTGGAAGCGGCCGGCCCGGGCCAGCGGTACGAAGCTCAGTATCTGCGCACCGAGCAGGATCAGGAAGGCTACCCGCAGGGCGTCCACGCCCCCCATGCCCCCTGCCCGCAAGCCGTCCAGCAGTCCGCCCAACCCCCACTGAACAACAAAGGCGCCGATGAAGGCCATCAGATTGATGCTGGTGGTCACCCGGCCGGTGAGGTGCAGGGGAAACAGGCCAGCCACCACCCCGTACATCTGGGCGCCGGTTGCCGACACGATGCCGAGCAGACACCACAGAATCAGCGTCGACCCTGCTTCGGCAATGATCAGGCCTTCCACCACCATGGTCAGGAACAGCCCCACCTGCATCAGGCGCAGGGGCGTGATGCCCCGCGCCGCCAGCCGGGTCGCCCAGGCACCGATGGAGAGCTGACCGGCGAGCATGCCGATGTTGAGCCAGAACAGGTGGTCGGCGGCCACGCTGCGGCTGTAGCCATTGACCTCCATCAGCCAGGGCACAGCCCACAAGCCCTGCAGGGCCATGAAGCCCCCGGTGAAGAAGGCCGACTGGCCCGAGAAACTCCAGAAACGCCCCGCCGATAACACCTCGGTGACGCCGCGCAGGGCGCTCTGCAGGTCCACGTTATGGGTGCCCTCGTCCTTTTCCGGCATGGCAAAGTAGATCAGGGCGGCAATGCCCGCGGCCAGTGCGGCCACCACCCAGAAAGCCCCACGCCAGCCCAGGAAGGGCAGCGCGGCTTCGAGGGGCGCCGATGCAGTGACGGCACCGAGAGCGCCGCAAGACATGATGTAACCGGTCATCGAGGCCAGCTTTTCCCGCGGGAACCACAAGGTGAAGCCCTTCAGCCCGGCCATCAGGCAGGCCGCCACGCCCAACCCGATCAGGCCGCGGGCGCTGGCCAGGGTGGGCAGGCTGTCACCGGTGGCAAAGAGCACCCCGCCGAGGGCCGTGATCAGCAGCAGGGCCGCCTCCACTCGACGCGGGCCGTAACGGTCCAGGGCGATGCCCACCGGGATCTGGGCCAGACCGAAGGCGAAAAAATAGGTGCTGGTGAGCAGGCCCAGGTCAGCGGCGGTCAGGCCCAACTCCTGGGTCAGATCCGGTGAGATCACGGCGTTGACCGTACGCAGCAGGTAAGACAGGTAGTAGCCCAGGGCGAAGGGCAGGAAGATCCGGCTGACCAGAAAGAGCGAGGAGGGAGCGGGGCGGGCGGGCATGGGAAGAGCGGAACGATTGGGCGAGCCCGGAGCTTACCGGGCCCGATGGGCTTCGTGTCGGAAGATCAGGGAAAGCCCCAAGGCGTTCTTGATGACTGCCCTCAGCACCCTGGAGCGCCTTGACAGGGCTTGCTCCAAGCGTGAGGAACGCGTCCGGCGCAGCGGCGTCCTTCATCGATTTGCTGTGCATAATTTAACTAAAGTTTGCACAGTGGTCGTCGTTACCAGCCTACGACATCATCGGAATGTAGCCATGTCCCTGCCCGCCACGATCCTGCTTGTTGATGACAGCCGTGCTTCGCGAATGTTGTGCGCTTCGGTCATGCGCAGCATGCGCCCCGATCTGCAGCTGATTGAAGCCGGTGACGGTGCCGCCGCTCTCGCCCTGCTGGAGGGAGTCCGTCCTGACCTGGCCGTGCTTGACATGAACATGCCCGGCATCTCCGGTCTCGAACTGGCCGAGAAGCTCCGTGGCAGCCATCCGGACATGAAGCTGGCGCTACTCACCGCCAACGCCCAGGACGCCATCCAGCGTCGGGCTGCCGACCTGGGCGTGCGCTTCTTCCGCAAGCCCATAGGTGAGGCTGTGATCGCCGACATCCTCGCGCTACTGGGGTAGAGCATGCGTACATTCTCGGAACTCGAGATGGACGCTCTGACCGAGGCCTTCAACCTGTCCCTGGGTGAGGCCGCGAACACCTTTTCGGCTATTGTCAGGGAAGAGATCGAGCTGTCGGTGCCCACCATCGAAATCGTCTCCCGGGAGGAACTGACCCTCCGCCTGGAGAGCACCCAGCCCGGCGGCGCCTCTGAGCGGCTATGCCGCATCAATCAGCACTTCGATGCCACAAGCGGCTTCCAGACCGACGCCCTGCTGCTCTTTCCTGAACATGGCAGCCTCGAGATCGTGCGCCGCATGCTTGGTGACGACACCTCCATCGAACACATCACCGAGCTCGAGCAGGACGCCCTGGCCGAGATCGGCAACATCATCATCAACAGTTGCATGAGCAGCCTTGCCAACCTGTTCGGCACCGAGATGAGTGGCTCCCTGCCCCGGGTCCAGTCGCGTACCGCCCGCACCCTGCTCGATGACAAGGCCGCCACCGACGTGATCCTGGTGGCGCGCATTGGCATGACCATGGCGGCCCACAACCTGTCCGGTTTCGTGCTGTTCATCATGGATGTGCCCTCCATCGAGCACTTCATGGACCAGGTGAGCCGCCTTTTCCGTCTTCCCCACCACGGCGAAAGTCAGCCTTCCTGATGGATTGCTGCCAACTCCTCCCCGACAGCGTCGACATGGGGCTCATCCTGGTCAACGGGGAGGGCCGCATAATGCTGTGGAATCGCTGGATCGAAGAACGGGCCGGGCTGGCGGCCAGCCAGGTGACTGGCGTCACCCTGGCGGAAGCCTTCGGCCCCCACGTGGATCCGCGGGTTGCGCTGGTTGTGCGGGAAGCCCTTGATTTTGGCTGGTCGGCGCGTCTGTCCCATGCCCTGCACCCCATGCCTCTGCCCCTCTACCCGCCCGGCGGGGGCCGCAGCGAACGCATGAAGCAGTCCATCGACGTCACCCCGGTGGTCAGCGAAGGCCGCTATCACTGCCTGCTGCAGGTGCGCGACGTGACCGAGACGGTGCGCCGTGAAGCGCTGCTCAAGCAGCAGTCCCGCCAGCTGCGCCTCGACCTGCAACGCCTGTCCCGTGCCCAGGTGGAGCTCCAGCGCAGCGAGATGCGCTTCCGCGAGCTGGCCCGTCAGGCGCCGGCGGGGCTCTTCGAGGCCGACGCCCAGGCCTGCTGCACCTTCCTCAACGAACGTTGCGAGCAGATCCTCGGACATGATCTGGAGCAAGTGGCCGGTACGCCATGGATCAACCTCCTGCCCGTGGGCGAGCAGGCCCGGGTGCGGGCCATCTGGTGTCTGGCGGCCGAATCGGCCACCCGCTTTGCGGAGGAGTTCCGCTACATCCGCCCTGACGGGGAAAGCCGCTGGATGCGCGCCGAGGCCGGCCCCCAACGCGACGAGCATGGGCGCATCAGCGGTTTCATCGGCACCATGCTGGATGTCACCGAGTTTCACGAGCGGGCCATCCGCAACGAGTTCCGGGCCAACCACGATGGCCTCACCTCGCTGCTCAACCGGGACCGCTTCGAACGTCACTTGCGCGCGGCTATCTCTGGTGCCCGCGAGGTTGCCGACCGGCTGGCCCTGCTGTTCATTGATCTGGACGACTTCAAGGGCATCAACGACACCCATGGCCACCATGCCGGTGACACCGTGCTCAAGACCATCGCCGCCCGGGTGCGCCGGGTGTTGCGCAGCGAAGACATGGTGGCCCGCTACGGTGGTGATGAGTTTGCCGTGCTGCTCACCGGCACCGACGACAGTGCCACCCTGGAGGCCATTATTTTCAAGATTCACCAGGCCGTCGGCCTGCCCATCAACCTGGGTCATTGCCACGTGCGGGTCGGATGTTCCATCGGGGTCTCCGTCTATCCCGATCATGGCAGTGACCCGCTGAGCCTCCTGACCCACGCCGACAAGGCCATGTATGCGGCCAAGCGGGCTCGCTCCGGTCACGGCACGACCCCGGCTTGAAGCACCTGCCGCCTGCGGCAGGTGCTGTTCCTTCACCCTCAGGCGTCCGTCAGACTCAGGCCACTGCCGGGCTTGGGGGCAGGGCGCAGGCCGCCCTGTACTCGGTGGCGAGACGCTCGCACAGCTCGCGTACGGGCGGGACATCGTGAATGGTGGCCACCCCGTGGCCGGCGCTCCACACATCACGCCATGCCTTGGCTTCGTCGGCCAGGGCCTTGAGCTTGCCCTTCCCGACCCCCTGCACCAACTCCTCGCGCTGATGGCCGAGCTTCTCCAGGCTCGGCCACAGGAAGTTGGCATTGGTGCCCGACACCGCGTCGGTATAGACGATATCCGCCGCCCCGGAATCCACCAGCATCTGCTTGTAGGCATCCTGGGCGTTCGATTCGCGGGTGGCGATGAAGCGCGTGCCCATGTAGGCCAGATCGGCGCCGAGCACTTCGGCGGCGCGCACCGCGTAGCCATCGGAGATCGCCCCGCCGAGGATCAGGGCGCCGTCCCAGAATTCGCGGATCTCACGAATCAGGCTGAAGGCACTCTGGGTGCCTGCGTGGCCGCCGGCGCCACCGGCCACGGCGATGATCCCGTCCACCCCGGCTGCTGCGGCCTTGCGGGCGTGGTAAGCGTGGATGACATCCGAAAACACCAGTCCGCCGTAGGCATGGACGGCTTTCACCACATCGCCCGGATGGCCCAGGCTGGTGATCACGAAGGGTACTCGGTGGCGGCAGATCAGTTCCAGGTCCGGCCCCACACGGGCGTTGGAGGCGTGCAGGATCAGATTGATGCCGTAAGGCGCTATGGGCGGGGCGGGGGCCGCAGCCTTTGCCTCGGCCAGCCCTGCGTTGATGCTGCCCAGCCAGGCATCAAGCTGGGCCGGGGTGCGTGCGTTGAGGGCCGGAAAGGTGCCGGCGACGCCGGCCTTGCAGGTTTCGGTGACCAGCTCGGGGCCGGACACCAGGAACATCGGCGCGGCGATGGCGGGAAGGCGCATCGCGCCGCGGAAGGCGTGCGGAAGGGTCATGCTGCTGTCTCCTGGATTGTTTTTTTGTGGGTGCTGCGGACTTGAATCTAGCACGTCACAGGGGAGACAGCAGTGGGGGTCTTACTCCGGAGCGGCCTCTTCCACGGCCTTTTCGGCAGTCGGTGCAGCCTTCTTCGCCGTCTTGGTCACGGCTTGGGTGGTGCGCTTGGGAATGGCCTTGGGCGGGTTGCGTGCGCTGGCCTGACCGGCGCTGAGCAAGGAGGAGGGCAGACTGGCGCCTGGTTCCAGGTGCCAGTCGGGCCCGCTCAGGGTTCCCTTGACGCGAACCGGCAGGGTCACGCCGCGCAGGCTGGCCAAGGGGCCGCTGTCCGGCCCCACCGGTACGACCACGAGGGTCACGCGGGAGAGGTAGTCGATGTGCTTCCGCGACAGATCGATCTCGCCGGCCCCGCCAACGTGCAGCATGCCGCTCTTGGCTTGCAGGTCGGTGTTGCGGGCAATGCCGCCAGCAATCTGGAAGCTGGCCGTGAGTTCGCCCACCGGGGTCGATTCCCGCTCCCGGTGGGGGCG
Organism: Zoogloea sp.; assembly: GCF_044344315.1. Lineage (GTDB taxonomy): Bacteria > Pseudomonadota > Gammaproteobacteria > Burkholderiales > Rhodocyclaceae > Zoogloea. The sequence continues at coordinate 30,562 of NZ_JBIJDC010000018.1, read as the reverse complement.
CTTGGCGCCCTGCCGGGTGCTCAGCAGACCGCGCCATTCCTTCATGGCCTGACCCATGTCGATACCCGGCACACTGCCGTTGCGAACCCGCAGGCGGGCCAGGCCCTGCAGCTCGCTCAGCAGCGTACTGCGGCTTGCGGCATTGCTGCTGACGTCGACAAAAAAGTTGATGGTCCCGCCGAGCTTCTGTTTGGCGCCCAGATCCTTGAGCAGGGGGCTTAGTTCGGCACTCTGCAGGTAGCCCCGATAACTCGCCCGGCCATCGTTGGCGGCCACATTGAGGCTACCTTCCAGGCTCCCACCGTAAAGGGAGAGCGTATGGCCGGTCGACTGCAGCCGGCCACCGTGCAGGCTGATCGGCAGCTTGACCTGTTCCAGCTTGAGGCCCGCCACCCGTAGCTGGCCGAAGCGGATCACGCCATCCAGATCCAGTCCGTTGAGGGCCGACAGATCAAAGCGATCATCGGCAGCCTTGTCCGGGCCTGAAGTGCGCGTGGATTTGCCAGCCAGATAGCTGTCCATGTCCAGGCGATTCACATCGACATCGAAGCCGAGGGCCGGGGCGTCGAGCCTGGGCAGGGTCCAACTGCCCTTGAACTGGCTTTCCTCGGAGCGCAGCGTGAAGTGGCCCGAAGCGTTGCCGCGCGTGACGTCGATGCGGGCATCGGTCTCGGTGGCGAACTTGAGGGCGTTCAGGCCAGCCCTGGCTGGGGTAAAGGTGAGCTCGCCGGTGAGGGCGGCCAGGTCGAGCTGGCGGGTGGTGCCTTGCCAACGGCCCGGGCCGGTCAGGTTGCCGGTGAGGCGGCCGCTGGCGATACGCAGGTCGAGCTCGGTATTCAGCTTGCTGGCCTGGAGGCCTTTGTCGCTCATCTGCAGATCGGCCAGGCGCACGCGCACGCTGCCGCCGCGCTGCTTGCCATCCAGGCGCAGGCTGGTGTCGACGCTGTCGGCTTCCGGGCCCCGCGAGCCGAGCTTGAGGCGTGGTGCGCTGGCCTTGAATTCGAAGGGCTCGCCAGCAGCCTTGCCACGCACTTGCAGGCTGCCACCCTGGAGAACGGAAGGGCTGCCGTCAGCCCATTCCATTTCGGCTAAGGACAGTTCAGCGTCGAGGCCCTGCCAGCCGGAGAAATCGCCTTGGGCGGTCAGGCGCAGCTGGCGCAGGCGCGGCAGGCTGTCGCTCGTATCCATGCGGTAGGCGCTCTCCAGCTCGATGCGCACATCGGTGGCGGGTTCGGCTCGGGTGAGCCGGGTCGTGGCCTGCAGCCGGCCGTCGGCGTTCCGACCAATGCGTCCGGTCTCGATGTCGAGCCCGGAGAGCGCAAGTTGGCGGCCACTTTGTTCGTCGGTCCAGGTGAGGGCTCCGCGGCGAACCGTCAAGCCACCCATGTCCAGTTCGAAGGGCGTACTGCCATTGGCAGGAGGGGCGTCGTTGCCTGGATCGAGGAGATCGTCGGCGTTGAGCTTGCCGGCCTTGTCACGCAGCAGGGCCATGCGCAGTCCATCAACCTCAAGCCGCTCGACCACTACACGGCGGGTCAGCAGGGGCAGCAGGCTGACGCTGATGGTGGCCTGCTCGATGCCGATGAACTCACTGCCGCCGCTGCGTCCGGACAGTGTGGTGGCCGGCAGGTGCAACCGCAGTCTGGGAAACATGCTCAGTTCCACCGGCCCGTCGATACGCAGGATGCGTTGGTAGCGCTGTTTGGTGAAGTGGGTTAGCTCGGCGGCCAGACGCACGCCGTCGAAGGTGGCATACAGGTAGAGGGCGCCGGCAGCGACGACCGTACTCAGCCCACCCAGGGCGAAGGCCAGGTACTTGAGGTATTTGAAGCGCATGTCAGGCAAATTCATGACCGATGCCCCGATCTTACCCCAGGGCGCTCAGGCACCGGCCGGTAGCGCCGCCTGGCTGCGCAGGGGCAGGCGCAGTTCGAAGGTGCTGCCTTCGCCTACCTTGCTTTCCACGGTCACGCTGCCGCCGTGACGTTCGGCCACTGTCTTGACAATCACCAGGCCAAGCCCGACGCCCGAAGGCTTGTCGCGCCCTTCGTCGATGATGCGGCTGAAGCGCCTGAAGAGGCGTGGCAGGGCCTCTGCGGGGATACCTGCGCCCTGGTCACTGACCCGGATGATCCAGTCGGTGCCCTGGGCTTGCAGGCTTACCGCCACCCGGCTGTCAGCGTCACCGTACTTGATGGCGTTGGTGAGCAGGTTGATCACGGCCCGCCGGAGCAGGGAGAAGTCGCCACGCACGACGGCTTCTTCCTTCTCCGCATCGCGGGTGTCCACCTCGATGCGAATGCCCCGGGCGTGGGCTTGGGGCCACACTTCGTCGGCGGCGGAGTCCACCAGGCCTGCCAGGTCGAGCTCAACAAAGTCCTTGGGATCGGAGCCTTCGGCCCGCACCAGCCTGAACAAGCCGTCAGCCAGATCGAGGGCCGAACGCGCATAGCGGCCGATACGCGGGATCTGCCGTGCTTGCAGGAGGGGGTCGTCCTTGTAGCCGTCGATGAGGGTCAGGATGGAAGCGAGCGGCGCGCGCAGGTCGTGGGACAGGAAATGCATGGTGTCCTCGCGGCTACGCTGGGCCTCGTGCATGGCGGTGACGTCGGCGAGGCCGATGACGCGTCCGGGCCGGCTGCTGGATTCGGAGAACAGGTCGGCCACCGACACCAGCAGGTAGCGCTTTTTGTCCGGGGTGAGTTCGAACTGGCGGGTGCCGGAATAGCCGCTCAGGTCGGGCAGACCGTCGCGCATGGGCAGGTAGCTTGGCCAAGGCAGGGCGCGCAGTGCATTCAGCAGGGCGTCGCTGCGGAAGGCGCGGAGGAGGTGACGGGCGCGCTCGTTGTGGAGGATGACCCGGTCCATCTGGTCGATCACCACCACGCCGATGGGCAGGTGCTCAAGGGTGTCGGCAATGAAGCGGCGTACATCGCGCTGGTGCTGGGCAGCCTGGCGCACGATGCGGATGCGCTGTTCGAGGGGGTCGGCGGCACCCCGTCCGGCGTCACCGCTGGGGAGGCCCAGCGGTGTACCTTCACGTTCCAGGGCGATCAGCTCGGCGTCGAGGTAGCGCTGGGCGGACTCCAGGCGGCGCCAGCTCCACAGGGGGTAGGCCAGCAGGCAGCCGAGGACGGCCGGTGCCGGGCCGAACCACCAACCACCCAGATGCAGGCCCAGGCCAGCCAGCAGTACGGCAGAGGCGCCGAGGAGGAAGGAGGCCATCAGCCCCGTACGGGCTTCGGCGTATAGCAGGATCAGCATCAGAACGACGACCATCACCGTCGCCACGGCCGCGGAGACCCATGGTGACAGGGGCATGACGGCCGAGCCCCGGCGCAGGGCGTCGAACACATTGGCCTGTACCTCGACCCCGGACATGGGCCGGGACAAACCCGAGGTGGGTGTGGGCACTGCGTCACCCATTCCGGCGGCCGTCGCCCCCACCAGCAGGATCTTGCCGCGCAGGGTCTCGGCCGGCACCTCGCCGCTCAACACGTCCTTGTAGGAATAGTGAGTGTAGGTGCCGGGCGGGCCGGAGAAGGGCATGCGCAACCAGTCGGCGCGCTGCCATTGCTGATGGTCCCGTCCTTCACCGATGGGAGGGGGCGGAAAACGGCCTGCGGCATCCTGATCGATCAGGCGCAGCAAGGCCAGCGCCAGCTGTGGATGGCGGGCGGCGCCGAAGCCTTCCCACAGGTACACGCTGCGGGCGATGCCGTCCGGATCGAACTCCACCTGGCTGTGGCCGATTGCGGCGGCGGCGTCGGCGAAAGCGCCAAGAGGTTGAACCTCGCCGGATAGGATGGCGCCAGTGGTGGCCTGGGCGAGGGGTAGGACGACGCGTCCGTGATCCCGGATGGCTCGGGCCAGCGCCGCATCGGCGCCGGGGTCGTCCGCGCTGGAGGTTTCCAGCAGCAGGTCGAGAACGACGGCCCGGGCCCCGGCTTCACGCGCCACGTCGATGAGGGCCGCGTGTACCCGCCGTGACCAGGGCCAGCGTCCGATGCTGGAGAGGCTCGCATCGTCGATGGAAATGATCACCACATCATCGCTGGCCGGGCGCGTCCAGGTGGACAGCACGCCATCGTAGAGGGTTTGGTCGATTCTCCACAGCCAGCCCTCAACCGCAGCCACCAGAGTCAGCAGCACGCACATGAGCGTAACGGCGAACCACTCGAGGGTGGGTCGGCGCAGGGTTGCTGCGGAGTGGCTCACGGACTCTTTGCTGCAGGGGCGGAGAGGGACCACGCGGGCAGCAGGAACAGGGACTGGAGGTGCTGGGTGCCAGACCAGGGCGTGCTGCCGCCGTCCGGATCGGTGGCGCGGATGCGCAGCCGGTAGCGTCCCGGAGCGGGCGCTGTGATGGTCAGGGCCGTTTCGCCGATGCGCTGATCGACGAGCAGATCCTGGAAGGCCTCATCCCGGGCCAGCTGGACGTCGTAGATCTGACCCGGCTGGCCGGCCCAGGCGAAACGCAGCCGATCGTTGTAGCGGGCCACGGTGGCCGGGCCGGGGGCAGGGCGGATGTCCAGCGTACCGGTATCGCTCCATGGGCCGCGCTTGCCGCTGGCATGCAGGCTGGCGATCCGCCAGGCGTACCGCCCGGAGGCCAGGGCCGGCTCACTGCGCAGCCCGTCGATGTCCTGCTCGACAAGGAGCCGGGCAAAGCTGGCATCCTGGCCGATCTGCAGCCGGAAGCGGGCCGCCTCGGGGTTCGGCGTCCAGGCGAGCACGCCTGGCGGGGCTTCGACCGCCCGGGGAGGCTCCGGCCGGGCGCGCAATTCAATGGCACGGGTGGCGTCATAGCCTTCCAGGCCTTCAGCATCGATGGCGCGAACGCGCAGCCGGTAGCTGCCGTCGGGCAGGGTGCTGAAGCGAGCCTTCGGCGTGCTGAAGATTTCGCTGGCGACCACATCATTGAACTGTTCGTCCCGGGCGATCTGGGCCCGGTAGGACGCGGCCTTGTCCACCGGCGGGAAGGAAATGTGCATGTCGACCCGCTCGAACACGGCCGGTACGCCGTCGAGGGACGGAGCGGCCAGTAGCGCCCGGGGGGCGGGAATGGGCTGGTCCGCCCTGGCGACCACGCCGAAGCCCGCGGGCAGGGCGGTGGCCTGCGGGGCAGAGGCCCTGTTCATGCCAACTTCTCCGGCGGTGACCTCGGCCTGAGCGGCGCCGGAGGCCGTGTCCGAGCCCACCCTGAAAGCGGTCCCGCGCACACTGAGGGCCGCGGTCGGTGTGCGGATCTGGTAACGGGCCGCGGGGCCGCGCTGGGGAGAAACGGTGGTCTCGACACGCCCCTGTTCAAGGAAAATCCGGGTGCTCTGGCCGGGTAGCCCATGGAAGCCCTGGATTTTTTCGAGGCGGGCTTGGCTGCCCGGCTGTACCGTGAGGCGCGATTCGTCGGGCATCGACAAGGTGATGAAGCCTCCGGCCCCGGTGCGCAGAATGGAGCCTGCCGGCACCTTGGCATCCAGGGTGAGGGGTTGCCCATCCATGGTGACGTCGCCACTGACGGCCACAACCCGGGCTGTACGCGGCTCTACCCGCAGCCAATTCTCGGGGATGCGCAGGGGTGTGCCCACGGGGATGCGCATCGGGTTGCCGATGCGGTTGAGGGCCTTCACGCCCTTCCAGCCGAAAGGTGCTGCCAAGTATTGCCGCTCCAGCCCGATCAGTGTGTCGCCGGCACGGGTGGTGTAGATGACTTCCAGATCGGCAGACAATACTGTGGAACAGGCCGCCAAGCCTAAGGCAGCAGCCAGGAGACGAACGGATTGACGGGCCACGGAAGAGATCTTTCAGTCGAATTTGGAGGACTATAGTAGTTCCCGGCCTCACTCAGGGTGCAAAACTTCGCAAAATGGGCTTGAAGTAGTTCCGAGCATGCCAATTACGCCCTGATGAGGGGCTGTCGGGGCCCTATCATTGCTTCCAGGGCGCCTCGACCCTTCCCAGTCCGGCGTGTTGTCACATCACTTCTCTCTCTTTTACTACTCTCTCAAAGGAAAACCCATGAGCTTTGTTCAGGAATTCAAGGAATTTGCCATGAAGGGCAATGTCGTCGACCTGGCGGTCGGCGTCATCATCGGCGGTGCCTTCCAGAAAATCGTCGACTCCCTCGTTAAGGACATGTTGATGCCCATCATCGGCAAACTCCTGGGCGGTGTCGATTTCAAGCACCTCTACCTCAATCTCGGGGACAAGACCTTCGAGACCATGGAAGCCGCTGAAAAGGCTGGCGCCCCTTTGTTCAAGTACGGTGTCTTCGTCAACTCGATCATTGACTTTACCATCGTCGCGCTGGCCATCTTCGTGGCCATCAAGGCCATGAACAAGCTCAAGCGTGACGAGCCGGCACCGGCGCCCGAAGCGCCCCCGGCAGAACCGGAAGATGTGAAGCTGCTGCGGGAAATCCGCGACGCGCTGAAAAAGTAAGCGCGCAGGGCAGGGGGCCCGGCCCGGGACCCCTGATGACATCAGGCCGGCGACATGGCGGCCTCGCCGAGGGTCGGCGATTCGGACGGGTCGATCTTCTCCAGCCGGTAGCCGAAGTTGTAGGTCGGCGTCAGCCGGAACCCATTTTCAGGCCGCAGGTTGAGCTTGCTGCGCACGCGGCTGATGTGGGTATCCACGGTGCGCGTGGCCAGATCGGGGTTGCGCCCCCAGACCGCTTCCAGCAGATGCCCCCGGGACAGCAGGCGACCCAGGTTGCGGAACAGGAAGGCAGCGAGCTCGAACTCCTTGTCGGTCATCTCCACTGCCACGCCGTCGACGGTCAGGGCCTTCTTGACCAGATCGAAGTGGTAAGGCGCCACCGTGAGGGTCTGGTTGGTGTTGCGCGGCTGGGCCCGACGCAGCACAGCCTCGATGCGCGACAGCAGCTCGATGCGCCGGGGCGGTTTGATCAGGTAGTCGTCAGCGCCGGCGCTGAAGGCATTGGCGATGTCCTCTTCCGCGTCGCGGGAGGTGATGAAGATCGCCGGGGTGTCGTTGCCCCGTTCCACCCTCAACCACCGCAGAACCTGCTCACCGGTCAGATCGGGCAGCACCCAGTCCACCAGGAACAGGTCGAAACTTTCGCGGCTGGCAACCCGCATCAATTCGCGGGCCAGTCCAAAGCCATGCACATCGTGCCCGGCTTCCCGCAGCCAGCCCGTCAGGACTTCCATCTGGGCCGGATCGTCTTCGAGAATAGCGAATCGCACGCTGGTTTACCTTTATCGAGAAATTGAAGCACACCACTTAAGACTACGCGCCGGCCGCGCCGGCAGAAATGCCCCTGGGCCTCTCTACGCGTAATCACCCACATACGGATTGCTTTCCCGCTCATCGCCGAAAGTCGACATCGGCCCATGACCGGGAATGAAACTCACATCCTTGCCCAGCGGCCACAGCTTCTGCCGGATCGAATTGATCAGGTCCTTGTGGTTGCCCCGCGGGAAGTCCGTGCGGCCGATGGAACCGGCAAAAAGCACGTCACCGACCACCGCCAGCCGTGCAGCTTCGCTGAAGAACACCACATGACCGGGGGTGTGCCCGGGGCAATGAATGACTGACAGGGTTTCTTCCCCAACGTGGACGGTATCGCCGTCCACCAGCCAACGCCCGGGTGTGAACGCCTCCACGTGGGGAAAGCCGAACATCTTGCTCTGCTTGGGCAGATCGTTGATCCAGAACGCGTCTTCCTTCTCAGGCCCCTCGATGGGAACATCCAGCTGACGGGCAAGCCCGGCCGTGCCGCCGGCATGGTCGATGTGACCATGGGTCAGCAGGATGAGCTCGATGCTGACGCCAAGGGTTTCGGCTGCCTTGAGGATGCGTTCGGGGTTGCCCCCCGGGTCCACGACGGCGGCCTTGCGGCTCTGGTCGCACCACAGTATTGAGCAGTTCTGCTCAAAAGGCGTGACGGGAACGATCTGGTATCTGAGCATGGTTCGTACATGCCTGCCAAAGGGCAGGGTCGTTAAGAAGACTAATTACGCCTGGGCCGCACAATTTTCAAGACCGGCCTAACAGGTCTCGGCATGGGCCAAAGTTTATCACGCTCAAATTGGGGGCCCCTAAACCCTATCGCCCCCCCGGCCTTTGTAAGCCCTGCCGACACGCTTGTTTTCACAGTGGATTCGTCGGGATTTATCCAAACGTCAAAAAGCAATGCCAGGAAGGAGCGCGGGCATCCGGAATGTGTCGCGGAGATTCTTGTCCCTGTTGGTCTTGGGGGTATTGCTGCCGGTAAAGGAAACGTCGCCCGACGAATATTTCCGATACCGCCTGGTGGCGGTTGCCGCACCCGACTTCAGCGCGGGAAGGGGCGGGGTTCGGTGAGGGCGATGTAGCGGCTGCGATCCTGCTCGTAACGGCTGCGGATGGCTTCGATGTCCCGCCGCTTGGCTTCGATGATCGAGCTCTGGGCCGCCAGCTCGCTGTCGGACTCACGCAGGGCGGCCGCCAGGTTGGGGGGCATGGGGCGCTTCTGGAAGAACTCTGCCTCGCGCAGAAGACCTGAACGCTTCTTCATGAGCTGGGCCTGGCGTGCCTCTGCCTGCCTCAGTTCCAACTCGACGGACTCGACAGCCCTATCGCGGCGGGTGTCGATGTCAGCCACGCTGGAATAGGTTTCGAGCAGCGACTGATTACGCCGCATCTCCGCTCGCTGGCGGGCTACCTCGGCCCTGCGGGCGCGCTCCTCGGCTTCGCGTTTGGCGAGTTGCTCGGGGCTCAAGGGCGCCTCGACGGTGCGTCGCACCGTACCCTGGGGGCTCATTTCCCTGTAGCTCTTGCCGAAGCATTGGGGCGGCAACACGTCGCCACACACCTGGTGTCCGTTGTCCGTGCAGCAATAGACAGTGCCCCTCGGCACCGTCTGGGCGTGGGTGGGGGGCAGAGCCACCAGCATTGAGACAAGGACCAGGCGCCGCATGGGTTTATGCGTCTCCGCTCACACCGTAGGTATCCCGGTAGCGCTGGACGGCATCGAGGTTGGCATTCAGGGCCGGGCTGTCGGCCAGATAGCCGATCAGATCCTTGAGGCTGGCTACCGCCAGTACGGGAATGCCGTAGGCCTCACGCACTTCCTGAACGGCAGACAGGCTGCCGGTGCCGCGCTCCATGCGGTCGAGGGCAATGACCACGGCCGACGGCGTGGCACCGTGGGCACGGATGATCTCGACCGATTCACGTACCGACGTACCGGCGGAAATCACATCATCCAGAATGGCCACGCGGCCCTGCAGCGGCGCACCGACCAGGGTGCCACCCTCGCCGTGATCCTTGGCTTCCTTGCGGTTGAAGCAGAAGGGCAGGTTGTGGCCGTGCTCGGCCAGGCGCATGGCCGTGCCAGCCACCAGGGGGATGCCCTTGTAGGCCGGCCCGAAGAGCATGTCGCAAGGGAGGCTGGCGGAAAGCAGGGTGCGGGCATAGAAATCACAGAGCCTGCCGAAGGAGGCTCCGTCATTGAAAAGGCCTGCATTGAAGAAGTAGGGGGAAAGGCGACCGGCCTTGGTCACAAACTCCCCGAACCTCAAAACGCCCTTGTCGCACGAGAGTGCGATGAAATCACGGCTAAAATCCACGATGCTCCCAGCTAAAAAATCAGACCATGTCTCTAAAAATGTTACGCGTCGTTTCCGCCAACCTCAACGGCATCCGCTCGGCAAACGTGAAGGGTTTCCTCAACTGGCTCCATAAACAGGACGCCGACGTGGTGTGCGTCCAGGAGCTGAAGGCCCAGGTTGCCGACCTTTCGCCGGAGATGCGCGAAACCGGCATATATACCGGATACTTCCACTGCGCGGTGAAGAAGGGTTACAGCGGGGTTGCAATCTACACCCGCCGGGCCCCCGATTGTGTCATCGAAGGCCTGGGCAACGAGGAGTTCGATGCCGAGGGCCGCTACCTCCAGCTCGACTTCGGTGCCCTCTCCGTCGTGTCCCTTTATCTGCCGTCCGGCTCAAGCTCGGAGGAACGCCAGGCGGCAAAGTTCCGTTTCATGGATCTGTTCCTGCCCCATATGGCTGCCCTGCGCGCCAGCGGACGCGAGGTGATCGTGTGCGGCGACTGGAACATCGCCCACCAGGCCATCGACCTCAAGAACTGGCGCTCCAACCAGAAGAACTCCGGTTTCCTGCCCGAAGAGCGTGCCTGGTTCGGCCGCCTGCTGGCCGAGCAGGGCTGGGTGGATACCTACCGCAGCCTGCATCCCGACGCCACCGATGCCTGCTACACGTGGTGGTCGAACCGCGGCCAGGCCTGGGCCAAAAACGTGGGCTGGCGTCTGGACTACCAGCTCGCCACCCCCGGTATCGGTGCGCTGGCCCGCAGCGCCTCGGTGTACAAGGACGAACGCTTCAGCGATCACGCCCCCCTCACCGTCGACTACGAGCATCCCTTTGACGCCTGATCTGCGCCGCCGCCGTGCGGCACGTTGTCGCGCCTGTTCCCCATGCCCAGCCAGCCGGATGCCCACCGGAAAGAGCCTTACCCGCAGAGCTCTCAGGTGCATGGCTGGTGCGGCAGGGACGATCATGCTGGGCATGGGTCCGGTGCTGGCCGACAGCCCGTCGTCTCTCGACGGCCAGCTTCGGCTGGGCATCGAATACGAGTACGAAAAAGCCGCGGACGGCCGGGAGCGTGCGGACGCCCTTACCCTGATCCCCGGCATCAAATGGCGCTCGGGTTGGCTGACCATGACCGAGTTGCTCATCGAAACCGAACAGGAGCGGGAGGCCGGCCGTGTCACCGACCGGGCAGGCAAGCTGGGTATCCGCCTGCGCAAGGACTTCGCTTTGAACGAGCGTACCCGCCTCGTCCTGCGTGGCCTGCTCGGCCGCGCCCTCAACGGCAACGAGAGCTACACCTACGCTTACCTTGAACCCAGCCTCAAGTACGCCTTCAATGACCTGGAAATGATGATGGGCTTTCGTGCCGTGCGCGCGGTGGACGGCACGCCGGGCCATGACTTCAACAAGTTCCGCGTCGGCCCCAGTTTCGATCTCGGCAAGGCGTCGGAAATCGAGTTCCGCTTTGTGCGCAACTGGGAGGCCAGCACCGGCCGCCATGCCAGTGATGCCTACATCGTGGAGTTCGTGCAGAAGCTCTGATGTGCCCCTCCCTTGATGGCCGGGGCGCGCGTATCAGGGCTCGGCAACAAACCGGTAGCCGATACCGGGTTCGGTCACGATATGGTCCGGGTTGGCCGGGTCGGCTTCGAGCTTCTTGCGCAGGTGTCCCATGTAGACGCGAACATAGTGACTGTCCTCTGCATGGGAAGGTCCCCATACGGCCTTGAGCAGTTGTCGATGCGTCAGAACGCAATCGGGATTGGCCACCAGGTAGGCCAGCAGACGAAACTCGATCGGGGTCAGGTGGAGTGATTGCCCGTTTTTCTCGACCAGCCGCCGGCCCAGGTCAACCTGGATCGAGCCGAATGTCAGCAGGCTGGGCCCGTCGGCGCCCGCGCGCTGGCGTCGCCGCAGATGGGCCCGTATGCGTGCCAGCAGCTCCGCTGATCCGAACGGTTTGGTGAGGTAGTCGTCGGCACCCGCATCGAGCGCGGCAACCTTCTCGGCTTCGGCGGTGCGCGCGGACAGGACAATGATCGGAATCTCCGACCAGGTGCGCAGCTCCCGGATCAGGTCGATTCCGTCACCATCCGGCAGCCCGAGATCAAGCACCAGGAGGTCGGGTTTCCGCGTTCCCGTCTCGATGAGGCCACGCTTGACCGAGTCCGCTTCGAAGACCTCGCAGCCTTCGGCTTCCAGCGCCAGGCGCACGAAGCGGCGCAGGTTGGCTTCGTCCTCGACGACAATGACCGTCGGCATTGAGTGAGACATGGATGTTTCCTCCCAGACCTTCATGGTGCCGTGTCGGCTTCGTCGGTCTCAAGTGTCGGCGGGGAGCCCAGGGGCAGGGTGAAGATGAAGCAGGCTCCGCCACCGGGGCGTTGTCGTGCATGGATGGCTCCGCCATGCGCTTCAACGATGGCACGACAGATCGCCAGCCCCAGACCGACTCCAGGCGTACTGCCCTCCGGCATCCCCCGCTCGAATTTCTTGAATATCGCTTCCTCGCGACCCGGTGGCAGGCCCGGGCCGTCGTCCTCGAGGCGTACCTCCATCGTGCTATCCGTCGTGATGGCCCGGATCCAGATATGGCTGCCCGACGGCGTGTATTTCAGCGCATTTTCAAGCAGATTGCAGAACACCCGCTGCATCAGAACCGAATCCACTTCGATCAGGGGCAGGTCCTCGTCGAGCTCCACCCTGACCTGATGGGCGCCAAGAACGGGCCGCAGGCTCTTGAGCGCACTGCCGACCACTTCCTCGATGGGCTGCCATTGACGGTTCAGTTGAATCCGGCCCGCTTGCAGGCGCGCCATGTCGAGCAGGTTGTCCACCTGGGCGTTGATCCGTAAAGCCTGTTCCCGCAGCTTCCGGGAGATGGCGGCCTGTGCGTCGGTGGGCGGCGGTTGGGTCAGGAACATGGAGTCCGCCAGCCCGATCATCACGCTCAGGGGTGTGCGCAGATCATGGGAAATGGCGGAAAGCAGCGAGTTGCGCAGGCGCTCCGACTCCATCTGGACGGTGCTCTCCTGGGCCACGACGACGTAATGCACCCGTTCCAGGGCAATGGCGATCAGCGACGCGAAGGTCTCCAGCAGACGTCGCTGCTCGGGAATGAGAAGACGTGCCGGATTGCGCATCTCAAGGGCCAGCACGCCACGCAGGCGCATGGGCGCCTTGAGGGGCAGGTAAAGGACAGGGCTGGCGGGCAGTGTATCTGTCCCCTGGCCGGCGGGCTCGGCGTGGTCGAAGGCCCACTGGGCAATGCCGGGATCGATCTCGGGCAGCCCCGCAGAGGCAAAGATGGGGGCTTGCAGGTGGTCGGCCTCGTCGGTGAGCAGGAAGGCCGAGCGGGCGCCCATCTCTGCCACCAGAAAGCGCTCGCCAATCTCGGCAATCTGCTCCGGCAGCAAGGCTGCGGACAGGTCTCGCGACATTTCGTAGAGCGCCCGGACACGGCTCTCCCGGCTACCTGCGACATAGGCCTGATATTTGTACCCGGCGGTAAGCTGACCCACCACCAGGCCCACGACCAGCATCACGGCGAAGGTCATCAGGTACTGAACGTCGCTGACCGCGAAGGACATCCGTGGCGGTACGAAGAAGAAGTCGAAGATGGCCACGCATAAAAAGGATGCCATCACGGCAGGGCCTCGGCCGAAGCGCACCGCCACGAACACGACCCCGAGCAGGAAGACCATGACAATGTTGGCCAGATCAAACAGCGGATGCAGCGGGGTGGCAAGCAGCCCGGCCAGGCCACAGACCACGACGGTCAAGGCGTAGGCGCGCCAGTCGGCCGCGAGCTGGCCTGCGTGCCGTTGTGAAAGGTCTTCAGTGGCGGGAGCATGCCCCTCTGCGCGCGCCACCTGGATGACATCCAGATCCGGAGCGAGCTGTCCGATCCGGTCGGCCACCGAGCGCGTCCAGGCACGCCAGGGCGAGGGCTCGTCCCGCCCGACCATGATCCGGGAGAGGTTATGGGTGCGGGCGTAGTGCACCGCCTCTTCTTCGACCTTCGTGCCGGCGACGGTCGCGGTGGTCGCGCCAAGCTCCTCGGCCAGCTTGAGTGTCTTCAGGATGCGGTCCCGGCTGCCGGCCGACAGGCGCTGGCGATCCGGAGTCTCCACATGGATCGCGTGCCAGGGCGCTTCGAGGCGCCCGGCAATGCGCGCAGCGGTACGCACGATCTTCTCGCTCCCTGCGCCGGGGCCGATGCAGGCCAGCAGTGAGTCCTGGGTCTGCCAGACAGGAGACACCAGCCGATCGCGCCGGTACTGCTGCACATCATCATCCACCCGGTCGGCAGTACGGCGCAGGGCCAGTTCGCGCAGCGCCAGCAGGTTGCCCTTGCGGAAGAAGTTGCGGATCGCCCGTTCCGCCTGATTGGGCAGATAGACCTTGCCGTCCCGAAGGCGCTCCAGCAGCTCATCCGGCGGCAGGTCCACCAGAACGACCTCGTCGGCATCATCGAAGACCTTGTCCGGCACGGTCTCCCAGACGCGAATACCGGTGATGCCGCTGACCACGTCGTTGAGGCTCTCCAGGTGCTGGACATTGACGGTGGAATACACGTCGATGCCGGCCGCAAGCAGCTCGTCTACGTCGTGCCAGCGTTTGGGGTGGCGTGAGCCCGCGACATTGGAATGGGCCAACTCGTCCATCAGGATGAGGGCCGGTTTGCGCACCAGGGCCCGATCCAGATCGAACTCGGCCAGCATGCGCCCCCGGTAGGGCACCTCGACCATCGCAAGGCGCTCGATACCGTCGGCCATCGCCTCGGTTTCCATGCGCCCATGGGTTTCGACCACGCCGATGACCACATCAACGCCCTGGATGAGTTGCTGGCGCGCCGCCGCGAGCATGGCGCATGTTTTGCCGACGCCGGCGGAGGCGCCGAAGAAGATCTTCAAACGCCCGCGGCCGGCGCGCGCCTCATCCTGCTGCACCCGCGCGAGCAGTTCGTCGGGGTCGGGACGGCCCTTGCCGGGGGTTTCACCGAGGGCCATTCCTATTCCTCCGGTTTCCTGAACACACGGGCCAGGGAGGTCCACTTGGCCCGGAGATCGAGACGCTCGTCGGACATGGCTTCCAGGAAATCCGAGAGTCGCTTGGAGCGGGCAACAGCAAACAGCACAAGGCCCAGGGTGGCGCCCGTCACCAGGCTGAACTGCAGGAGCTTGCGTGACTCCGGCACCTCCGGGAAGCTGAACAGGTTCATCCCGAAATAGCCGGTCACCACCGTGGCAATCAGGCCGAAGATGGTCACCACGGTGAGTCGCAGCACGGTAGCCGACTGGCGCCGCTGGCTGTCGCTATCCAGGTAGGCGCTCATCTCGCGGACCTGCTCCTTCACGTCGGAAAACAGCTCGTCATTGCGCAGCAGGCGCGTGGTGCGCTGAAAGAGTGCCTGCACCAGACCCTGCTCGGAAACCTCGTGAAACCAGTAACGATGGGTGAAGCGCAGGAAGGTCTCGAAGGACTGACGGATGCGCCGCTTGAAGCGGCGTACCGACTCGCTGTCGCGAATATCAAGATCATTGACCGCACTGGCCAGCCCGTCGGAAAAGGAGAGGAGGGCGGCGCGATGGAAGTGGGCGATCAGGAAAACGAGGAAGTACTGGTGCCGGAAGCGGGCCAGAAAGCCGTGATCCGCATCACGGAAGTAGTCCGATCCGGCTTCGCCCACCAGCATCAGCGCGTTACCCGTGCAGATGAAGCGGGTGTTGGGCCCGCCATCCGACTCGGTCCAGTAGCGATCCTCGCAGTGCAGTCGTTCGAAGCGGACTACCGCCGGATCGCGCAGCGGCACGGGATCGCGGGACGGCAGGTTGGCGGCGAAGCCGATGCGGATGAAGTCCTCCCGGCTCAGGTGGCGGGGGTCATCGATGGCCAGGTAGGCCATCATGGGCATCCGGTAGTACTCGATCAGCCGGAAACGCAGTTCGCTGATCTCCTCCTCCTGATCGAGTACCAGCGGCCGCAGTAGCCAGGCCCACAGGGCACCGACACAGGGCGCCCGGTTTCTGCACACGAAATGCAGATAACGCTCCCGGTTTTCGGAGTCAGAGGTGGCGAGCACCCGCCCCTGCCGGTCCAGCAACTCGGAGCGATACACGTTGTGCACGCCCTGTCCGCCGGTATCCCAGCCCGTCGGGTAGGCCCGCCCGAAGCGGTAGAGCAGTTCCAGCGCGGTGGCGAGGGGCAGATCGTCGGCAGCCACCTCCACATTGAGAAGGGCCACATCCATGTCGAGGAACAGATACAGATCCACGTGCGCCACGCGCAGGTGGATCGGCGTATCGCCGGCTTGAGGGGTAACGTTCAGGCCGGCCACGTCGGTGCGCCGGAATACGGCCATCGGTGCCGCCTGGTGCGCTTGCCCGTCAAAACAGCCTGAACGGCTGTCGCCATAAAGAAAGCGCTGCACGTAGGGCAGAAAGGCCACGAACTCCTTGTAGTGGCGCTCCTGAAAGTCCGCCGGATCGGTGGTGAACTCATCGTCAATCGGTGCCCACTGGCCGTCGGCGGTCATCAGGTGATGAATGCGGGCGACGTTTTCACCCGAGAAGCCAGGCCGGATCTGAACCGGCCATACCAGCACATCCCGGAAATGGCGAACGACCTGGTCTGGTTGTGAAAGCATGCGTCTCCTCTTCTCTAGGGCGCGGGATGCGCGAAATTCCGTTGCACGGCATCGTGCCCGGACATCATGCGCTAGTCTTCCCCCGTGGCTCTTTTCCTGCGGCGGAGGGCTGCGGATTCAGCCATTGCGGCAAGTGTGCGCTGGCGGGCGAGCGCCGCCAGTGCCACCTTGCATTTTGGTGAGCATGTCAGCGCGCACCCGCAGGCAAGAAGGTGGAGCACCACCGAGACCTCATGCCGGGCACCACATACGGGGCACGCATGGATGGGCATGCGTTACACGGCCCGCGAGGCATAACGCGCCAGGGCGACCGGATGGTCCGCCACGCCACGGGCCACGATATAGATATTGCACCTCTCGGCGGGGCCCACGGCGAAGGCCAGACCCATCGCAGCATCGCCGGAAACCGCGAGGCGCAAGGGGCGGCTCTGGCCGGCCAGGAAGACCCGCAAGGCCGCGCGTCCCAACTGAGACACCGGAAAGCCGACGTGCTCGGGTGTGCCCGAAGCATCAAGGGTGGCCACCTCGCAGGTGTTCTTGCATGCAACGATTCCAATGCACAGATCAGCAGGACTCACGTTCATCTCCTCTTTCATCGGGTGACAGACATAGCGCACTCCTGGCGACCACTCCCGCAATTCCGTCTGGTAGAACCTGGGTGCACCGGCTTTCGCAGCTCAGTACTTCAAGCAACAGCCCATCGGGACGCCGCACGCGAACGAGACTCACGCTGCGGCCACCAACCAGGACCGGAACAGCGCCTGGATGGCGTAGGGGTCATCGCAGGCGTGCAGCGCATCGCGAAAGCGCGGGTCGGTGAAGAGGCTGGATACACTGGCGAGAATCCCCAGGTGTGTGTCCGTGGCACGCTCGGGAAGAAGGAGCACGATGAAGTCCGACACGGGCTTGCCATCGGGCGACTGGAAGGGCATGGGACGTCGGGGCCTCACGTAAGCTGCGTGGGTCTGGTTCAGCCCCTTGATTCGACCGTGGGGAATCGCCACCCCCAGGCCGAGCGCCGTGGAACCAAAGGCCTCCCGTTGCGCCAGTGCCTCGGCAACCACCACACGGGGCAGCCCATGCCAGCGCTGCATCGTCTGGCCCACCTCATCGAAAAGCGCGGCGGCGCTGCTGACGTCCAGATCAAGCAGAATGTCCTCCGGAAGCAGGATGTCGGCAATCGAGATCATGTTCATTTCCTCCAGGCCCGCTCAGAAGCTTCGACTGATCGAGAGGACGATCACCGCCCGGCCCGCATCGCGGCTGCGCGAACCGCTCCCGCTTCCATCACTGCGCAGGCTGCTGCTGAAACAATAGAACTCGCCATTGGCACAGCGTCCCTGAGCGTCGCTGCCCACGTAGCTGGCGCCCACCATCCAGCCGGATATGTCCTTGGTGACGCCGACGCGCCAATCCGAGTAACGGCCGTCGTAGGTCGATCCGTCGGCATTGCGATAGGAGAAGTCGCGCAGCAGCAGGTGCCCGACATGTGCGCCGAGCACATAACCATTGCCCAGGTCGTGGGCGGCCGAGAGATCCACGTAGCCGCTTCCCCGGGTGCCCGGCATCGAGAAATAGTCCGTGACGGCGTGCGAGTACTTCAGGGTCAGGAACCGCCATGTCCCCGCGAGATAGAGCTCGCCGTTATTGACGCCACCGCCGGCTGTCTGGCCCGGGTGGCGCCGATTGACGCCAGCAAAGGCGTTCTCCAGGCGCGTCCCGGGGTAGTGGTAATACAGCGCACCCATATCCAGGCCGACATCGCCTACGAGGGTCTTGTAGCCGGCATAGAAGTCCATCTCCAGGCTGCCCTCCGGATAGCCCGCGCCGCTGCTCACATTGGAGTTCCAGTTGCCGGCGTACAGCCCGGATGCGTGGGTGTAATCGAATCCACCCTGCACGGCCGGCTTGCCAAAGGTCTGATCAAGCCCGCGGAAGCGGTAGCTGCTGAAGAGCCCCGCATTGGCCGTCAGCGAGGACGGGGAGGGGGCCCCTTCCGCGTCCTGCTGCGCGTGGGCGGGTGAATGGAAGGCGGTGGCCGCCAGGGCCAGCACGGCAAAGCGTTGGATCGTATTCGACATGTTTCTGCGTGACTCCCGATTCAGTTCTTCAGCGCATCCAGCGCCAGATTGAGCTTCAGTACATTGACCCGCGCTTCGCCGAGCAGCCCCCATTGGCGACCCTCCGTATGGGCATCGACCAGGGCCTTGATCTGCGCTTCCGGCAGGCCACGCGCTTTCGCCACCCGCCCGGTTTGCCACAGGGCCGCGGCCGGGCTGATGTGCGGGTCGAGACCACTGGCGGATGCACTCACCAGGTCCGTGGGTATCGGGGCCGTATTGCCGGGGTCGGCGGCGCGCAGCGCCTCGACACGGCCCTTCACCGCGTCCACCAGGGCCGGGTTGAGGGGGCCCTGATTGGAGCCGGACGACGCCGCTGCGTTGTAGGGCTGGGGGGCGGTGGCGGAAGGGCGCCCCCAGAAGTGCTTCGGGTCGCTGAAGTTCTGGCCGATCAGGCTCGACCCGACGGGCTTGCCATCCTGGAGGATCAGGCTGCCGGCGGCCTGTTCCGGGAAAACTGCCCCGGCAATGCCGGTGACGGCCAGTGGATAGGCAAGACCGGTGATGGCGCTCAGCAGCACGAACAGGCTGAGGGCGGGACGCAAGAGGGTTTTCATGGTCATGTCTCCAGGTTCAGGCCATGCCGGTGGCGGCCAGGATGAGGTCAATCAGCTTGATCCCGACGAAGGGCACCAGGATTCCGCCGAGGCCATAGATGGCCAGATTGCGACGCAGCAGCGTGGCGGCCCCGACAGGGCGGTAGGGCACGCCCTTGAGTGCCAGGGGGATCAGGAACACGATGATCAGCGCGTTGAAGATCACCGCCGAGAGGATCGCCGACCCCGGGCTGCTGAGCCCCATCACGTTGAGGGCCGCAAGCTGGGGATAGGTGCCGACGAAGGCGGCCGGGATGATGGCGAAATACTTGGCGATGTCGTTGGCAATGCTGAAGGTGGTCAGCGAGCCGCGCGTCATCAGCATCTGCTTGCCGGTCTCCACTACCTCGATGAGCTTGGTGGGGTTCGAGTCCAGGTCCACCATGTTGCCGGCCTCCTTGGCGGCCTGGGTGCCGGTGTTCATGGCGACCGCCACATCGGCCTGGGCCAGCGCCGGGGCATCGTTGGTGCCGTCGCCGGTCATTGCCACCAGGCGGCCTTCGGCCTGGTACTGGCGGATCAATGCCAGCTTGGCCTCCGGTGTGGCTTCCGACAGAAAGTCGTCCACCCCGGCTTCGGCGGCGATGGCGGCGGCCGTGACGCGGTTGTCGCCCGTCACCATCACGGTCTTGATGCCCATCCGGCGCAGTTCGGCAAAGCGCTCCTTGATGCCGCCCTTGACGATATCCTTGAGCTCGATCACCCCGAGAACACGCTTCCCCTCGGACACCACCAGCGGCGTACTGCCGCGGCGCGCCACCTCGTCGACCCGGGCACTGACCGAGGCCGGGAAGCTCCCGCCGAGGCGCTCCACATGGCGGTGGATCGCGTCTGCGGCACCCTTGCGGATCTGCTTGTCACCCAGGTCGACTCCGCTCATGCGCGTCTGGGCAGAGAAATGCACGAAATGGGCATCCAGGGCCTGGATGTCGCGCTCGCGCAGCTTGTACTTCTGCTTGGCGAGCACAACGACGCTGCGCCCTTCGGGTGTTTCATCGGCGAGGGAGGCGAGCTGGGCCGCATCGGCCAGCTCCGCATCGCTGACGCCGTCCGCCGGCAGAAAGGCCGAGGCCTGGCGGTTGCCGAGGGTGATCGTGCCGGTCTTGTCCATCAGCAGCACATCCACGTCGCCCGCCGCCTCCACGGCCCTGCCCGAAGTGGCGATCACGTTGGCCTGCATCATGCGGCTCATGCCGGCCACGCCGATCGCCGACAGCAGGCCGGCGATGGTGGTGGGGATCAGGCACACCAGCAGGGCCACCAGCACCGTGATGCCGACCGGCTTGCCGGCACCGGATACGTCCACGCTGAACAGGGAGAAAGGCAGCAGCGTCACGGTGACGCCCAGGAAAACGATGGTCAGTGCCACCAGCAGAATGGTCAGGGCGATCTCGTTGGGTGTCTTCTGGCGCTTGGCGTTCTCCACCATGGCGATCATGCGGTCCACGAAAGTCTCGCCGGGGTTGGCGGTGACACGCACGACGATCCAGTCCGACAGCACGCGGGTGCCACCGGTCACCGCCGAGAAGTCGCCGCCCGACTCCCGGATCACCGGGGCGGATTCGCCGGTGATGGCCGATTCGTCCACCGAGGCCACGCCTTCTATGACTTCGCCGTCGGCGGGGATCACCGACTGACCGATGTCGCCGGCCTCGACCACGACAAGGTCGCCCTTGCGCAGATCGCCGCCCTGCACCAGCTGCCATGGGGCACCGTAGTGGGGAGCCTGCAGTTTCTTGGCCCAGGTCTCCTTCTTGAGCCCGCGCAGCGACGCCGCCTGGGCCTTGCTGCGGCCCTCGGCCAGCGCTTCCGCAAAATTGGCAAAGAGCACCGTGAACCACAGCCACACGGTGATGGCGACAATAAAGCCGGTCGGCGCTTCACCTTCGCCCCCCAGCGCCTGGATGGCCAGCAGGGTGGTCAGGATGCTGCCCACGTACACCACGAACATCACCGGGTTGCGCCACTGCACTGCCGGGCTGAGTTTGCGGAAGGCTTCGCGCAGCGCCGGTACGACCAGGGCGGGATCAAACAGAGTAAAGGTCTTGTTGTTCATGTCATTCTCCTCAGGCCGCCATCC
Source organism: Zoogloea sp. (assembly GCF_044344315.1). GTDB lineage: Bacteria > Pseudomonadota > Gammaproteobacteria > Burkholderiales > Rhodocyclaceae > Zoogloea. The sequence continues at coordinate 9,554 of NZ_JBIJDC010000018.1, read as the reverse complement.
ACAGCATCAGGTGCTCGATCACCGGCCCCAGGGCCAGTGCAGGCACATAGTTGAGCAAGCCCACCAGCAGCACCGTGCCGATCAGCAGGGTGACAAAGAGCGGGCCGTGGGTTGGCATCGTTCCGGCTCCCGCCGGAATCCGCTTCTTGGCGGCAAGGGAACCCGCCATGGCGAGCACCGGCACGATCACGCCAAATCGCCCGAACCACATGGCGATACCCAGTAGTACGTTGTAGAAAGGGGTGTTGGCCGACAGCCCGGCAAAGGCACTGCCGTTGTTGTTGGCCGCCGACGTGAGGGCGTAGAGGATCTCGGAGAAACCATGGGCACCCGGATTGGCGATGCCCGCACGGCCTGCCTCGCTCATCACCGCGATGGCCGTGCCCAGCAGCACCAGCAGCGGGGTGACGAGAATGGCGATGGCGCTCATCTTCATCTCGAAGACCTCGATCTTCTTACCCAGGTATTCCGGGGTGCGGCCGATCATCAGGCCGGCAATGAAGACCGCCAGGATGGCAAACACCAGCATGCCGTAGAGGCCCGTGCCGACGCCGCCAAACACCACTTCGCCAAGCTGCATGTTGGCCAGGGGCACCAGGCCACCGAGGGGCGTGAATGAGTCATGCATGGAATTGACCGCGCCGCAGGAGGCCGCCGTGGTGACCGTCGCGAAGAGCGCCGAGCTGGCGATGCCGAAGCGGGTCTCCTTGCCCTCCATGTTGCCGCCCGACTGCAGCGTGCTGACGCTCTGATCCACGCCCAGCGCAGCCACAAGCGGATTGCCCTGCTGCTCAAAGTGCATTGCAGCCCAGGCCATGAACACGAACATCAGGGTCATGGCGGTGAGCACGGCCCAGCCCTGGCGTTCATCGCCCACCATCCGCCCGAAGGACACGCACAGGGCGGCCGGTATCAGGAAGATCGCCAGCATCTGGATGAAATTGGTGAGCGGCGTGGGGTTTTCGAAGGGGTGGGCCGAATTGGCATTGAAGAAGCCGCCACCGTTGGTGCCGAGCATCTTGATGGCTTCCTGGGACGCCACCGGCCCCATGGCGAGGGTCTGGGTGCGGGTTTCCGCGGCCGTGGTGAGGGGCGCGCCCGCGTCGTCCTTCAGGGCTTGCCCGTCCGCGTCGAGGCGTGGCGCGTCGTAGCGGGTGACTTCCACCGTCGTCACGTCACGGTAGGCGTCGAAGTTCTGGATCACCCCCTGGCCGACCAGCAAAACGGCAATCAGAAAGGAGATCGGCAACAGCAGGTAGAGCGTGGCCCGGGTCAGATCCACCCAGGCGTTCCCGAGCGTGGCGGCGCTGTGACGGGCGATGCCGCGGATCAGCGCAATCACCACGACGATGCCCGTTGCCGCGGAGAGGAAGTTCTGCACGGTCAGGCCGAGCATCTGGACCAGGTAGCCCATGGTCGACTCGCCCGCGTAGCCTTGCCAGTTCGTATTGGTTACGAAGCTGATGGCCGTATTGAACGCCGAATCCGGCGTGACGGCGCCCATCTGCTGCGGATTGAAGGGCAGCACCGCCTGGAAACGCTGCAGGGCGTAGACCGCCACCACACCCAGGGCATTGAACAGAAGAAGGGCCAGCGCATAGCGCAAGCCGCTCATCTCCTCGTCGGCCTTCACGCCGGCCAGGCGATACAGGATGTTCTCAACCCGTTGCCCACGGTGGAAGCGCCCCTCCATGACGTAGGCAATGTAGTGACCCAGGGGTTTGGCCGACAACAGTAATACGGCCAGGAAAATCCCCAATTGAAGCCAGGCATGGGAGGTCATGAAAAGTCCTCCGGTTTGAGAAGCGCCACCAGCAGATAGACGAGCAGCGCGGCGGCCGAGATGGCGCCTACGATATAAGGCCAGCTCATTTTTGGTCTCCCAGACGGTCGCATCCAAGCGCGAGACCGATCACCAGTGCCAGAAAAGCAGCGGTGATGGCGAGATAAACGAGATCCATGAATTCCCCTTTCGGATCGAACTAATCGGCCCCTTCATGCTAGGGAAGGGGCCATCAAAAAATTCGAAAAAGGGGAGGAGGGCAGATAAAGGACTTATAAAAATGGGCGCCGCCGCGAGAAAATACGGCGGCAGCCGGGCACCACGCCGGTGCACCAGCCCGCGCTTCAGCTATGACATCGCACCCCATGATCCCCTCCGCCACCACCCAGCTGCTGCTGTGCCTCTCGCCCGACTGGGATGCCTCGTCCGGGCACTTGCAGCGTTTTGAACGGGCTGCCTTCGACGCCTGGCAGCCCGTTGGCGATGAAATACCCGTTGCCCTGGGGCGCAGTGGCATGGCCTGGGGGCGCGGCCTGCATCCCCCCACCGGCGGGCTTGAAAAATGCGAGGGCGATGGCCGGGCGCCGGCGGGCGTGTTCGCCATCACCGCCCTGTTTGGCTACGCCGACGCAAGCGCGCTGCCGACGTTGCCGCGCCTGCCCTACCACCGCGCCCGGCCGGATCTGAAGTGTGTGGACGACCCGGCCTCGGCCCACTACAACGGCCTCGTCGATGTGTCGGCGCAGCCCCGCGACTGGGCCTCCTGTGAAGACATGCTGCGCCAGGACGGGCGCTACGAGCTGGGCGCCGTCGTCGCCCATAACGTTACGCCACCAGTGCCGGGGGCCGGCTCGTGCATCTTCCTGCATGTGTGGGAATCGCCCGTCACGCCCACCGCCGGCTGCACCGCCATGGCCCTTGAGCCCATGCGTGACATCGCCCTGTGGCTCGACGGCGCCCGGGCGCCGCTGCTGGTGCAGTTGCCCGAGGCCGAGTTCGCCCGCCACCAGGCCGGGTGGGGCCTGCCCCGGCGGTGACACCCGCCGGCCGCGCCGATAGACTTCCAGCCTTTCCATCCTTCCCCGGTCGGGCCCCTCATGGCGGCTGACCCACCCTCATCGTGCTCAACCGGATCTGGGTCGCTCTTGTTCTCGTCGGCTTCTCCGCCGCCCTTGTCCAGACTCTCCAGGGCGACCTGCAGATCTTCTCGCGCCTGCTCACCGGCCTCTTCGACACCGCCAAGACCGGCTTCGACATTGCCATCGGCCTGGTCGGGGTGATGAGCCTGTGGCTGGGCATCATGAAGATCGGCGAGCGGGGCGGGCTGATCCAGCTCTTCGGGCGGCTGGTGGCGCCCTTCTTCCGGCGTGTCTTCCCCGACATTCCCCCCGGCCATCCCGCCAGCGGCAGCATCGTCATGAACGTCAGCGCCAACATGCTCGGGCTGGACAACGCCGCCACCCCGCTGGGCCTCAAGGCCATGCGCGAACTGCAGGAGATCAACCCCACCAAGGACACCGCCAGCAACCCGATGATCATGTTCCTGGTGCTCAACACCGCGGGCATCACCCTGATCCCCACCTCGGTCATCGCCATCCGCCAGAGCATGGCCCTCCAGCAGGGGCTCACCGGCTTCAACGCCGCCGACATCTTTCTGCCCACCCTGCTGAGCACCTTCATCTCCTTCTGCGCCGGGCTCATCGCCGTGGCCACCTGGCAGCGCATCAACCTGCTGTCTGCCCCCGTGCTAGGCTTTATGGGCGGCTTCGGCCTGCTCATGGGCGGGCTGTACGCCTGGCTCGCCCCGCTGCCGCCGGCCGACATGGCGCAGATGATCGGCCTGGTCGGCAGCGGCATCATCGTCTCGCTGATCGCCCTCTTTGTCGGCGTCGCCGCCTGGCGCGGCGTGGATGTGTACGAGAGCTTCGTGGACGGCGCCAAGGAAGGCTTCGGTGTTGCCGTGCAGATCATCCCCTACCTGATCGCCATGCTCGCCGCCATCTCCCTCTTCCGCAGCAGCGGCTGCATGGACTACCTGGTGGGTGGCATCGGCAGCCTTGTCGTGGCCCTGGGCATGAACGCCGACTTCGTCCCGGCCCTGCCCGTAGGGCTGATGAAGACCCTCAGTGGCAGCGGCGCCCGCGGCCTGATGGTGGACGTGATGAGCACCTACGGCGTCGACTCCTTCCAGGGCCGCCTCGCCGCCATCATCCAGGGCTCCACCGAAACCACCTTCTACGTGCTGGCGGTGTACTTCGGCAGCGTCAACATCACCAAAACGCGCTACGCCGTAGCCTGCGGCCTGATCGCCGACGCGGTGGGGCTGGTGGGGGCGATAGGGGTGGGTTACTTGTTCTATTACCGGGGCTGAGAGGGCGTCGGACAGCCCTGCGCGGGCTGCTCTACGAATTTGGCGTGACCCTGCCCCAAGGTCGGCACTCAGGCCTGCGGCAACTGGCCAGCAACGCGCCCGAGATCAACGACGCCGTGCCGGCGGTCATGGTGCGGCTGGTGGACGATCAACTGCTCGCCCTTGCGGACATCGAAGGGCACGTCCAAGCGATGGAAGGGGGGATCAGCCTGATGCTCAAGAGCCAGGAAAGCGCCCGTCGTCTGCGTGACACCCCGGGGATTGGCCTGCTCAGGGGGATGGGACTTTCGGTGGTGTGGTTGGTGAATGTGCGGCGAGCGTGCCTAAACGCGCCAAGGCAATGCCCAGCGCCCGGTCGTCAAACAAGCGGTTCTTGCGCTCGGCTGCATTGGGGCCACCGCGCCAGCGGTGTAAGCCCTCGCGCAGGGCGGGCACCGTGGGGGGTACGCCTTCGCGGGCCAATAGCCAATCGACGGTGGCCAACAGTTCCATACCGAAGGGTGACTCAAAGCCGTCTATCAGCGCGGTGGTGAACTCAAGGGCCTCCGCGTATGCCTTGCCCTCACTCTTCAGATAAGCCTGTACGAAGGCCTTGCGCGCATCATCGAACCAGATCACGTCCATCGGGTCGGCGTCGCTGATGCGCTTGTCGCAATGCAGGTAGCTGCCATCGAGATTGTTCAACAGGTGATCCAGGCGGTTTGCATAGGGCCCGTACTTGTGGGCCACGAACTGCAAGTCCAGCGGGTTGTCGCCAGGATTGAAGTGCTCGATGGCGCGCTCAAGAAACCACGCCAGCTTCTGGATCTCCAGCAGGCTGCACTCCATGCCCAGCACCCAGTAACGGCGCACCAGTTCCGCGATCAGCGCGCGCGCAGGGGTCAGCGCCTCCACGCCGGCATGCTTGGCCACGTTTTGATACTGGGTGCTTGGTTCGAACACCAGGATATCGGTGTTCAGATCGCCCAGCGCCCGCTCGATCTCCTTGCGCACGTTGGTCCATTCGAGGCCGCCATTACCCGCACCCAACGGCGGGATAGCAACCGACGCGACCTGATGCTCAATCAGAAATCGCCGCAAGCTCTGCAAACCCTCGACCACCCACTCCATGCGCGAAGGCGCGCGCCAGTGCTGCTTGGTGGGAAAGTTGACGATCCATCGCGGCCCATCGAGCTCATGCACCGACGTGACGAACATCCTCCCGGTCTGCACTTCCTTTGCCTTGCAGGCGGCGGCATACAGGCGGAAGTTGTCGGCAAAGCGTTCCTTGAACATCAGCGCAATGCCCTTGCCCATCACCCCGACGGTGTTGACAGTATTGACCAGCGCTTCGGCACGGGCCTCGAGCAGATTGCCTTGTGTGAATGTGATCATGAGAAATACCACTCTGTACGTGCATGAACCGGTAGTGTCAGATGGCGGGCTGCAATCTCCCTTTCAATTCCATGTTTCACTGCTTCGGTGTAGCACACCAGGCCCAGAAGGCCTTGCACCGGCACATGCTGGTGAATCAGCGCCTCGGCCTGATAGCGCTCGAACTTGGCCAGATCTTCCGGGTCGCGCTTGAAGTCCCGATGCTGCAACAGCGGCCAGTCGATCTTGTCGAGATCTGCCAGCGCTGAATAGAAGCGTGCCCACTGGTAGTAGGCGTGGCTGTCGGTGAACAAAAACGGCAAGCCAAGTGCGGCGATATGAGGCAAGCTGGAAACAAGGATCACGATCTCCTCGTTCGACCGTTTCTGAATCCCACCCCACGCGGTGTGGATGTTGCGCAGCATCGGCGAGAAAGGGGTGAAGTAGAACGGCACATAGTCGTTCAGCCAGCCCCCCGGAGGTAGCGGCACCGGATGCCTGGCGCGTTTGTCGATCAATTCCGGATTACCGATGCTGATCCAATCCTGAGCCTTCACCACGCTGTTGCCGCAGTACAGGCCGTTGTCGAGAATCCAGGGCAGGTTGTCACGATGGACGATACGCCAGATCAGCGCCTTTTCCGGATTGAGCTTGGTGTAGAGCATCAGATGAACATCCTGTCGTTATCGCCAACCTCCTGATCAAGGACTGATCTTCGATCAGGCTTCTGATGTATTCACCCCATCCAGATCGCGCGGAGTATAACTTGAAGGGCTGGCCTGCTGCTTCCGGGCGCAGGCAGTAAGCACCCCCCAAGCCTTGATCGCCACCGTAGCCGCATCGCGCCACTCAGCCACGCGGTGTCACCATCACCGCCCCAGCTTCGCATAGCACCCCTCGCGAAACGCCTGCGCATCGGACTGCCGATCACACTCCGCCCGGCTCGCCGCGCCGGACTCCAGCGCCCAGTTCTCCCCGGCCACCCGGTCGCCGTTGAGTGCCCCGCCGGGCGCCAACATCTCGTCGCGATGCCCCAGGAACAGATGCGCGGCCCACGCCACAAGCACAAGGGCCAGGGCCCCGTAACGCACCGCAGCGTGCCGCAGCATGCAGAGCAGTGTCGCCGCCGCCGCCACCATGTTGAGCCCCGCCGCAACCGGCGCCAGACCGAACAAGCCCAGCATCGCCCCCAGCGCCCCATAGGCAGTCGACTCACCGTGGGGCCCGGCCATCGCCTGGAATAGCTGGTAACAGACGACATCCGCCACCACCGCCAGAGGCACGAAGATCAGCATGTCCGACACCCCGAAGCTGCGCCCCCGAAAACGGAAATACGCCGCCACCGCGCTGATCACGCTGATCAGCAGGAGGATGATTTCGATGACTTCTTGGAGGGCGTCCATGGACGTGGGGCGTGACGCGCTTGCTTGAACTGTAAGGGGTGAGCTGCGAGCCAGATCGTCCGGCTGGCGGCACAATTCTACTGCCACTCCGTCCCGCCGCTGGCGCGTGGCAACATCAGGCATGACAAGCTGTCCGGCCATTTGAGGAGCTGCCGCATACAAGGCCCGATTCCGCTTCGGGTCTACCGCTCAACGGGCAGCCGCAGCTCCATCCGTGTGCCCTGGTGTCCATCCCGGGTGATGGACACACTGCCGCCCAGTTGCCGGGCCCGGTGCTTCATGTTCTTCAAGCCCCGCCCGAGTCTGTCTGGCCGTGGGGTAAAGCCAATGCCGTTATCGGCGACGCGGACAATCACGGATCGGCTCCCTTCATCCGTCTGGGCCGAGATGGCTACCTCGTTGGCGCGTGCGTGCTTGAGTACGTTGGCCAGGGTCTCCTGAACAATCCGCAGCACGTGCAGGGCCATGGGTGGGTCGAGCCAGGGAAGCTCCGGGAGCTCACCCATGCTCCAGCGGACGTGGATGCCTGCTGCTTCCAGCCGTGGCCCCAGCCGCTGTCTGAGCGTTGCGAGCAGAGTTGAGATATCCCGGTCGATGGGTTCGAGGGAGTCGATGACCAGCCGCAGGTCATCGATGCACTCCTTGAGGACGAAAGTAAGCCCTTCCGCCGGAAACTGGCCACGCTCGGCCATCGAGAGCGAGGTCAGGAGCTTTGCACCAATCCCGTCATGCATGTCCTGCATCAGCCGCTCCCGCTCGAGGAATAGCGCTCGCTGCTGCTCCACTTCGCCCAGGCGTCGATAGTTTTCCTTGAGTTCCGCCTCCCGGGCGTCGAGGCGCTGCGTGAGTGACTGGTTGAGCTGCTCGAAGGATGTCAGCGCATGCACGTAGCGTCGCTGCATGGCAAACAGGTGGGCAAGAAAGACGATGAACGCGCCGTAGGTGGCCAGATTGACCCCGTCGGGATCCCGCTGCCCGGCCACGTAGATCAGATCATGGATGCCGATCACGATCAGCCCCCATGAGGCGATCGCAAGGGCGCGCGTCTCGGTTCGGCCGCTCAGGACCCCAAAGTAGGTGATCCGGCAGGCGACCCCGACCAGGATTGCCACGTCGCAGTAGTGCTGGAGCAAGAAGGCATTCACCTGCCAGTTCCAGACGGGCATGGTGATCAAGCTGACAAAGGCGGCATAGCCGATCAGCAGCCGCTCTGCCATCACCTCCCTGCGCTCTTCAATGCGCAACACAAAGATGTACAAGCCAGCAAACGCCCAGCCCAGGGCCGAGTCCACCGCCGTGGCCAGCCACTTGGCCGCCGTGGTGTCGGCCGAAATGTCGTACACATACTGGATGTCGAAAATGAACCATGCCAGTGCCGACACCGCAAACACCAGGTAAGAGGTCTCCGACCGGCGTGTGAACCAGACGTGCAGGGACAGGAGGCCGATCACCAGCACCACAACCAGACCCGCCTGGGGCAGAACGACCTGGATCAGGTTGCGTCGTTCGTAGATGGGCTTCAACTGGCTATCCGGCCCCACAAACAGGGTGCCTACGCCGTAGCCCTCCACCTCCCGGTACGGCACCGCTATGACGATTTCCAGGCTCTCCCCTCCCTTGGCGGCTTGAAGAGGGAGCTGCACGTACAAAGGGAAATTCCACTGCATTCGCCAGTCGTCCAGGTTGGCCGAAACCAGCTTGCCGTTTAGCCAGACCGAGTACGCCCCACCCCAGATACGACCCACGTAAATCGAGATGGGCTTATCCCCCCGATGCTCCGCTGGCACCACATACCGGGTCCGATACCACGCCATCGCCACCGGGCTGCCCTCCGGCACCACACTTACAACGGGTAGGCCGCTCGCATGGGGCAGCCTGGCTGGTGCCCAGGGGGCAGCCTCCAGATCAGGCTCACGCCGAGCCAGGGTGGCAAAGCTGCCTTGGCCCCAGGGTATCCCGCCCAGCTTCTCGGTCCAGAGCTCGACGGGGGGCGGGCTGAGGTCTGGCGTCACCAATGCCCGCGGATACATGAGCACCAGCAGCAGGAACACCACCACGGCACCAAGGGTGGTCGCGATCCAGGGCAGGCACCAGGAACGAAAGCGAGGCTCGCGTGGTGGCACGCTCAGTCCTCCAGCAGCCCCATGCGGCGGGCCTCATAAACGGCTTCGGTTTTGGAATGGACCTGCAGCTTGCGGTAGATCCGTTTCACGTAGGTCATCACCGTGTGGCGCGACACCCCCATCAGCTCTGCCACCTCGTCATAGGTGTAGCCCTTGGCGGCCAGGGTGAGCACGCGGGATTCCTGTGATGTCAGCGCCACGCCGCCCGCATCCACCTGGTTGCAGGCCGGCTCGCTGGGTCGGGAGAGAATCTTGAGCAGCCGCCGGGCGATCACCGGGCTGATCGGGCTCCCCCCTGCACGCAGGCTCCGGACCTGCTCGGCCAGCTCCCGCGCCCCCGCATCCTTGAGCAGATAACCCGTTGCCCCCGCAGCGATGGCCGACATCACATGGGCTGTCACCGACCGGCACATTGGAGCCAGTTGATGATCGGCACAATGGAGCCACCTTGTGACCGGCACATTGGAGCCACTCCGTGATCGGCGTAATGGAGCCACCCACGGATCGGCACATAGGCGCCA
>NZ_JBIJDC010000166.1:0-5810 GCF_044344315.1 Zoogloea sp. | reverse complement strand
GGCGGCCGAGTTGGAGCGGGTACCCGGCGTGCAGCGCAGCGTGTCCATGTCCGACTTTGCCTACCGGGTGCTGGCGGCCAACAACGAGGGCAACCCCAAGTGGTATGCCATCAGCCGCAACAAGTACGCCCTCGGCGGCGCCTTCCAGAAGACACCCAAGGAGTACATCGGCAACGGCTGCGCAATGACGCCCCTGGTGGTCTATCTGAACGACCACAAGGCCGCCACCCTCGCTGCCGTGATGGCCACCGTGCGCGACTTTGCCGCCCGGCATGATTCCGACAAGGTGCGCTTCACCCTGGTGGGGGGCAATGCCGGTATCGAGGCCGCCACCAACGAGGTCATCCGCGACGCCGACCACACCATGCTGCTCCTGGTGTATGCCATCGTCGCCGTGCTGCTGCTGATCGAGTTTCGCTCGGTGCGGGTGACAGCCTGCATCGTGCTCCCCCTCTACATCACCTCGGTGCTGTGCGAGGCCATCATGGCCTGGATGGGCTTGGGGGTGAAGGTGGCGACCCTGCCGGTGATCGCCCTCGGGGTGGGCATCGGCGTGGACTACGGCATCTACATCTACAACCGCCTCCAGTCCTATCTGGATCATGGCCATCCCCTGGCCGAGGCCTACCTGCTCACCGTGGCCACCACCGGGCGCGCGGTGGCCTTCACCGGCCTGACCCTGGCGGTGGGCGTGCTTACCTGGATCGGCTCGGCCATCAAGTTCCAGGCGGACATGGGCCTGCTGCTGACCTTCATGTTCCTGTGGAACATGGTCGGTGCCCTGGTGCTGCTGCCGGCCCTGGCGCGTCTGCTGCTGCCCGCAGCTCCGCCGGCGGTGCAGGCCCCGCTCTCCAAACCCGTTCCCCAACCCTGAAGGAATCGAAAGCCATGACACTCACCGAACGCAGCATGCTGGATCTCACGGGCCGTGTCGCCCTCGTCACCGGGGGCGCCTCCGGCATTGGCCGGGCCTCGGCCCACGCCCTGGCCGCCCAGGGGGCACGCGTCATCGTTGCCGATATCAACGAAACCGGCGGCGTGGAGACCGCCGAAACCATCGGCAACGCCGCCGGCTTCGTGCATCTGGATGTCACCGACGAGGCCGCCTGGTGCCGGGCGCTGGATTATGTGATCTCCACCGAGGGGGGGCTCGACATCCTCGCCAACGTGGCCGGTATCGGCACCGGCGGGGACTTCGAGGATCTGGCCCTGAGCGACTGGAACCGCATGATGGCGGTCAACGCCACCGGCCCCTACCTCGGCTGCAAACACGCCATCCGTGCCATGTCCGGCAGTGGTCGGCCGGGGGCCATCATCAATGTGGGCTCCATCGCCGCGGACCGGGCCGCGCCGGATCTGGTGGGCTATTGCGCCAGCAAGGGGGCCCTGCGCATGCTCAGCAAGTCCGTGGCCCTGCACTGTGCCCACAAGGGCTATCCGATCCGCTGCAACGCCGTCCATCCCACCTATGTGGACAGCGAGATGCTGGACCCCATCGCCGATCTCTATGGCAGCCGGGAGGCCATGGTGCAGGCCATGTCCAGGCTGGTGCCCCTGGGCCGCCTCGCCAAACCGGCAGACATCGCGGCCGCGGTTGTCTTTCTCGCCTCCGATGGGGCGGCGATGATCACCGGGACCGAGCTGTTCGTAGACGGCGGCCACACGGCTGGCGTCCCCCCGTCGCACTTTGCCTGAACGCCTAGGCCCGGTGCCTCACCCGCGCCGGGCAGTGCCAGTCACCACCCGGCGCTCGCCGCGGGGGCGGTACTCGCCCTCAAAAGCGCGTCATTCATCCAACTTGACGCACTGCACTGACTCCGCCATCCGCATGCCCCCGTCTTTGCCGACGGGGGCTTTCCTATCGTTATCGACGTATAGCGTTACCGACCCTTCCGCCAGATCCCACGCCCCATCTGGTGTTCTTGGGTTTTCCTGTCGACCACCAGCGCATGGGCGACGCAGGCCGTGGCACTGCTTGGTCAGGGCGTAGATCGTCTCGCGCTTGCTGCCGTCGACACGCTTGAGCTTCTGCAGCGAGGCGATGAGCAGGGTATCCGCGGCCGTAAAGCCGAAGCTCAGGTTGAAGAGGGGGGGCGCGTCGCTGTCGTGCAGGCACAGGGCCCAGTAGCCCTCGATGCGCATGGGGGCGTGTGGGTCAGGTCCACCATGCAGCCGGGGGCCTGAGCCACGCGCGGGCTGCTCGCGCTGGCCAGCTGCCCGCACAGCACGGGGCCGAAGTGGCCAGCCGCCGCCTCCAGGTCGGCGATCATGGCGTGAAAGCGCTGACGCAGGCCGAAGCGGCGATCCAGATAGCGCCGATACAACACGTAGTAGCTGCGCCTGTCGGCGTCCAGCAGGCGTGACCAGGCAGGGTGGCGGTCGAGGGCCTGCAGCAGCAGGCGGCGCTCGGGCTTGGTGAGCCACGAGAGCAGACGGTACTTGAGGCGGTGGAACGCCCGCCGCGTGCGGATCGGCCCAGCACATCGGGCAACCGCGGCCAGTTGGCGGCCGGGGAGGCAGGGGCGATGAGAGTGAAGGCATGGAGCGAGGACATGGCGGCACGAACGGAGTGATGGGCTGTTGCCGACTGAACCGATGAAACCTCAATCCTCACTTGCCCGGACCTTGCAATGGACTGACAGGCGGGTTCGGACGGTATGGGAGCAGGGCGCCGCCCTGGTGTTGCCTAGCGGTGAGTCGACAGGGGCTGGGCTCGTGTGGTGCTACTCGCGCTGCGCATCATCGCCAGTACGCATGGAATGACTTCCACCTGCCCATCTTTCGAGGGTGCCACTTGTCATGAAAGAGGATGTGGCGTTTAATCCATCCCACATAAGTCTGTTCGGCTCTCAGATCGTAGTCCTTGACCTGATCCGCTCTCAAATCCGATCCAGCAAGCCGGGCAACGAGGGAGGGCCGCAAGAAGGGTAGGCGAGATCATGACGGAGAAATTGGTCGAAAAACCTCTGTACAGAGACTTAGGGCGTTTCGGAAGCTTCGGTGACTGTCGTGTAAGACGCCAGAGGCGTCAGATGTCATCTATTTCACGTTAGGCCATATCAAATAGCAGCCTAGCTATTCGTTAGCAGGGTGATGCAAAACCCAGTGAACGATCCGGCCACCCGCCTGTCCTAGCCGTATCCCCGAACCCCAGGCAGAACAACGATGCGCGGCGAAGTCGATCCCCAGTCCTCGATGTTTCACTATTTCTCGGTCGAGTCCCGGATTCCGGCCGATCACCCGTTGCGCCGGGTGAAGAAACTGGCCGAATCGGCACTGTCCGCCATTTCTGCGGAGCTCGACGGCCTTTACGCCAGGACGGGCCGCCCTTCGATTCCGCCGGAGCGCCTGCTCAAGGCCCAATTGCTGATTGCCTTCTACTCGGTGCGCTCCGACCGGTTGTTCTGCGAGCAACTTGATTACAACCTGCTGTTCCGCTGGTTTCTCGATCTGGACCTGGAGTCGGGCGGGCTGGATCAATCCAACTTCAGTCGCCTGCGCGAGCGCTTGGTGGAAACCGATATCGCCCGACGTTTCTTCGACGAGGTGGTGCGTCTGGCCCGCAAGGACAAGTTGCTCTCGTCCGATCACTTCACCGTCGACGGCACCTTGATCGACGCCTGGGCCTCCTTCAAGAGCTTCAAGCGCAAGGACGATGACGAACCGCCCAAGCCGGGGGACGGCACCGGGATGGTGGATTTCAAGGGCGAGAGACGTTCCAACACCACCCACCAGAGCACCACCGATCCTGAAGCGAAGCTCATGAGAAAAGGCAACGGACAGCCGGCCAAACTCAGCTACGGCGGCCATGCCCTCATGGAGAACCGGAGCGGCCTGTGCGTGGATCTGCTCATCACCGACGCTACCCTGGCCGAGCATCAGGCGGCCCGCCAACTGCTCACCCGCGCCCGGCGCAGGAAGATCCACCCGAAGACCCTGGGTGCCGACAAGGGCTATCACGTGAAGGACTTCGTTCAGCATCTGCGGGAGCACGGGATCAAGCCACATATCGCCCGAATCGACGGGCGCAAGACACCGGGGCTCGATGGACGGACAAGCTGCACCGAGGGCTACAAGGTCAGCCAGCGGAAACGAAAGCGTGTTGAAGAGATCTTCGGGTGGCTGAAGACAGTGGGCGGAATGAGAAAGACCCGCTTCATCGGAGAAGCCCGAACCCAGATCGCCGCCTACCTGTCGGCGGCGGCGTACAACCTGCTGCGAATTGCGAAATTGCAGCGCGCAGGGAGTGAAGCATGAAGCGGCACCCGGAATTGGGCGAAAGCCCATTCCCCGGCCCATTTGATGGGCATCAAAACGGGATTGGGAAGCCAATTCCGGGAATGAAGTCATGAGAAATCAAATAGCGAGAGACCCGGCTGGCGGGGCTTCTCGGAGTTTTGCATCGGCCTGTTAGGCTTTATGAAAACCCCCAGCTGCGGGAGGAGAACTTGGAACTCGAAAAGAACGTCCGAACGGAACGCCGAGAAATCATCATCGGCGAGAAGCTCATCGAAGTGGGGGACGACGCATGGCAGATTCGCAATCTGACGGGAGTCTCGCGACGCGAAGCTAAAGTCGTACTTGATGCTCCCGAGCCTACGTTTAACGAGAAGGAGCCCAGCGGGTCAATCAATATCCTTGCGCCAATTTTTTGGGCGGGCCTTGGCTTTGGCGGCGCAGCCTTTTTCAACAGCGAAGTTCCGTTTTGGATCGGAATCGTGATTGCTGTATTCAGCATTTGGGATGGAAAGTCGTCGGAAAAGCAGGCGTGGGCCAACAGGAAAGCTTCGTTCGAGAAGCTGCATGCTGTTTGGAAGAAGCTTAAAGACGATCCCCCTATTGTCTACTCGTTAGCGATTGAGACGAACGCCGGCTCACGACCAGTCTTCTACTCGTTTGACCGAGAAGGAATTGCAAAGGTCGTTAAGGCCGTGAAGGACGCGATGATCAATCCAGAGCACAGTTCGACCACGTACAACATCAATGCAATCGATTTGTCTGGTGACACTACGGTCAACAACGTTGGGTCTACGATCTATGAGCAGAATATCAAGGAGATTAGAGCATGATCGTCAACAACTATGGTTCCAATATCAGTACACAAAACAACATCGAGATATCGACCTCCAGCGCCGCAGCTGTAAGCCTGTTCCAGCAGATGGTATCTGAGCTAGATTCCGATCCAAACCTTAGTCCAGCCGCGCGCTCATCAGCGCAGGCAGTAGTGACAGAGGCTACTCGAAGCATCAACGAAGGAAGTGCAACACGAGAGACTGTCCTTAAGTCGCTTGGAGCGCTGGCCGGTATTGGCAGCATTGCCGGACTGGTGTCGAAAGTCATAGATGTCTTCTATGCAAGATGAGGCGTAGATTGACACATCAAGTGCAAAACCCCAGCTTAGCACGCCGATGCAAAACGCCGAGAAGCCGCTCCAGCCGGCCCCCTCACTATTTGATTTCTCATGACTTCATTCCCGGAATTGGCTTTCCAAACCCGTTTTGATGCCCGTCAAATGGGCCGGGGAATGGGCTTTCGCCCAATTCCGGGTGCCGCGTCATGCCGCACTCCCCGTGCGCTGCAATTTCGCAATTCGCCGCAGATTGTACGCCGCCGCCGACATGTAGGCGGCGAGCTGGGTTCGGGCTTCTCCGATGAAGCGGGTCTTTCTCATTCCGCCCACTGTCTTCAGCCACCCGAAGATATCTTCAACACGCTTTCGTTTCCGCTGGCTGATCTTGTAGCCCTCGGTGCAGCTTGTCCGTCC
Organism: Zoogloea sp.; assembly: GCF_044344315.1. Classification (GTDB taxonomy): domain Bacteria; phylum Pseudomonadota; class Gammaproteobacteria; order Burkholderiales; family Rhodocyclaceae; genus Zoogloea. The sequence goes on along the minus strand of NZ_JBIJDC010000166.1, from coordinate 46 downwards.
ATCGAGCCCCGGTGTCTTGCGCCCGTCGATTCGGGCAATATGTGGC
>NZ_JBIJDC010000093.1:0-19018 GCF_044344315.1 Zoogloea sp. | reverse complement strand
GGGCAGCGGGGTGTCGGCATGGTGCTCGGCCAGGTCGAGCACGGCCAGCTGGAATTCGCGGATCAGCCCGAGGATGGTGTCGATGGCGTCGCGCAGCCACAGGCGGATGTCGGTGGCCACCTGGTCGTTGCGGCTGCGGCCGGTGTGCAGGCGCTTGCCGGCATCGCCGACGAGGGCGGTCAGGCGCTTCTCGATGTTGAGGTGGACGTCTTCATCGTCCAGGTTCCAATTGAATTCGCCGCGTTCGATCTCGCCGACGATCTGGGCCATGCCGCGTTCGATGTCGGCCAGGTCGGTGGCGCCGATGATGCCCTGGCGGGCCAGCATGGTGGCATGGGCCAGGGAGCCGCGGATGTCCTGGGCGGCCATGCGGTTATCGAAGAACACGCTGGCGGTGTAACGCTTGACCAGGTCGGAGACGGGTTCGGTGAAACGGCCGGACCAGGCCTTGGCGGTGCCGTCCTGGGTTGCGGAGTGATCTGCCATAATTATTGATGCTCTCAGCGATAAGAGGGCCGTGCGCCACGGAGAGAAGCCCGTGGATTCAAGGTTTTGGCCCGTTTTTTGACCCATGAGTATAAAGCAAAACCCGCGCCGCGCCGGCCATGGCCGCTACGAAGGGACCCTGCCGGATTTCCGCAACCTGGGCGTCGTGCTGCGCATTTTGTTGCTGGTCAATGGGCTCGCCCTGGTGGCGGTGCTGGTCCGCAACCGGGAGGCCGCCCTGCTCGGCGAGGAGATCCTTGAGATGGCGGTGCGCGTCGAGTTTCCCCTGATCCTGTCGGTGGCGACCCTGTTCCTGCTGCGGACGCCCCTGCAGAGCCTGCCCTACCGCGCGGCTTTGGCGGCCACGGGCGCCGTGGTGCTGGGTGTGGCGGTGGGGGTTCAGGGCCTGCTGGCGCCATTGGGCTATGGCGGTGGGGTGCGTCCGTTGTTGTGGGCGCTGGTGACGGCGGGCTGCGTGATGGCGTATTTTCACCTGCGGGGGGCGGCCCGGGCGCCAGTGCTGGCGGAGGCCCGACTGCTGGCGCTGACGGCCCGCATCCGCCCGCACTTCCTGTTCAACAGTCTCAACGGCGTGCTCGGGGTGCTGCGCTCCAACCCGCGTCGCGCCGAGGAGGGGCTGGAGGAACTGGCCGACCTGTTTCGCGCCTTGATGCAGGACAACCGCGAGCTGGTGCCGCTGGCCGACGAGATCGCGCTGTGCGAGCGCTATCTCAATCTGGAGCGCTTGCGGCTCGGTGATCGACTGGAAGTGGTGTGGCGTCGGGAGGTGGCGGCGGATGCATCCCTGGTGCCGCCGCTCTTCCTTCAGCCCCTGGTCGAGAACGCGGTCTATCACGGCATCGAGCCCGGCGCCGGGCCCGGCAGGGTGTCGATTTCCATTGCCCGGCGCGGCCCGGAAGTAATCATCGAAATCGCCAATCCGGTGCTTGATGCCGAGCGCCACCATGCTGGCAACCACATGGCCGTCGATAACATCCGCGAACGCCTGATGCTGTTCTACGATCTGGAGGCCACCCTCGAAACCGAGCAGGCGGACAATGCCTACCGGGTGCGCATTCGCCTGCCCTTCCGGAGTGAACGATGAGTGACGACTTGCCCCTGGCGCCCCTGACGGTGCTCCTGGTCGATGACGAGGCACCGGCCCGGGAGCGCTTGCGTGACCTGCTGGGGGACCTGGCCGATCAGCAGCCCACCCGCATCGTCGGGATGGCTGCCAACGGTGTCGAGGCCCTGGCCCTGCTGGAGACCGAGCCGGCTGACCTGGTGATCACCGACATCCGCATGCCGGTGATGGACGGTGTCGAGCTGGCCCGCCACCTGGGGCGCCTGGAGCCGGCCCCGGCGGTGATCTTTTCGACGGCCTACGACGAGTATGCGGTGCGCGCCTTCGAGCTGGCCGCCGTGGATTACCTGCTCAAGCCCGTGCGGGCCACCCGCCTGGCCGACGCCCTGGCCAAGGCCCGCCGCCTGCGGCCCCAGGCCGATGAGGTGCTGCGCCGGATGGCGCCGGCCACCCGCAGCCATTTCAGCATCAGCGAACGGGGCCGCATCCTGCTGGTGCCAGTGTCCGGGGTGTTGTTCCTGAAGGCCGAACAGAAGTACGTGGTGGCGCGCACCCGGGAGCGCGAATACCTGCTCGACGAGTCCCTCGTGCAGCTGGAGGAGGAGTTTCCCGAGCGCTTTCTGCGCATCCACCGCAACTGCCTGATCGCCCGCTCCGCCGTCCGCGGCGTGGCCAGGGCCACCACCGGCGAGGATGGCGAGGCCCACTGGGTGATCCTGCTCGACGGGCTGGCTGAACAGCTGCCGGTCAGCCGCCGCCAGTGGCCGGCGGTCAAGGAGGCGCTCGGCCTGTGATACGCGGCGGGGAACGTCCGTTTTGACGGGTGTTCCAAGGAGGGCTCCCGTACAATTCGCCCCCATGGAAAACCCCGGCCTCGCCCCCTCCCTGCTCGCCTATCCCCCTTACCGGCCCCGCCTCAAGCCGGCGCCCTTCCTGCCCATGTCCCGGGCCGAGATGGACGCCCTGGGCTGGGACGAATGCGACATCATCGTCGTCACCGGCGATGCCTACATCGACCATCCCAGCTTCGGCATGGCCCTGATCGGCCGAACGCTGGAGGCCCAGGGCTTCCGGGTCGGCATCATCAGCCAGCCCGACTGGCACTCTGCCGATGCCTTCCGGGCGCTGGGCAAGCCGCGCCTGTTCTATGGCATCACGGCCGGCAACATGGACTCGATGATCAATCGCTACACCGCCGACCGCAAGCCGCGCTCCGACGACGCCTACACCCCCGATGCGGCCCCCGACAAACGTCCGGATCGCGCCGTCGTCGTGTATGCCCAGCGTGCCCGTGAGGCCTACCCGGACGCCAACATCGTCATCGGCAGTATTGAGGCCAGCCTGCGCCGCATCGCCCACTACGATCACTGGTCCGAGAAGGTGCGGCGTTCGGTGCTCCCCGACTCCAAGGCCGATCTGCTGGTCTTCGGGTCCGGCGAACGGGCGGTGATCGCCCTGGCCCATCGCCTGGCAGCTGGCGAGCCCATCGAAGCCATCCGTGATTTGCGTGGGACCGCCTTCATGGTCAAGCCCGGCTGGCATCCGGAGGGCTTTGTCGAGCTTGCCTCCACCGATATCGACCGGCCCGGCCCTGTCGAGCCGCACAGCGATCCCTACGCCATGGAGCCCGCCGGGGCTCCTGCAGGGGCGGCTTCGGTCGCCCAATCCACCACCCAACCCATCCGGATTGTTCCCGCGGCAGAGCGTGTCGCCGCGCGCAAGGCCGACCGGGCGCGCCAGGTGATCCGCCTGCCCGCCTACGAGGTGGTCAAGGACGACAAGGTGATGTACGCCCACGCCTCGCGCACCTTCCATCTCGAATCCAACCCCGGCAACGCCCGCGCCATGGTCCAGGCCCACGGGGTCGGCCCCGGCTGCCGCGACGTATGGCTCAATCCGCCACCGCTGCCGCTCTCCACCGAAGAGATGGACTGGGTCTTCGGCCAGCCCTATGCCCGTCAGCCCCACCCGAGCTACGGCGAGGCGCGCATCCCGGCCTGGGACATGATCCGTTTCTCCATCAACATCATGCGCGGCTGCTTTGGCGGGTGCACCTTCTGCTCCATCACCGAGCACGAGGGGCGCATCATCCAGAGCCGCTCGGAAGCCTCCATCCTCAAGGAGATCGAGGAGATCCGCGACCGCACGCCCGGCTTCACCGGCACCATCTCCGACCTGGGCGGCCCCACCGCCAACATGTACCGCATGGCCTGCAAGGACCCGAAGATCGAGTCCTCGTGCCGGCGCTTGTCCTGTGTCTTCCCGGGCATCTGCGAGAACCTCGGCACCGACCACGGCCCCCTGATCCAGCTCTACCGCAAGGCGCGGGCGATCCCGGGGGTCAAGAAAGTGCTGATCGGCTCGGGGCTGCGCTACGACCTGGCCGTGCGTTCGCCCGAGTATGTGAAGGAGCTGGTCACCCACCACGTGGGCGGCCTGCTCAAGATTGCCCCGGAACACACGGAGGACGGCCCCCTCGACAAGATGATGAAGCCGGGCATCGGCACCTATGACCGCTTCAAGGAGATGTTCGAGAAGTTTTCGAAGGAGGCGGGCAAGAAGCAGCACCTGATTCCTTACTTCATCGCCGCTCACCCCGGGACGACCGATGAAGACATGGTCAACCTGGCCCTGTGGCTGAAGGGCAACAACTTCAGGCTCGACCAGGTGCAGACCTTCATGCCGACGCCCATGGCCATGGCCACCACCATGTATCACACCGGCAAGAATCCGCTGCGCAAGGTGTCGGCGGACTCGGAAGCGGTGGATACCCCGAAGTCCGGGCGCCAGCGCCGCCTGCACAAGGCGCTGTTGCGCTACCACGACCCGGAGGGCTGGCCGCTGATCCGCGAAGCCCTGCGGGCCATGGGCCGGGCCGACCTGATCGGCGCCCAGCCGAGGCACCTGGTGCCGCGGGATCAGCCGGTGATTCTTGATCGGGGGGACGCTGGCCGGGCCGGCACTTCGCGCAAGAGCGGCGGCAAGGCCGACAGCCCGGTGGGCGCCCGTCGGGCCCCGCCGCCGGTACGGCGCGGGGCGTCTGCGCCCGTGGCGCCTCGGGCCCCCCGCGGCAAGCGTTAGATCCGATTGCCCGGTTAGCGCCGCCGGGTGAATTCCTTCCGGCAGCGCATTGACGCCCGGGGGCGCCTGATGCACCTTTCCCCTACAACAATAAGGGGGGAGACATCATGAGCATCCACAGGAAGCCCATCGGCGAACGTATCGACTGGCTCTACGAAGTGGCGCGCCGTTACTCGGCGGCTTACTGCGACCCGGAAGCCAGCATGGCCCGGGAGCGCCACCGGGCGCGGCATCCCACCGCCATCGCCGTGCTCAAGTGCATGGACGGGCGCATCAACATTCCCATCGCCACCAATACACCGCCAGGCATCATCCAGCCCTTCCGCAACCTGGGGGGCTTCTTCGATCTGGGCTGGCCGCACCTGGGTGAGGTGCTCGAACACTATGTCCATGACCGGGTGCGCAGGGGGCAGCGGGTGCTGATGTTCATCACCTACCACTATTCCCGCGGTGAGCCTCACCGCTGCTGTGCCGGCTTCAACTACCACACGGACGAGGCCATCGCCCATGTGTTCGGGGTCAAGGGGCAGGTCGAGCACGTGTTCGGGCGCGGGCATGCCACCGTCTATCCCCTGGTCTGTGGTTTTGAAACCGACGCGGACGCGCTGGTGCTGCACGGGGCCGGCGGCGCCAGCCTGGATGTGTCCACCCTGAAGGAGGACGAAACCGAGGCCAGCCTGCGGGCACGCCTGCAACCGCTGTTTCCGGATATGCCGGGGGTGATGCTGGCCGATCTGGCACGCCTGGTGGCGGGCAACATCGCCCATGTGGCCGAGGTGCGCAAGCTCGACCGGCAGCTCGACATCGAGCACCGGGAGTGGATGATCTGCGTGGGGCGCGGTTTTGACTTTCTGCATGCGCCCAACCTGGCGTTGATCATCGGCCCCTACAGCCCCGATCTCGCCGACCCCATCCGCAAGGCCGGCGCCATCATCGCCTCCAACATGCACGGCGGTCGCATTCCGGATGACGGCTTCCTGCTGCTGGCGTCTTCGCCTTACCAGGACATCGGTTCGGACCGGGCCCGGGCCGAGCTGAAGGCGCGCTTCATGGCGAACTTTGCCGCCGAGGTGATCCGCCGTGACCTGCCCGATCTGGCGCCCCGGATGACCGTGCACGCGGCCGTGCTCAACTGGGCCACCCGGGGGTTGGAAGCGCTGAGCTAGCCGCGCCTCAGCGGAAGTAGTCCGGCACGAACATCTCTGTGGGCACTTCGTGGCGCACATAGTCCGGGTGGCGGACCCGTTCCGGCAGGTCCACCAGCGGGCGTTCGACCTCGGCGTAGGGGATCTCGCCCAGCAGGTGATGGATGCAGTTGAGGCGGGCGGCCTTCTTGTCGTCGGCCTGGACGATCCACCAGGGGGCTTCGGGGATGTGGGTGCGTTCCAGCATGATCTCCTTGGCCTCGGTGTATTTCTCCCAGCGGGCGCGGGATTCCAGGTCCATGGGGCTCAGCTTCCATTGCTTCAGGGGGTCGTGGATGCGTGACAGGAAGCGGAAGTGCTGTTCGTCGTCGGTGATCGAGAACCAGTATTTGATCAGCTGGATGCCGGAGCGCACCAGCATGCGTTCAAACTCGGGCACCGAGCGGAAGAACTCTTCGTAGTCATCGTCGGAGCAGAAGCCCATGACCCGTTCGACGCCCGCCCGGTTGTACCAGCTGCGGTCGAACAGCACCATCTCGCCCGCCGCCGGAAGGTGCGGGACGTAGCGCTGGAAGTACCACTGGGTGCGCTCCCGGTCGTTGGGGGCGGGCAGGGCCACCACCCGGCACACCCGGGGGTTGAGGCGCTGGGTGATGCGCTTGATGACGCCACCCTTGCCGGCCGCGTCACGACCTTCGAAGAGGATCACCACCCGGTGCTTGGTGGTGGCCACCCAGTCCTGGAGTTTGACCAGCTCGCCCTGCAGACGCAGCAGTTCCTTGAAGTAGTTCTGGCGCTGGGCCTTTTCTGCGTCGGTGGGGGCGTGTGAGGTGCCGCTGCCTATCTCCTCGAAGCGCCGATCGTCGAGTTCCAGTTCGAGCTCTTCGTCATAGCTGTCGAGGAGTTCGCGTTCAAGGCGACGGTGCAGGTCGCTGATTTCCTGATTGTCCATGGGGTCTCCGGTCGGGGGGCAAAAGAAAAAGCCGGTTGCAGGGGCTAGCCTGCACCGGCAGTGTTGCACCTTGTCGACCGGCGAGAGCCTGCGCCGGGAGTCTGCTGCAAGGACTTCCGGGTTCGGCGCGGATGGTATGCGGCGTGAGTGTCGGAGAAATTGACAACCACCTGCGCTGTGGACTCTTTTTCAGGATGTGTGAAGTTGTCGAATTTATAAAATTCAACGACTTAAATTGTGTGTTAATTGATGGTACGGGCTTTGCTATTCATGTTTTTGTTGTTTTCTTGGTCTTTCATGAAAGGAGAAATCAGCAATGAGCAAGCGTATTTTCCTCAAAGGGTTGCTCGCACCGGCGCTCTTGGGGATAGCCTGTAACGCCAACGCCACACTGGTGATTGGTGGTGATGCCGCCAATCTGGCCTCGGCCAGCAGCATTCTGGATATTGTCTTCGCGATCGATACCAGCAGCAGCATGGCGGATGACATCAGTTCGATCGGTGTGAAGGCGCGGACTGTCATCGAGAATCTGAGCTGCCCGACCACTGATTGCTATGTGCGTGCCCGCTTCATGGGCATCACTGGCACGAGCGGTATATTCAATGAGACGGTCAGGAACTATGTGCTGGACAAGGGCGGTACGCCCGTCAGCAACAGCTCCGAAGACAATGGCCCGGCTGTGACCGATCTGGTTAACTACTATGACTGGGCCACGGATGCCGCTGCTGGTCAAAAGAACTACTGGGCGGTGGTGACGATCGGTGATGAGGGCGCGGACAACGGCTCACCGGTGAATCAGAGTGATTGGGATGCCGCGTACGCCGCCAATCAGGCCGCCAAGAGCAAGGGTGTGTTCCTCTTCTCGTGGGTGGCTGACGACCCCTTCGCGGGTGTGCCTGACCTGTTCCGAACAATGGCCACGGGAGGTTCGGGGGGGGGAACACTTTTGCGGATACGGGTGGTGCGTACATCTCCGGTCCGCTGACTGATGTCACTGTTGACCAGCAACTGCAAGACATCATTTGTCTGGCGGGTAGCGGTGGTACGGGGGGTGGGGGCGGTGGAACGGTTCCCGAGCCTGCCAGCATGGTGCTCGCAAGTTTGGGCCTTTCCGCGTTGGCCATGACGCGTCGTCGCAAGTCCTGATCCGCTGGGTAAAAAAAACCGTTTCGGCGGTAATACCGTTCAGTTCAGGTCTTTCTTCAGAAACCGGCCGGTGTAAGGGGCGGGACGTGCTTTTACGACACGGGGGTTTTGACGCCCCCGTCGTTTTTCGACGACCGCAAACTGCGTCTGGGTGCGTAGTCGTATCAGGTGGGCAGGCAGCTGTCGTGCCTGCGTTACCGCACTCTTGCTAGCAAAAAATGAAAATGCCGCTCAGTGCTAACTGAACGGCATTGCCGGCACTGCCGGGGGTGTTCTTGTGCTTCAGCCGCTGTTCCTCAGCCCCGCGGCGATGCCGTTGATGGAAAGATGGATGCCACGCCGGATGCGCTCGTCCTGATGGCCTTCGCGGTAGCGGTGCAGCAGCTCGACCTGAACATGGTTGAGCGGATCGAGATACGGGAAGCGGTTGCGGATGGAGCGCTTGAGCAAGGGGTTGGCGTCAAGCAGCTCCGCCTGTCCGGTGATGCTGAGGAGCATCTCGGTGGTGCTGGCGTGCTCCTTGGCGATGCGCGGGAAGATGGCTTCGCGCAGGGCGCTGTCCTTGACCAGTTCGGCGTAGCGGCTGGCGATGGCGATGTCGCTCTTGGCCAGCACCATGTCCATGTTGGACAGCAGGGTGGCAAAGAAGGACCACTCCTTGTGCATGGCTTGCAGGCGTGCCAGGCCGGCGTCACCGTGCTTCTTCAGGTAGGCGTGGATCGCCGAACCGAAGCCATACCAGCCCGGCAGCATGATGCGGCACTGGGCCCAGCTGAACACCCACGGGATGGCCCGCAGATCCTCGATGGCGGTGGACTTCTTGCGGGAGGCCGGGCGGCTGCCGATGTTCAGCGCGGCGATCTCCGAGATCACGGTGGATTCCCAGAAATACTGTTCGAAGCCGTCGGTCTCGTAGACCAGGTTGCGGTAAGCCTGGAAAGCCGCTTCGGACAGCTCGTCCATGGCCTCCAGGTATTCGGGCCGGGGGGCCGGGTCGCGGGGGGCGAAGAGGGTGGCTTCCAGGGTGGCGGCAGCCAGCACCTCCAGGTTGCGCCGGCCGACTTCCGGGTTGGCGTATTTGGAGGCGATCACCTCGCCCTGTTCGGTGAGGCGGATTTGGCCCTGCACGGCGCCGCCCGGCTGGGCCAGGATGGCCTGGTAGCTGGGGCCGCCGCCGCGGCCGACGGAGCCGCCGCGGCCGTGGAACAGGCGCAGGCGCACACCGTGGCGGGCGAAGGTGTCCACCAGGCCGATCTCGGCCTTGTAGAGCTCCCAGCCGGAGGTGAGGAAGCCGCCGTCCTTGTTGCTGTCGGAGTAGCCGAGCATCACCTCCTGCTCCTTGCGGCGGGACGCCAGCAGGGCCATGTAGGCCGGGATGGCGAACAGGCGGTCCATGACGCCGGCGGCGTTCTGCAGGTCGCCGATGGTCTCGAACAGCGGGATGATGTTCACGTCCAGGGCGCCTTCGAGGGGGCGCAGCAGGCCGGTTTCCTTGGCCAGCACGGCCACCTCGAGGATGTCGGAGACGTCGTCGGTCTTGGAGATGATGCAGTTGGGCACGGCGGCCTTGCCGTAGCGCAGGTGGGCGGCGCGGGCCGCACGGAAGATGGCCAGTTCGCCCTGGCTCTCCTCGGAGTAGTCGATCCACGGGGACGCCAGCGGGCGGGGCGTGGCCAGCTCCTCGAGCAGCATCTCGATGCGGCCAGCCTCGTCCAGGGCCAGGTAGTCGCGGGACGGGTCGATGGACTTGATCAGTTCGGCGACGACACGCTCGTGGACATCCGAGTTCTGGCGCAGGTCGATGGGCGCCAGATGGAAGCCGAACACCGACACGGCGCGGCGCAGGTGGCGCAGGCGGCCGCGGGCCAGGGCGCCGAGGCCGTTGGCGGTGAGGGAACGGTGCACGACCTCCAATTCGTCGGCCAGCTCGTCAGGCCCGGCGTAGGGGGCCGCGGCAGCCACCGCGTGGCGCGGGGGTTGATGGCCGAGGAGCTGGGCGTAGGTGGCGGCGAGGCGGGCATAGACGCCGGTCAGGGCGCGGCGGTAGGGCTCGTCGCTGCGGTGGGGCGAGCCGTCCGGTGAGGCGCCGGCCAGACGCAGCAGGGCATCGGATGCGCTGACCAGACCCTGGGCCACCGATAGCTGGGAGCCGAGGGTGTGCACCTCGTCCATGTAATAGGTGAGGACCTTCTCGGCCTGGGTGGCCAGTGCCTTCTCGAGGATCTCGGCGGTGACGAAGGGGTTGCCGTCCCGGTCGCCGCCGATCCAGCTGCCCACGCGCAGAAAGTTGGGCAGCTCAAGGGCGCCCCAGGTCCGGTCACGGCTGCTCAGTCGGTCTTCGAGGCCTGCGTAAAGGCGCGGCAGTTCCCGCAGGAAGGTGTAGTCGAAGTAGGACAGGCCGTTGCTCACTTCGTCCATCACCGACAGCTTTTCGGTGCGCAGCATGCGGGTCTGCCACAGGGTCAGTACGGCGCGGCGCAGGGCTTCGTCGTTGGCGTCCTGCTCCTCGGGGGTCAGCTGCATGCGGTCGCGCTCGTCGAGCAGGCGGGCGATGACCATCTGACAGTTGAGGATGCTCTTGCGCTGGACTTCGGTGGGATGGGCGGTGAGCACCGGCACCACGTTGGCCGTGTCGAAAAAGGCGGCCAGTTCGGTGCTGCCCAAGCCGGCGTCGAAGGCGCGCTGCAGGGCGTGGGCCAGGCTGCCCTCCCGCGGCGCCGAGCCAGCAATCTGGTGGGCACGGGAGCGGCGGATGTGGTGCTGGTCCTCGGCGATGTTGGAGAGATGCGAGAAGTAGCTGAAGGCGCGCACCACGTCGATGGTCTGGTCGCGGGACAGCGAATCGAGGGTGGCCTCCAGCTCGCGGCGCGCGCCATGGTCCTCATGACGGCGAAAGCGGATGGAGCTCTGGCGGATGGTCTCCACCAGGTCGAACACCGCCTCGCCCTCCTGGGCACGCACGGTGTCACCCAGCACGCGGCCGAGCAGGCGGATATCGTCGCGGAGGGGGAGGTCTTTGTCTTCGCTGGTGTTCTGGTCGCTCATCGTGGCGGAATCCTGTCCTGTCGGTTGCGGTCGGCGCGAAAGTCGCATTAGGGCCCCATGCTAGAATCTTGACCTGAATGGCCGCCATAGGTGCCTACCCTGATGCTGCACTGCGGAAGTCCGCAGAGTGCCCCGGTTGGCCCGTGCTTGTCCATATCGCTGCGTCGCCCCGATCATCCTTTCAGCCAGCCGAGCCCGAATACCGTGAGCGCATCTACGCCCGACCGCATCGTCATCGCCACCCGTGAAAGCCGTCTTGCCCTGTGGCAGGCCGAGCACGTCAAGGCCCGTCTCGAAGCCCTCTATCCGTCCTGTAGCGTGGAACTGCTCGGCATGACCACGCGCGGTGACCAGATCCTCGACCGGCCGCTGGCCAAGGTGGGTGGCAAGGGCCTGTTCGTGAAGGAACTCGAAACCGCGCTGCTCGACCGCGCCGCCGACATCGCCGTACATTCCATGAAAGATGTACCGATGACCCTGGCGCCCGAGTTCGCGCTGGTGGCCATCGCCGAGCGTGAAGTGCCGCTGGATGCCTTTGTGTCCAACAAGTATGAAAGCCTCGATGACATGCCGCCTGGCGCCGTTGTGGGCACCTCCAGCCTGCGCCGCGAATCCCAGATCCACGCTCAGTATCCGATGCTGGCAGTGAGCAGCCTGCGTGGCAACCTCGACACCCGCCTGCGCAAGCTCGATGAAGGCCAGTACGACGCGATCATCCTCGCCGCCGCGGGGCTGACCCGCCTGGGTCTGGCCAGCCGTATCCGCTCCACCCTGCCCGCCGAAGTGTCCCTGCCGGCTGCCGGCCAGGGGGCACTGGGTATCGAGGCCCTGTCCGACCGCCCTGAAGTGGCGGCCTGGATTGCCCCGCTTGCCGATGCGCGCTCAGCCGCCTGCGTGCGTGCCGAGCGCGCCACCTCCCGGGCCCTGGCGGGCAGTTGCGAAGTGCCGCTGGGGGCTTATGCCGAGGTGCAGGATGACGAGCTGTGGCTGCGCGGTTTTGTCGCCCTGCCGGACGGCTCGCGCATCGCCCGGGCCGAGCGTCGTGGCCCTGTCGACCAGCCGGAAGCCCTGGGCCTGGCCCTGGCTGCTGACCTGCGGGCCGATGGCGCCGACGAGATCCTCGCCGGTCTGTAAGTTACCGGAATGGGTGAGCAGCCCCTCGCAGGGCGTTCCATCGTCATCACCCGCCCCGCCGGGCAGGCCGACAGCCTGTGCGCGGCAGTCGCTGCACTGGGCGCAGAGCCCCTGCGCTTTCCACTGTTGACCATCTCGCCGGTGCGTGACACGGCCCTGCTGGAGGCCGTGGCTCGGCGCCTGGATGAGTTCTCCCTGGCTTTTTTCGTCAGCCCCAATGCCGTCAATCTCGGCCTCGATGCCCTGCTGCGTGTGAGGCCGTGGCCGACCGGGCTGGCGTTGTCCACAGTGGGGAAGGGCAGCGAGGCGGCCCTGGCGGCCCGGGGTTTTCAGCAGGTCATCGCACCCGACAGCGGCTTTGACAGCGAATCCGTCCTGGCCCTGCCGGCCTTCCAGGAGCAGGCCGTGGCGGGCAGGCGGGTATTGATCCTGCGTGGGGATGGTGGCCGTGATCTGCTCGGCGATACCCTGCGCGCCCGTGGGGCCGAGGTTGAGTACCTGACCTGCTACCACCGTAGTGGCCCCAGCGACGAGCCGGCGCCTCTGCTGGAGCGTGCCCGGGCCGGGCGCCTTGATGCCCTGACGCTGACCAGCAGCGAAGGCTTGGGCTACCTCCAGGCCTTGCCTGGTGGCGAAGCTTTGCTCCGGGTGCCGGTCTTCGCGCCCCATCCACGTATCGGCGAGCGAGCCCGGGGTGCCGGGTTCGCCTCCGTGATCATCACCGCAGCAGGGGATTCCGGGCTGATCGACGGACTTGTCGCCCATTTTTCCGTGCGCAACCACAACACTTATCCGGGTTAAACTCACGCCCATGAGCAGCGAAATCCCCAGTCTTCCGCCCCTCGAGGCAGCCCAGCCCGCCGTGCCGGCGCAAGTCGCTTCTTCCCCCTGGCTTCGTCCCTCCGCAGCCATTGCTGCCATTGCCCTGGCCTTGTTGGGCTGGCAATGGATGGAAACCCGTGGTCGGCTGGCCGACCTGCAGGAAGAGCTGGCCCGGCGCCTGTCGGATGGCGATTCGGTGGCCAAGGAGGCCCTGACGCTGACGCGCCAGAATCAGGAGAACCTGCAGGATCTGCAGAACAAGGTCGGGGTGCTGGACGCCCGCTTTTCTGAAACCCAGGGCCAGCAACTGGCCCTGGAGGCGATGTACCAGGAGTTCTCGCGGACCCGTGACGACCGGGTGCTGTCCGAGGTGGATCAGGCTGTGACCATCGCGGCTCAGCAGCTTCAGCTGGCCGGCAATGTGCACAATGCACTGGCGGCCCTGCAGACGGCCGATGCCCGCCTGGCCAGTGTCGATCGCCCCCAGTGGCTGTCGATACGCAAGGCCCTGGCTGAGGATATCGAGGCGCTCAAGGCCCTGCCCCAGGTGGATTCGGCCGGTGTGGCGCTCAAGCTCGAGACCCTGATGGGGCGCCTCGACGCGCTGCCACTGGCCTTCGAGGCCCGTCCCAAGGCTCCGCCCCCGCCCCGGGAGAGCGAGCCGGGATGGCTGTCGGCCCTGTGGCTGGATTTCTGGAGCGAGTTCAGCCAGCTTGTCCGCATCGAACGCATGGATCGTCCCGATCCGGCCCTGCTGGCCCCCAGCAATGCCGTGTTCCTGCGTGAAAACCTCAAGCTGCGCCTCATGAATGCCCGGCTTGCCCTGCTCACCCGCGACGGCAACACCTTCCGCGAGGACATGCGCCTGTCGGCCAGCTGGCTGGAGCGTTATTTCGATCTGCGCAACGCTGCCGTTGCGGCTGCCCGTGACGAGTTGCTGGCCCTGCAGAAATCCCCGGTCGGTGTCGATCTGCCGCCCTTGCTGGCCAGCCAGAATGCCCTGCGCGGCGTGCAAGCCCTTTCCGAGCGTCGTGCCGAGCCCATTCCCGCCGCACCGGCGGCCAAGGCGGCCCGCCCGGCCAGGAAGAACTGAGGTCGGCCATGCGAGGATTGCTGTGGTTGATCGGCCTGTTTGCCCTGGCCGCCGGACTGGCGGTTGCCGGCCGCTATAACGAGGGCTACGCCCTGCTGGTGTGGCCGCCGTACCGCATCCAGATCTCCATGAACCTGCTGTTTCTGCTCTTCGTGGGCAGCTTTGCCGCGCTGTACGCCCTGTCACGGCTGGTGGCGCGCACGGCGGCCCTGCCTCGTGCGGTGCAGAGCTTCCGGGCCCGCAAGAGTCGCGAACGGGCTTCGCAGGCGCTCTACGATGCGGCGCGGCTGCGTATCGAGGGGCGCTTTGGGCAGGCTCTCAAGCAGGCCAGTGTCGCCTATGAGGCCAAGGAGTCGCCCGGTCTTGCGGCCTTGCTGGCAGCGCGAGCGGCCCACTCCCTGCGCGACGAGGCGCGTTACCGGGAATGGCTGGACAAGGCCGCTGCCCATGACAACGAGGTGCGTGTTGCACGTCTGATGACCGAAGCCGAACTCGCCGTCGAGGGGCGTCGCTTCGATGAAGCTGCCGAGCGCATTGCCGATCTGCAGGCAGGGGGGCAGCGCCATATCGCCGCCCTGCGCCTGGCCTTGCGCACGGCCCAGGCCAAGGGCAACTGGGTCGAGGCCGTTCGCCTAGTCCGCCAACTGGTCAAGGTCAAGGCCCTCACGGCCGATCAGGCCGACCCGGTCAAGCGGCGTGCGCACCAGGAAGGGCTGCGTCAGCGGGCAGGTGATGCCCAGGCCTTGCTGGCCTATTGGCATGACTTGCCCCGGGACGAGCAGCGGGATGCCCGTCTGGTGGGTGAGCTGGCCAGGGCTCTGCTTGCATCCGGCGAGAGTGCTGCGGCCCAGAAGGCCATAGAGTCGCAGCTGACCCTGGGCTGGGATTCCAATCTGGCCGATATCTACGGGCGCTGTGAGGGGGGCGATGTACGTAGCCGCCTGGCCAGCGCCGAGGACTGGTTGAAACGCCATCCGCGGGATCCGCAGCTTCTGCTCAGCCTTGGCCGCTTGTGTGTCCAGTCCCAATTGTGGGGCAAGGCCGAGAGCTATCTCGATGCGGCCCTGGCCATCGAGCCGGGCTGGGAAGCCCATGTGGAGCTGGCACGTCTGGCTGAGCGCATCGGTCGTACCGATGATGCCAATCGTCACTATCGTGCTGCGGCGGAGTTGTCGCGGCGCTGAGCATTCCGGGCCGGGGCTCTCCGGCCTGACTTTTCCGTTTCAGATTCCTGGAATACCCTATGCATTTTCCGGCCGGCCGGGCGGCCCTTGGAAACAGGTTGATTGATAGTTTTTGCCAATTCAGATCATTTCATCAATCAATTTGAACGATAGGGTCGTCCGGCCTATGATGTGGGTTCCCAGTCTTCTCAACCAGTGAAGGAAACGCAATGTCCCTGATCAATACCGAAATCAAGCCGTTTAAGGCCACCGCTTACAGCAATGGCAAGTTCGTTCCGGTCACCGACGCCGACCTGAAGGGCAAGTGGTCCGTGGTTTTCTTCTACCCCGCCGACTTCACCTTCGTCTGCCCGACCGAGCTGGGCGACCTGGCTGACGTGTACCCCGAATTCCAGAAGCTGGGCGTGGAGTGCTACTCCGTGTCCACCGACACCCACTTCACCCACAAGGCCTGGCACGACGCCTCCGACACGATCAAGAAGATCAATTACCCGATGATCGGCGACCCGACTGGCGCCATCACCCGCAACTTCGACGTGATGATCGAGGAAGAGGGCCTGGCCCTGCGTGGCACCTTCGTGATCAACCCCGAGGGCGTGATCAAGGTCGCCGAGATTCACGACCTGGGCATCGGCCGTGACGCCAAGGAACTGCTGCGCAAGGTGCAGGCTGCCCAGTACGTGGCCTCCCACCCGGGCGAAGTCTGCCCCGCCAAGTGGACTCCGGGCGACGCCACCCTGTCCCCGTCCCTGGATCTGGTCGGCAAGATCTGAGGTATCGACACACAGCCCTCCGGGCTGTTGTGGAATGCCCGGGCGCCTTCAGGCGTGCCGGGCGTTTTTACGTCTGTCGAAACAAAAAGGCCGCGGGATCACTCCGGCGGCCTTGTCTGGGTTTAGGTCGGTGTGCGAGCGTCAGGCCCAGTCCCGCGCGACCAGGAAATCGGTGTACAGGCGGGCTTCCGGGCTGCCGGCTTCGGGGTGCCAGTCGTAGCGCCATTTGACGATGGGCGGCATGGACATCAGGATGGACTCGGTGCGCCCGCCGGACTGGAGGCCGAAGAGGGTTCCCCGGTCGAAGACCAGGTTGAACTCCACATAACGGCCCCTGCGGTAGGCCTGGAAGTCGCGCTCGCGTTCGCCATAGGGTGTGTCCTGGCGGCGCTCTACGACGGGCAGGTAGGCCGGCAGGAAGGCATCGCCGACGCTGCGGGTCATGGCAAACGCGGCATCGAAATCCACCTGGCCGTCGGCACCGTGGTCATCGAAGAACAGACCGCCAACACCTCGCGGTTCATTGCGGTGCTTGAGGAAGAAGTAGCGGTCGCACCAGTCCTTCAGCCGCGCGTATTCGGCTTCGCCCCAGGGCAGTACGGCGGCCTTGCAGGTGGCGTGGAAATGGCGGACGTCCTCCTCGAAGGGGTAGTAGGGGGTCAGGTCCATGCCGCCGCCGAACCACCACACGTCGTCCTTGCCGGGGGCACTTGCGATGAAGAAGCGCACGTTCATGTGCACCGTGGGGCAATAGGGGTTGCGCGGATGCAGGACCAGCGAGACGCCCATGGCTTCATAGCTGCGGCCAGCAAGCTCCGGACGGGCGGCAGTTGCGGAGGGGGGCAGGCCTTCGCCCATCACGTGGGAGAAGTTGCAGCCGCCCCGTTCGAAGAAGTTGCCGTCTTCGATCAGGCGGGTCAGGCCGCCGCCGCCGGCCGGGCGGTCCCAGCTGTCGGTGACGAAGGGCTTGCCGTCAAACTGTTCGAGGGCGGAGACGATGCGGGCCTGCAGGTCGAGGAGATAGGCTTTGACGGCGGCGCGGTCGGGCATGGGCATTCTCGGGGGGGCGAAAAAACGGCTCCATGGGAGCCGGGGAGAGCGGATCAGCTGGCGGGCAGCAAGCGCTTGGCGTAGACGTCCCGATCCATGTCGCGGGCGTCGGCAGTGATCTGCACGATCCGGTTGCCCGGGCTGACGCAGCTGCTCAAGGCCAGCACCAGGGCTTCGGTGAGGCGTTGCTTGGTGGGTTTGTCGCGACCCGACAGCATGGCCAGTTCGGCGTGCACGAAGCCGTGGTCCGCGCCGCTGCCGACACGGAAGTGCTGTACCGGAATCAGGCGGACCTTGATGGAGTCAGGCGGATTGAAGACGCCGCTGGAGAGGAGGGCGTCACAGGCCGCCTGGGCCAGGGCAGCCCCGTCAAAGCGGCCTGCCATGTTCTCGCTGTATTCGATGCGCAGATGTGGCATGTCAGTACGCGCCAAGCTGCCTCACGCGTACCGTCCCCCTGGGGGGCAGTGCGCGTGAGCGTGGGGGGTGTTTCATCATCGTATTCAACCCTTGCGCCCGACGGCACGGTAGCCGATGTCGCGACGGCACTGCATGCCGTCGAAGTGGATCTGGTCCACCAGCTCGTAGGCACGCTTCTGGGCGCTCTTCACGTTGTCGCCGAGGGCGGTGACACACAGCACACGACCACCGCTGGTACGGATCTCTCCATCGACTTCGGTGGTGCCGGCGTGAAAGACATGGGCGTCGTCCGCGGCTACAGCAGGCAAGCCATGGATGGCGTCACCCTTGCGGGGGCTGTCCGGGTAACCGGCAGCGGCCATCACCACGCCGAGGGCAAAGCGGCGGTCCCATTCGGCTTCGATCTTGTCGAGCTTGCCGGCGATGGCCGCCTCGACCAGGTCCACCAGGTCGGACTTGAGGCGCATCATGATCGGCTGGGTTTCCGGGTCGCCCATGCGGCAGTTGAATTCGACCACCCGGGGGGCGCCCTTGGCGTCGATCATCAGGCCGGCGTACAGGAAGCCGGTATAGGGCAGGCCCTCGGCGCTCATGCCGGCCAGGGTCGGCATGATGACCTCGCGCATGGCGCGGGCATGCACTTCGGGGGTCACGACGGGGGCGGGCGAGTAGGCGCCCATGCCGCCGGTGTTGGGGCCCAGGTCGGCATCCCTGAGGCGCTTGTGGTCTTGCGAGGTGGCCAGGGGCAGGGCGTGACGGCCGTCGGCCATGACGATGAAGCTGGCTTCCTCGCCGTCCATGAACTCTTCGATCACCACCCGTGGGCCGCGCTCGTCGTACTGCACGCCCAGGGTGTTGTGGGTGAGCATGGCGTCGATGGCGGCGTGCGCTTCCTCAAGGGTCATGGCCACGACCACGCCCTTGCCGGCGGCAAGGCCGTCGGCCTTGATGACGATGGGGGCACCTTCGGTGTCTACGTAGGCGTGGGCCGCGGCGGAGTCGGAGAAGGTCTGGTAGCGGGCCGTGGGAATCTTGTGGCGCTGCAGGAACTGCTTGGCGAAGTCCTTGGAGCTCTCCAGCTGGGCGGCGAGCCGGGTCGGCCCGAAGATCGGCAGGCCGACCGCACGGAAGGCGTCCACGACACCTGCAGCGAGGGGCGCCTCGGGGCCGACCACGGTCAGGCCGATCTGCTCCTTGCGGACGAAGTCGATCAGGTCGGGAATGGCCGTGATGGCCACGTTCTCGATGCCGGGTTCGCGGGCCGTGCCCGGGTTGCCCGGGGCGACGCAGACTTTATGGACCCGCGGTGAGCGGGCCAGCTTCCAGGCCAGCGCGTGTTCGCGCCCGCCGGAGCCGATGACGAGGATCTTCATGGGAGGGCGCGGATCAGTGGCGGAAATGACGGAAGCCGGTCAGGACCATGGCGATGCCCTGCTCGTCGGCGGCGGCGATGACCTCGGCGTCGCGCATGGAGCCGCCCGGCTGGATGACCGCGGTGGCGCCGGCCTGGGCCAGCACGTCGAGGCCGTCACGGAACGGGAAGAAGGCATCGGAGGCCACCACGCAGCCAGGGATGACGAGGCCGGCGTTCTCGGCCTTGATC
>NZ_JBIJDC010000092.1:0-19120 GCF_044344315.1 Zoogloea sp. | reverse complement strand
CACGCAACGGTCGCGACTCAGAAAGTAAACGCCTTGGCGTCAAGCGCTACGGCGGTCAGTTCGTCCTCGCGGGCAACATCATCGTTCGCCAGCGCGGCACCGAATACCACCCGGGCGAAAACGTCGGCATCGGCAAGGATCACACCCTGTTCGCGCTGACCGAAGGCACCGTGCAGTTCGCTGTGAAGGGCGCCAACAAGCGTCGCACCGTGAGCATCGTCGCCGCTGCTGAATAAGCGCCGACCGCATGTCTTCAAAGCCCTATCTTGCGATAGGGCTTTTTTCTTTCAGGGCCTGAATCAAGACCCCAACCGGAAACACCCATGAAATTTTTCGACGAAGCCCGTATTGAAGTCATCGCTGGCGACGGCGGTAACGGCGCCGCCACCTTCCGCCGCGAAAAATACATTCCCATGGGCGGCCCGGACGGGGGCGACGGCGGCAAGGGCGGCGACGTATACGCCATTGGCGACCGCAACCTCAACACCCTGATCGACTTCCGCTTCAAGCGCACCTTCCTCGCCGAACGCGGCGAGAACGGGCGTGGCGCGGACTGCTACGGCAAGGGCGGCAACGACGTCGCATTGCGCATGCCGGTGGGCACCATCATCACCCTGCAGGACACCGGCGAACTCGTCGCCGACCTGGATGCCGACGGTAAGCGTGTAATGATCGCTCGCGGCGGCCGTGGCGGCCTTGGCAACCTGCACTTCAAGACCAGCACCAACCGCGCCCCCCGCAAGAAGACCATGGGCCAGGAAGGCGAACGCAAGGCGCTCAACCTCGAGCTGAAGGTTCTGGCCGACGTGGGCCTGCTCGGCATGCCCAACGCCGGCAAATCCACCTTCATCCGCGCGGTATCGTCAGCCAAGCCAAAGGTGGCTGACTACCCCTTCACCACCCTCGCCCCCAACCTGGGCGTGGTGCGCACCTCCGAAAATCGCAGCTTCGTGATCGCCGACATCCCCGGCCTGATCGAGGGCGCCGCCGACGGAGCAGGCCTGGGCCACCAGTTCCTGCGCCACCTCCAGCGCACCCACATCCTGCTGCACATTGTCGACATCGCCCCCTTCGACCCTGAGGCCGACCCCGTACGAGACGCCCACGCCATCGTCGAAGAGTTGCGCAAGTACGACGAAGACCTCGTTAACAAGCGCCGCTGGCTGGTACTAAACAAGCTCGACCTGATCCCCGACCCCACCGAACGCCAGGAACGCGTCACCGCCTTCCTGGATGCCTACGGCCCGACGGAGCGCCACTTCGAAGTTTCCGCCATCAGTCGGGACGGCTGCCAGAGCGTGATCTTCGCCATCCAGGACATCCTCGACGAAGAAAAAGCAGCCGCCCAGGTCGCCGCAGATGCCGCTGCCGCTGCAGCCCGGGAGCTGGCGGCCGAATCCGGCGCCGAGCCTTCCGAAGCGGACTACGACGACGCTGAAGACGAATACGAAGAAGACGACGACGATGAGAACCTCAATCCGTAACGCCCGCCGGCTGGTCGTCAAGGTCGGCAGCGCCCTCGTGACCAACAACGGCGAAGGCCTCGCTGTCGAAGCCCTTGCCGACTGGGCCCGCCAGATTGCCGGCCTGCGCGCCGAAGGCCGTGAAGTCGTCCTGGTCAGCTCAGGCGCCATCGCCGCAGGCATGCAGCGCCTCGGCTGGAGCGCCCGCCCCCAGGAAATGCACCAGCTCCAGGCCGCCGCAGCCGTCGGCCAGATGGGCCTCGCCCAAGCCTATGAGAGCGTCTTCGCCCAGAACAAGCTTCACACGGCCCAGATCCTGCTGACCCACGCCGACCTGGCCGACCGGACGCGCTATCTCAACGCCCGCTCCACCCTGGTCACCCTGCTGGAGCTGGGCGTCGTGCCCATCATCAACGAGAACGACACTGTCGTTACCGACGAGATCAAGTTCGGCGACAACGACACCCTCGGCGCACTGGTGGCGAACCTGATCGATGCCGATGCGCTGATCATCCTTACTGATCAGCAGGGCCTCTACACTGCTGACCCGCGGAAAGATCCGGATGCAAGCCTGATCAGCGAGGACCGCGCCGAGAACACCGCCCTGGAAGCCATGGCCGGCGGAGCAGGCAGCGGCATCAGCAAGGGCGGCATGATCACCAAGGTCCGTGCGGCGCAGCGCGCAGCACGCAGCGGCGCCCACACCTGCATCGCGAGCGGGCGCGAAGTGGATGCACTGCTGCGGGTCGCTGGCGGCGACGACATCGGCACGCTGCTGTATGCCACCAGCACCCCCCTGGCCGCCCGCAAACAATGGTTGGCCGATCACCTACAGCTTGCAGGAAGCCTGACCCTCGACCAGGGCGCCACCGAAGCCCTGGAATCCGGGAAAAGCCTGCTCCCTATTGGCGTCACCGCCGTGGAAGGCGACTTCGCCCGGGGCTCGGTGGTGGCCTGCCGCAATGCAGACGGCCGTGAAGTTGCCCGCGGCTTGGTCAATTACGCCAGCAACGATGCCCGCCGGATCGCCCGCAGATCCTCGACCGAGATCGAGGGCATTCTCGGCTTTGTCGAAGAGCCGGAACTGATACATCGGGACAATCTGGTAAGGATAGGCTGAACCCAGCACACTGCAAATGAAATGGCCACCCTCGGGTGGCCATTTCATTTGCAGATTCGAACGCTGCCATACCCCATTCCGGCAACAGGAAAACCATCTCCATACCAACACCTCCCGGCGAAGCCCATGAAAAACGGGCACCCGAAGGTGCCCGTCAATTTCTAATTCAGACGAAGTCTGAATTAGAAGGTGTGACGCAGGCCCAGGGACAGACCCTGAACGGTGCCACCAACCGTCGAGAAGGTATTGTTAACCCCCGTCGCGCTGTTAATACCAACAGCGTTGATGCCGAAGTCGTACGCAGCGCCCTTGTCGTTGTTGATCAGAGCGTAGGTAGCCTTCAGCATGGTGCGCTTGGACAGGCTATGCTCGACGCCAATTTCAAACAGCTTGGCACCGGTGTCGTCGGAGCTGGAGCCGTTGACCTTGAGGTCACGAGCAACGTAGACCTGGCCCAGCAGCTTGGAGGCCGGGGTCACGTTAAAGGTTGCGCCCAAGCCGTACACTGCTTGAGTAACCTTGCCAAGCTTGGTCGCATTCGGTTGAGTGTAATTATCCGCACGAGCCAGATCAAACAAAGCACGGATAGAAGCGGCGCCGAAGCTGAAGGAACCACCGATACGAAGATCGCTAACCTTGGTGGAATCACCGCCGAACTGGGCATTGTTATCACCCAAATTAACAGCGTTGTATGTCACAGCAGCCATAACCGGGCCATTAGCATACTTCAAACCAACATCGTAGCCGGAAGTGTTCAGAGCCGGGCCTTGACCGTTAAAGGTCTTGTTTTCATTGGCCACGTAAGCAACGGTGGCGTTCAGGCCAGCGAAGCTCGGGGAAACATAGGCGATGGCGTTCTTCCAGCGGGTGTCGAAGATCGACGTACAAACGCTGGAGCGACCGCAAGCCGGATTGCCAGCAGCGCTGTAAGTGCTGTTGCCATCGATAGATCCGAGCAGATTATTACCCAGCTTGCCCAGCAGAGCGGAGTTGGCGCCAATACCGGTGGCACCTGCGTTCACATCAAGAGCAGCACCCAGAGCGCGGGTCGGGCCAGTCAGGTTACCCAGAACAACGGTACCGAAGCCGCCGGCCAGGCCGACGTAGCTGTCACGGTTGGCGCCCAGAGCACCGGCGTTGTCGAAGCCGACAGCGCTTTCGTACTGGAACACGGCGGTCAGGCCGTTGCCCAGCGCTTCAGCACCCTTGAAACCGATCAGGGAAGAGTTGGTGGAAACACGGGTCATGTTGCCGAGTTCGTTGTTCGCATCGCCAGAGATCTTGACGACGTCGAAAGAAGCGTCAGCCACGCCGTAAACGGTCACGTTGGCTTGAGCGAAGGCGCCGGTGGAAGCCAGGCCGGCAACGGCCAGAGCGATCAGTTTCTTTTGCATATGTTTCTCCTCTTGATTGAAGACTGGCACGCACCGCTTGCGCGGGGCCGACCAATTTCACCTCTCTAACGAGAAGTTGGCCTGCATTGTGGGTGCGAGGCAAAGGGTGAAGCAAGGACAGCGTTGTTTTTTGGATGAGACGCCCTGATGAAGTGTTGCAATTTCGCGACAAGATGCAAAGTACTTGCCATAAGACGTCAGGTTGGCACTCCAAAAAGCAAAAAAGCCAGCCCGCAGGCTGGCCGGAGCGACGGGCGGCGCTTACTTCTGGGCGAGAACCCAGGCCGCGAGGGTCTTGGCTTCAGCGGCGCTAACCTGCGGGTTGGGGGGCATCGGGATCTGGCCCCAGGCACCAACACCGCCCTTGACGATCTTCTCGGCAAGCTTGGCTTCAGCGGTCTTGTCGCCCTTGTACTTGGCAGCAACATCCTTGTAGGCCGGACCGACGAGCTTCTTGTCGACGGCGTGGCAAGCCAGACAGTTCTTGGCCTTGGCCAGATCAGCGCCGGCGTCGGCGAATGCAGCGGTGGAGCCCATCAGGCCAGCGATGGCGGCGACAGCAACGAGTTTCTTCATTGTGATCCTCTTGGGTTGTGTGGCGAAAAAATATCAGGGAAGTCTAAACTTCCCCTGCGGGTTTGCCAATTCTCATGAGCTCCGCCTCAAGTGCCGGCCACGTGGCAAAGGGTCGCAGGCATTCAACGCCGGAACACAGCCAGGCGTTGACGTCGGCACCGACAGGCTTGTCGAGCACGGGCGGCAATCCCGCAATGTCGCCGGGCAAGGCCAGGCAGAGCACGTGAGGCAGATACCGGCTGGCCAGCCTTTCCAGCCATGGCGCCAGGCTTCCGGCCGGTCCACGCAGTACCAGCAGGGAAGGCGGCTGCCGTTGTTCGGCAAGGGCGAGGGCCAGGCTGGCATACCCCGAAGGAGACTGCCTTAACGCCGTGTAGAAGGCTTGCAGGGTGCGTTCGGCCGCATCCAGATAGCGTGTTTCCCCCGTCATGTGACCGAGGCGACCAAGTGCCTGGGCGGCCACACCATTACCGGACGGCATGGCGCCATCGTGGGCGCTCCGCGGTCGGTGGATCAGCGCTTCGTGATCGTGGCGCGTGAAGAAGAAGCCACCCCGCCCCCGATCTTCGAAGTCATCGAGCAAGGCATCGGCAAGATCTTCGGCAAAAGCCAGATCAACGGGCCGAAAGTGGGACTGCATCAGTTCGATGAGGGCCGAGATCAGCAGCGAGTGGTCGTCGAGGTAGGCATTCAGATGCGCCTTGCCGGCCCGGGATGTGGCGAGCAAGCGCCCCTCCACCCACAAGCCATCACGGATGGCATCGACGGCGGCTGTCGCGGCCACAAGCCAGTCGCGCCGGCCGAAGATCCGGGCAGCCCTGGCGAGGCCCTGGATCATCAGGGCATTCCAGCTCACCAGAAGCTTGTCATCGCGGGCCGGTGGCGTACGCAATGCCCGCCGGGCAAACAGCGTGCGGCGTGCGCCGTCAAGAAGTTGCCGGGCCTCGGTTTCCCCGATTCCGAGATCTTCGGCAATCCGCCCGAGGGGCTCCGCGACATGAAGGTGCCAGTGGGAGCCCTCGAAGTTGGGACGGCGCGCCAGACCATAGTGACGCGCGACGATGGCGAACTCGGTTTCGCTCAGCAAGGCCCTCGGTTCGGCCTTTTCCCAGAGGTAGAAACGCCCCTCCTCGCCCTCGGAGTCCGCATCCATCGACGAGGCAAAGCCACCTCCGGCAAGGCTCATCTCCCGTATGACCCATTCGGCGGTCTGCTCCACCACCCGGGCAAACAGGGGCTCCCCCGTGATCTGCCAGGCGTCAGCGTACAAGGCCAATAGCGGACCGTTGTCGTAGAGCATTTTCTCGAAATGGGGAATGTTCCAGCGATCATCGACGCTGTAGCGAGCAAACCCGCCCCCCAGATGATCGAAAAGGCCGCCTTCGGCCATGTGGCGCAGTGTGACGAGAACCATCTCGCGGGCGCCCTCGTCGCCTGTGGCAGCAAAGCGGCGCAACAGGAAATCCAGGTCGGCGGGATGGGGAAACTTGGGCGCCGCGCCGAAGCCGCCATGCACCCGGTCAAAAGTGGACGACAAGGCGTCACGCAGGGCGTCGAGGGGCGCGGACGAGAAATCGGCGGGATGAGCGTAAGCACCTGCATCGTGGCGCGCCAGTGCGGCCTGCAGCCCCTGGTTCTGCTCATCGATGGCTGTACGCTGGGTGCGGAAAGCTACGTCGATGCGCGTCAGCAGATCCAGAAAACCCGGCAGGCGATGGCGGGGCTGCTTGGGGAAGTAAGTTCCACTGAAGAAGGGTACGCCGTCGGGGCTCAGGAAGACGGTCAACGGCCAGCCGCCATTGCGGCGGGCGAGCATCTGGTGAGCCGACTGGTAGATCTGATCCAGGTCCGGTCGTTCTTCCCTGTCCACCTTGATGTTGATGAAACGCTCATTCATGCGCGCCGCCACCGCTGCGTCCTCGAAGGACTCATGGGCCATCACATGACACCAGTGGCACGCCGAATAGCCGATGGACAGGAGTATGGGCTTGCCCTCGCGACGGGCAAGATCAAGCGCCTCCTGGCACCAGGGCCACCAATCCACCGGGTTGTCGGCGTGTTGCAGCAGGTAGGGAGAGGTTTGGTGCTGCAGTCGGTTGGGCATGGGGGCTCCGGTTTCGGAATGGGTCGTGAGGTGTCCGATCTTTCCTTGGAACCCCGCTGTCGGGGAAAGTTGTCGGGCGCGTCAGAAGGCAATGGCCACGGCAAACTGGAGGCGGACCCGATGATCGCTCTGGCCGTATGCCAGATCCACGGCGATCGGACCTGCCGGGCTGCGCCAACGGGGGCCAAAGCCGTAGCCGAAGTTCATCTTGAACAGCTCCCGCTGGTCGTTGGCATTGCCGGCATCGACAAAGGCCGCGATGCCCCAATTACCCCCGTACCAATGCACATACTCGGCACTGGTGACGGCCAGATAACGCCCACCGACGGTGGCGCTGCCATCGGTGACCCCCAGACTCTGGTAGGCGTAGCCCCGCACCGTCTGGGCGCCGCCGGTACGGAACAGGAAATCCTGGGGGACGCCGTCGCGAGAGGCGGCTATGGTCATGCCGCCCTCGGCCCTGAGGATCAGCACATCCCGTTCGGCCATCGGAAAGAAGTGCTGGTAACGCCCGTACAGGCGCACGAAGTTGCGATCCGACAGGAAGGCCCGGGAAGCGCCCCCAAGCTGGAAGTTGACCACCTGCCCATGCCGCGGATCGAGGATGTTGTCCACCGCCCGATAAGTCCATGACCAGTTGGCGGTCAGCGCCGAGCGACTCGACCGGAGGCTGCCTTCCGGGGTCAGGATTTCATGCTGATAATTGAGCGCCAGACGGTTCTCCATGCTGCCCCGGGGAATGGTCCGGACGACGCCGATGGATTGGCGCTGGGTCTGCAGGCCGGAAATATTGGTGTGCTCGGCCAGCACCCCTACGCTGTCCAGATAGCCGGCGACGGACGGCGGCAGAAAGACATCCGCGTAGCCAAGCTGGCGACGCTGCTCAACACGCACACCACTGACCAGATTCCAGGGCTGCCCCAGGAAGTGAGCGTCCCGGTAGCTGGTTTCAACCCGGTAACCCGTGTTGCTGCTGATACCGGCACCAAAGCCGATGCGCCGCGGCTTGGCCTCGATGACATCGACCCGCACCGGCACCGCCTCGGGTGTGGCCGTGCTGCGATCAATATCAACAACCACCGACGCGAAGTAGCTGGTGTTCTGCAGGGCTGTCTGGAAGCGCAGCAGGCGCTCCTGGCTATACGGCTCGCCAACTTCCGGCGGGCGGTAACGTTCGATGAGACCGGCATCGTAGTCGGATAGCCCGTTGATCTGCAGCGCCCCGAAGCGATACACGGGACCACTATCCACCTCCACCTCGAGCTGGGCGCTGGCCGTTTCCGGATCGATGACAGCCCGACTGTCCGAAATGCTGGCGGCCGCGTATTCACGTGTGGCCAGGGCATCGAGGAGGCGCTGCTTGGCGGCATCCCAGTCGGCTTGCCGGAAGGGCTGACCAACCGGCAATCCCCATGCGGCCTGCAGGGAAGCCAGGCGCGCCGGACGATCCCCGTCGACGCCGGTGACATCGCCGGCAAAACGCAGATCAAGCGCTGAAATCGTCGTTCGGCGCCCCGGCGTGACCACAACGCGCAGACGTTCACCGTCCAGATCCTGCCTTTCAATGGCCGGTGAAAAATACCCCTCGGTGGCGAGGATCTCTCGAATTTCCTTGCGCGCCCGACGCATCAGGGCAACCCGGCCGGCGGCGTCCAACACCTCGTCAGGAGCGCGCTCAAGGAAATCCAGGTGCTTCACAAGCAAGGGGCGCAGGGAATCCGGCGCCTCGAGCTCGACCGGGCTGTCCGCCCCATGGGCGGGCACGACCCCGGCGAGGGCGATCAACGCAAACGACAGGCAGAGAACAATGGAATGGCGCGGCACCCGCGGATTCTAACAGCCGGAGCACCGCGGCCGTTCAGGCCTCACCGAGTTGAAGCAGCCGGGCATTGCCCCCGGTGGCGGTGACATTGACGCTAACACAGCGCTCGATGATCAGGCGCTCAAGCGCATAGTCGGGGGCTGGCACAAGGCAGGGCAGGATCGGCCCTTCCCGCTGGGCGAGCACGTCCTGCCAAGGCTGCGCCTCGGGCACATCAACAAGGGCGGCGGCCCAAGGCTGGACCAGCGCATCCGGATGCACATCAACCACCCCCTGCAAGGCCAGTGGCAATGCGCTGCGCCAGGCCTCGGCGGCAGCGCCGGCCGCCAGCACGAGGCGGTTGTCGGTAGCCAGCACCACCGCCAGCTGGTGAAGCCAGCCGGCAGTCGAGTCGGCCATGCCCAGGATCGGGCCCCGGGGGTGAAAGCTCAGGGTATTGGTCTCCCCGGTCGGCCCGGGTAAGGGTATGGTCAGACCGGCAAGGGAAGCCCGTCGATAGGTTTCGATCGCCGAAAGCAGACGCGCCCGCACGGGCGTCTCCAGCCCCGCCCCGCCCTCTCCGATCCACGCCTCGAGGCAAGCCAGCAGTGGCCGTGGCGGGCGCGGCTGATCGGCAAGCGGCACCGGGGCGCCACGCACCAGCCGGCCTAGGAGCAACGGCCCGCCGGCCTTCGGCCCCGTACCTGAAAGGCCCTCGCCGCCAAAGGGCTGCACCCCCACCACCGCGCCGATCATGCTGCGATTGACGTAGAAGTTGCCGACCTTCATGCGCCCGATGATGTGCTGGGCAAAGTCGTCTATCCTCGACTGGATGCCAAGCGTCAGACCATAGCCTCTGGCAGACAGGGCGTCCAGGACCGCATCCAGATCCCGGGCCGCATAACGGACGATGTGCAGTACGGGGCCAAAGACCTCCTGGCGCAATTCGGCCGGTGACGGAAGCTCGATCAGGGTGGGTGCGACAAAGTGGCCAGCGGCACAGACGTCGGGAAGACTACGGGTCAGCACGCAGCGACGATCGGCACGCAGCGCATCCACGTAGGCATCGATGCGGAGACGGGCAGAGGCGTCGATCACCGGCCCCACGTCAGTCGCAAAATCATCCGGCGGGCCAAGACGCAACTCAGCCATGCCGCCATCTAGCAGCTCAAGAACCCGATCGGCAATGTCCTCCTGCAAGCACAGCAGACGCAGAGCTGAACAGCGCTGGCCGGCAGAATCGAAAGCGGAAAGAAGCACATCGCCCACCACCTGCTCAGGCAAGGCGGTGGAGTCCACGATCATGGCGTTGATCCCGCCTGTTTCAGCCACCAGCGGAACATCGCCCCGGCTCGCCAGTTGGCGATGGATGGCCATGGCCACTCGAGTGGAACCCGTGAACAAGACTCCGCGAACACGCTCATCCGCCACCAGAGCAGCCCCCACGCCACCGCCGCCGGGCAGACACTGCAGCACAGAGCGCGGCACGCCGGCCTCATGGAGCAGGGCAACGGCCCAGTCGGCGATCAGCGGGGTCTGCTCTGCCGGCTTGGCGATGACGGGGTTGCCGGCAGCCAGGGCCGCGGCAATCTGCCCGACAAAGATGGCCAGCGGAAAATTCCAGGGGCTGATGGCCACGATGGTGCCCAGGGGGGTACTGCCGTCCACATCGCCGGCGCGCAGCCGACTGGCATAGTAGCGGCAGTAATCCACCGCTTCGCGGACTTCACCGAGCGCAGCGGGAATGGTCTTGCCCGCCTCCCGCACAATGAGTGCCACCAGGGCATGGGTTCGCGCCTCAAAGGCCTGGGCAGCCCGCTCCAGGCACAGGGCGCGGTGCTCCGGGGCAGTCGCGGCCCAATCGGCCGCGGCCTGCCCTACCGCCTGAAACGCCCCCTCCATCTCCACCTGCGTAGCGAAGCGGACCGCGCCAACCCGCTCCGTCCGGCACGCCGGGTTGCAGACCTCCACCGCAGCCCCCATCCCGGCCGGGTCGACACTGCTGACCCGCGGCTGCACCTGCAGGATCGATTCACGACTGCGCGCCAGCGCCACCTGGAAAGCCCGGCGGACAGGCGCGGCTGCCAGGTCAAAGCCCCGGCTGTTGCGACGCCCGGCGTAAAGATCCTCGGGCAAGGGAATGCCAGGATGGGGACGGCCGGCACTTGCCTGGGCGTGCTCAAGGGGATCCGCGACAAGATCGGCAAGGGCTACGCCATCGTCCACGATGCGATTGACAAAGCTGGTGTTGGCCCCGTTTTCCAGCAGGCGGCGCACCAGGTAGGCCAGCAGGGTACGGTGACTGCCCACGGGGGCATACACCCTCACCGGCCGCCGCAGCCGCGCATCCTCCGCCCCCAACAATTGCCGGTAGAGACTGTCCCCCATGCCATGCAGGCACTGGAATTCGTAGTCTCCGGGGCGGAACGGACCGCCGGCTTCGAGAATGGCGGCGACGGTATGGGCGTTATGGGTGGCGAACAGCGGAAAGACCGCATCGGGCACGGCCAGCAAACGACGGGCACACGCCAAGTAGGCTACGTCAGTGTGGGCCTTGCGGGTATAGACGGGATAGTCGACCAGGCCGTCCTGTTGGGCGCGCTTGATCTCCGCATCCCAGTAGGCGCCCTTGACCAGGCGAACCATCAGGCGCCGACGATGGCGACGCGCCACGGCAACCAGCCAGTCGATGACCGCCGGCGCCCGCTTCTGGTAAGCCTGCACGACAAAACCCAAGCCCGACCATTCGGCCAGAGCCGGGTCTGCGGCAAGCGCAGCGAGCACATCGAGAGACAGTTCAAGCCGCTCCGACTCCTCCGCATCAATGGTCAGCCCGATGTCGTGGCTCTTGGCCAGCAGGCACAGATGGCGGACCCGCGGCACGAGTTCATGCAACACCCTCGCCTGCTGGGACCAGTGGTAGCGAGGATGCAGCGCAGAGAGCTTGATGGAGATGCCGTTGCCCTTGTGAACACCCCGCCAGCGATCCTGCCTGCCAATGGCGTGGATGGCATGGGCGTAAGCCGCGGCGTAGCGTGCTGCCTCGTCCGCCGTCACGGCGGCCTCGCCGAGCATGTCAAAAGAATAACGGTAGTCGGCCAATGAGTCGGTGCCCGCACGCTCCAGCGCGGACTCGATGGTTTCGCCCAGCACGAACTGCTGTCCGACAAGGCGCATGGCGTAATCCATGGCCTCCCGGACCAGCGCCTCCCCACCCCGCACGGCGATACGTTCCAGCGCCCCGGGAACCCGTGCCGCCTCGTCGGGGGCAAGAAGGCGCCCGGTGAGGGCCAGGCTCCAGGCCGCCGCATTCACGAACACGGACGGGCTATGGCCCACATGGGCCGACCAGTCCCGAGCGCATAGTTTGTCTCGAATCAAGCGCAAGCGGGCGTCATCGTCGGGCACCCGCAACAGGGCTTCGGCCAGACACATCAATGCCACGCCCTCGCTGCTGTCGAGGGAGAACTC
This sequence comes from Zoogloea sp., assembly GCF_044344315.1. Lineage (GTDB taxonomy): Bacteria > Pseudomonadota > Gammaproteobacteria > Burkholderiales > Rhodocyclaceae > Zoogloea. The sequence continues at coordinate 7,191 of NZ_JBIJDC010000092.1, read as the reverse complement.
GTTCATCAGCGCATCGACCCCCCCGGCCCGCCGCCGCCGCTGGCGCACGCCGACAGCCAGCTGCTCCGCCAGAACCGCGATACGGGCCGCCTGATCGGCGGAGGGGCGCGCGTCCTCAAGAAGCGCCTGCACACACTCCGCCTCGGGCCGGCGGGCGGCCGTCCCGATGGCCTGGCGCAAGGCTGCCAGCGCGGCCTCCGGGGAGGAAGAATCGGGATCGGGGACAACAGTCATGACATCACCTGACAAGATCGGCACACGCCAATGTCAGGTTCGACCAGCCCAAAGAAAAACGATTCAACCGGTACCGCAAACGGACCGGGTGAATCGTCAGAAAAGCAGGATCAGGCTTCCAGGTGGTAGGAAACGACCCGTTCGACCTCGTTGCGGGAGCCCAGGATGACCGGCACGCGCTGATGCAGCTTGTTCGGCTGGATGTCGAGAATGCGCTCGCGCCCAGTGGATGCGGCGCCGCCAGCGGCCTCGACGATCATGGCCATCGGATTGGCCTCGTACATCAGGCGCAGCTTGCCGCCCTTGTCCTTCATCTTACTGTCCATGGGGTACATGAAAATTCCCCCGCGGGTCAGGATGCGGTGCACATCGGCGACCATGGATGCCACCCAGCGGGTGTTGAAGTCACGCCCCCGCGGGCCTTCCGCGCCGGCCTTCAACTCGTTCACATAGCGCTGGACGGGCGGTTCCCAGAAACGCTCGTTCGACGCATTGATGGCGTACTCCTTGGTGTCCTCAGGGATCGTCATGTCCGGATGGGTGTAGATGAAACTGCCCATTTCCCGATCCAGCGTGAAGCCATGGACGCCATCACCCACCGTCAGCACCAGCTGGGTAGACGGGCCATACACCGAATAGCCGGCCGCCACCTGGGCACTTCCCGGCTGCATGAAATCGGCCTCCGTGGCCGCGTTGATGCCTTCCGGACAACGCAGCACGGAGAAGATGGTGCCAACCGAGATGTTCACATCAATGTTGGACGAGCCATCCAGGGGATCGAACAGCAGCAGGTAGGCACCCTTGGGATACTCGCCCGGAATCGGTCGGATCTCCTCTACCTCTTCCGAGGCCATGGCTGCCAGGTGACCGCCCCACTCGTTGGCCTGGATCAGGATGTCGTTGGCAATGACGTCGAGCTTCTTCTGGGCCTCACCCTGTACGTTGTCGCTTCCGGCCTCCCCCAGTACGCCAGCCAGAGCGCCTTTGGAGACATTGACGGCAATGGCCTTGACGGCCCGGGCAACCACTTCCATCAGCAGGCGCAGGTCAGCACTCATCAGCCCCTTGCGCTGCTGTTCGATCAGAAATTGGGTAAGCGTGACACGACGCATGACTCGACTCTCCAGAATAACCTGTGAAAGTGCGGATTATCGCCCGGATCGAGGCCTTTCGTCGTTTATGATTGCGGGCCGGATCCCGCAAGGGCGAATATCCACCTTTCTCCGTAACACTCTTCACAGGGCATCATGGAAGTTCTGGTCATCGGCGCCGGCCTGGCAGGCATCACGAGTGCCTGGTATCTGGCCCAGGCGGGTTGTAAGGTCACTGTAGTGGAACGCCAGCCCGGCCCCGGCTTGGAGACGAGCTTCGCCAATGGCGGCCAGATCTCCATCAGCCACCCCGAACCCTGGGCAAATCCGTCAGCGCCCGCGACCATCCTTCGCTGGCTCGGCCGCAAGGATGCGCCCCTTCTGTTCCGCCTGCGCGCCGATACCGATCAGTGGCGCTGGGCAGCCGCCTTCCTGCGCGAGTGCCTGCCGGGTCGAAGTGTTCGCAACACCGCAGCCATCGCCAGCCTTGCCCTATACAGCCACCAGGAACTGCAGGCGCTGAGGGCTGTGACCGGCATCGAATATGAGTCCAGCGAAGCCGGCATCCTCCACCTCTTCCAGAGCGAGCGGGAGTTCAGGGCAGCTTCGGTACGCCAGAAAGAGCTGGAGGCGCTGGGCATACGCGCCAGAACCCTCACCCCGGACGAAGCGGTTACTCTCGAACCCGCTCTTGCCTCTCTACGGCCGCGCCTCACTGGCGCCATGCACGGCATGGACGACGAAAGCGGCAATGCCCATATGTTTTGCACCGCATTGGCGGCCAAGGCGCAGGAGGCAGGGGTCCGGTTCGTGTTCAACGCCCGGCTTTACGACTACGACATGATTCGCGGCCGCATTCGAGGTATTCGTCTGCTCGATTCGGATTTCAGGGCAGGGGTACTCCAAGCCGATGCCTTCGTCGTGGCGGCTGGCAGTTACAGCCCGGCTTTGGTCAAGCGCTTCGGAGAGCGGCTACCCATTTATCCCGTCAAGGGCTATTCGATTACCGCACCCATCGTGGATCCGGAACGAGCACCCAGACATAGCCTCACCGATGAGTCACGCCGTGTCGTGTGTTCGCGGCTCGGCGACATGCTAAGGGTGGCGGGTACTGCCGAACTGAACGGCTTCGACCTCAGCCCCAATCCAACGCGCAGCGCCAGCATAGTGAAATGGCTGGACGAACACTTGCCCGGGGTGGCAGATCTGGAGCGAGCCGAGCACTGGTGCGGCCTTCGGCCTGCCACGCCAAGCAACGTCCCTCTGATCGGCAGGACGCGGATAGACAATCTTTACCTGAACACCGGTCACGGCACCCTGGGCTGGACGCTGGCCTGCGGGTCAGGTCGCGCCCTGGCCGACATCGTGACCGGACAAAAGCCGGCGCCGGCCTTCCCCTTCCGCACCTGACGCGATCGGGCCCGGAATCAGCCCTCCGCCGACTCCTCGAACAGGATGCGATAGACAAACGCCGACAGAACCACCTGCTCGGCGTGGGGCAGATCCTCGAACTGGACACCATGCTGAACCTGCGGCGCCACACCTTCCGGCGTAGCCGTTGCGTGAACAGAGCGCAACACAGCCGGAATGGTCAGAAATTGCTCCACATCACTCACGACGACCCGGAACTTGATAGCCAAGCGGTCATCCTTGACCCCCATCGGTGACTTGCCTATCAGCATCGCACCACCGGTGCTTAGGTCCAAAATCGTCGCCGCATGCGAGCGCCCTTCCGCCCCGGCAACAGCCGCGATGAGATTGACCCGCGCCCGTGCCCCACGACGGACCACCAGGCCCCTGACGTTGTTCGGGTAGGTCAGGTGCAAATGGGGAAAAGGCACGTTGGCCACTTTGAATATGGTCGCCCCGAAGGCGAAGACGCTCTTTCCCGAGAACATGCGTACGACAAAGCTCTGCCCCTCCCGCATGAGAAGGACCTTGCCATCCTGCGTCGGCGTGGTGACGATGACGCTCTTGCCCTTGAGGTAGCCGATCAGCTTGACGTAATAGCGTGACTGACCGCTGTCGCTTTGGGTCTGCAACTGCAGGGTGTCGCCGATATCCAGCTTGATCTCGTCAAAACTGCACATATCGTCTGCCGGACGCTCGCCTGACTCCTGGTTGGGCCGCGTCTCGCTGACCTGAAGTTTGCGGAAAAGGCCGCGCTCCATCAGGGCCTTTTTCTGGGACTCCGTCTCAACGACGACTCCGCGAGCCAGCAGAAGCTGACGGCGATCATCGTAAAGGGGCCAGGGCACCGGGCGGCCAACCTCAACCTCACCGCTATTGACTCGGACAAAGGACATCGCACAACCACCCGCGGAATTCAAGTGCAAGTCATATCGTCACACAAGACGGGGACTTTAGCCCTTGCGAAGACTACTTTGCGGCAGTACCCAGCTTGCAGAGGTCAGGCCAACGCAACCAAGCCGAAATACAGGCTGGAAGATTCAGGACAGAAGCGAAGAAACTAGCAGACGTCGTTAAAACCCGGTCCAAATGGAACCGGGAAATACCCTGAGTCTGACGCAGACTTCAGCTGGCCGGGGAGCTGGCCGGCTGGCCATCAGCTTTTTGAGCAGGAGGGGTACAGCAAGCCGCCGAGCCATCTTCACAATCCTCCTGAGGTGGCTTGCGAATCTCGCCCGTCTGGGTATCGAATCCAATCGAGTCGATGTAGGCCGCAAGAGCGGAATCCATGGTGGCGACATGATTGTCGAACCAGATCGGCAACTCCTGCAGCAACTGGCGCCCAAGGGCAGCATCGCCCCGTTCCATGCGCTTGCGCACGTCACGACACACGGCAAGGACGCGATCATGCTCGGCCTTGTGGCAGCCGGGAAAACCGATCAACTCCATCCAGCGATTTTCCTGATCGAAATGCTCAACCGTGTGCGCAATGAACGCGTCCATCTCAATCAGCTGAGCCTCACCGGAAGCCGCCACAAGACGATTGTAGGCATCGACGAACTCGAGATGCGTGTCGTCCATCGGCCCCAGACCTAGAGCCAGCTTGTCTGTCCATTCCATGGCGGCCATGCGCTTAAACCTCGAAAATTAAAAATTGCAGGCTACTTTATCCTTGAGGAGGAACAGCCTCCCTGAGCCAGATCAAGCGCCGGGGGCCTTCCTGCAAGGAAGTTATTTGACCAGCTTCAGATGGCTGCGCAGGCCGGTTTTGGCTGAGTCGGGGGACGCATCCGGAGCGGGCGAGTCCTCGGCGACATCGGCGGAGTCAGAAGCAAGTTCTGGGAGTTCCTCGACCTCGTGCTCGGACGCGGAAGCCAGCTCAAACGCCATTCCATGCCCGTTTTCCCGGGCATATATAGCCGAAACGTTGTCAACGGGTACCGAGATGTTCTGCGCAACGCCACCAAAGCGGGCCTGAAAGGCAATCAACTCATTACCCATCACCAGACTTTGGGTCGCATCCGGCCCGATGTTGAGAACAATCTGACCATCCTGGACGAAGCTGCGCGGCACCATGGTACGACCATCGACTGCCACGGCAAGATAAGGCGTCAACCCCTGATCGACACACCACTCGTGAATGGCACGAATCAGATAGGGCTTGGTGGAAACTTCACTCATGACCGGGACCTTCAATCCAATGAGGCCAAAATCGGGGCCACAGGAAAGGGAAACTAAAAAAATCAGGGCCGCGACGATGCACGGCCCTGGATGACACTCAGCGACGCATGACCTTTTCCGATGGAGTCATCGCATCAATGAAACCCTGACGGCTGAAAATACGCTCGGCGTACTTCATCAGCGGGGCTGCCGAACGTGGCAGCTCGATACCGTAGTGATCGAGGCGCCACAGCAAAGGGGCGATTGCCACATCCAGCATGGAGAACTCTTCGCCGAGCAGGAACTTCTGCTTGGTGAAGATCGGAGCCAGCTGAGTGAGTTGATCACGAACATGGGCTCGCTCCTTCTCCGCGCCCTTGGGGTTCTTCTCCAGGGCTTCGATATGCGAGAACAGCTCCAGTTCAAAAGTGTGCAGCAACTGACGGGCCCGGGCCCGCATTATGGGATCGGGCGGCATCAGCTGGGGATGCGGGAAACGCTCGTCGATGTACTCGTTGATGATGTTGGACTCGTAGAGCACGAGGTCACGATCAACCAGCACCGGAACCCGGTTGTACGGGTTGATGACGGCGATGTCTTCCGGCTTGTTGAAGAGATCGACATCAATCACCTGGAAATCCATGCCCTTTTCAAAGAGCACGATACGGCACCGGTGACTAAAAGGATCTGTCGTTCCGGAATACAAATTCATCATCGTTGTGTTACCCCACGGATACTCGGAATCACGCACCACGCGACGGGCGCGTGGTGCGTCTTGCTCAGTGACGGCAAGTGACTGCATCGGCGAAACCTGCTGCCGATTAGTGGATGTCCTTCCAATAATTCTTCTTCAGAAGATAGGAAAGGACGAAGAGCAAGCCCAAAAATGCAATTACGGCAGTACCGATGTTCTTGCGCTTCTCGGCCATCGGCTCACCCATCCAAACCAGGTAGGAGACGAGGTCAGCGCTTGCCTTGTCGTACTCTTCCTTGGACATCTTGCCCGGCTTGGCCAATTCAAGGGAAACCTCCTTGATCTTGCCGCCATGACCGTCATCCTTCTCGGTCACCTTGGCAATCTGCTCGCCTTGCAGTTCATAAAGGACATGGGGCATGCCCACGTTCTCGAAAACCACGTTGTTCCAGCCGGTCGGCCGCTCGCTGTCGCGATAGAAGCTGCGCAGGTAGGTGTACAGCCAGTCCGCACCACTACCGAACTCGGACGCACGGGAGCGAGAGATCACGGTGAGGTCCGGAGGTGCAGCACCGAACCAGGCCTTGGCTTCATCACGCTGCATGGCGATGCGCATCGGCTCGCCAACCTTGTCGGCGGTGAACATCAGGTTGTCCTTGATGGCCTGCTCGGACAAACCCAGTTCCTGGAGCCGGTTGTAGCGCATGTAGCTGGCGCCGTGACAATTCAGGCAGTAATTGACGAAGAGCTTTGCACCATTCTGCAGTGCAGCCGGATCGGTGGACACCGGAGCCTTGTCCAGGTGCAGTTCGGCACCGCTTGCAAAGGCAAGCAGCGGTGCGAACAGGAGAGACGTCAAAAGTTTTTTCATGGCTTTCATTCTCATTAACCGGTCACCCGATCAGGCTCGGGCTTGCACTTGTCCATCTTGGAGTACCACGGCATCAGCAGGAAGAAGCCGAAGTAGATCACCGAGCAGATCTGGGACACCAGGGTACGACCCGGGGTGGGAGGCAGAACACCGAGGTAGCCGAGGATGAAGAAGGAGACGATGAAGACGGCCAGGATGGCCTTGAACAGACCGCCCTTGTAGCGGATCGACTTCACCGGGCTACGATCCAGCCACGGCAGGAAGGCGATGATCACCACGGCGGCACCCATGGCCACGACGCCCCAGAACTTCGCATCGATGCCGAACAGCGGATAGGTCACCGCACGCAGGATCGAGTAGAAGGGGGTGAAGTACCAGACCGGGGCAATGTGCGGCGGGGTCTTCAGGGGGTCGGCCGGAATGAAGTTGTTGAATTCCAGGAAGTAGCCGCCGCCTTCAGGCGCGAAGAACACGATGAAGGAGAAGCAGATCAGGAAGCCCACCACACCCACGATATCCTTGACAGTGTAGTAGGGGTGGAAGGGGATGCCGTCCAGCGGGTGGCCATCTGCGCCCTTCTTCTTCTTGATTTCAACGCCATCCGGGTTGTTGGAGCCGACTTCGTGCAGCGCAACGATGTGGGCAGCCACCAGGCCGATAAGGATCAGCGGCACGGCAATAACGTGGAAGGAGAAGAAGCGGTTCAGGGTCGCATCGGACACCACGAAATC
>NZ_JBIJDC010000085.1:0-20057 GCF_044344315.1 Zoogloea sp. | reverse complement strand
AGCCAAAGGCCGTGGGCCTGGGCAAAGGCGCAGATGGCGTCCAGGTCGAAGGGGTTGCCCAGGGTGTGGGCGATCATGATGGCCTTGGTGCGGGGCGACAGGGCCGCCTCCAGCAGGCTCACATCGATGTTGTAGCCGGGCAGGGTGGCGTCCACAAAGACCGGTACTGCGCCGTTCTGGAGAATGGGATTGACGGTGGTCGGGAAGCCCGCGGCCACGGTGATCACCTCGTCGCCGGGCTGGATGGCGCGGGCGCCCAGCTTGGGCGAGGTGAGGGTCGAGAAGGCCGCCAGATTGGCCGACGAGCCGGAATTGACGGTGAGGGCGTGGGCCACGCCGACGAAGGCGGCCAGGCGGGCCTCGAAGGCGTCGTTGAAGCGCCCGGTGGTGAGCCACGCGTCCAGCGCCGCGTCGATCATGGCGTCCTTCTCGGGGTCGCCGACGACCTTGCCGGAGGGCGGAACGGCATCAATGCCCGGGCGCCAGGCCTGCGCTGAGGTGGCGGCCCGGGCCGGGCGGACGATGATCTCCAGTTCCTGCCCGGCCAGCTCCGGCAGGTCGAGCTGGAGGCGGCCGTCGGCGCCAGGGGTGAGGGTCTTGCGAATCAGGCTCATGGGGGGCTTCCGAAGGCGACGATTTCGTCGAGGGTGTAGCGCTGCATGTCGGCGCCGCTGCGCCACGCACGATGCCAGGCGAGGCTGCGGGCCACGGCTTCGCCGGCATGCCAGCGGGGGCGCCAGTCCAGCCGGTCGCGGGCTTTGCTGCAGTCAAGCTTGAGGGTATGGGCTTCGTGCACCTGGGGTGTGTCGGCTACGGCCCAGCTGGCGTCGGGGCCCCAGCCTTCGGCCAGGCGCTCGACGACCCAGGCGACGGTCTTGGCGTCGCTGTCGTCGGGGCCGAAGTTCCAGCCTTCGGCAACGGCCGGGCCGCTTTCGACAAGCCGCTGGGCGAGCAGCAGGTAGCCGGACAGGGGCTCCAGCACGTGCTGCCAGGGGCGGATGGCGCCCGGATTGCGCAGGGTGACGGGGTTGCCGGCAGCAAAGGCGGCCAGCACGTCGGGCACCAGCCGGCTCGGGGTCCAGTCGCCACCGCCGATCACGTTGCCGGCGCGGGCGCTGGCCACGGGGATGCCGCTGGCGGCCATGAAGGACCGGCGGTAGGAGGCGACGACCAGCTCGGTGCAGCCCTTGCTGGCGGAGTAGGGGTCGTGACCGCCCATGGGGTCGCCTTCCTGGTAGCCCTGCGGCTGCTCGCGGTTTTCGTAGCACTTGTCGCTGCTCACCACCACCACGGCCCGGATGCCGGGCACCTGGCGGCAGGCCTCGAGCAGGTGCACCGTGCCCATCACGTTGGTGGCGAAGGTGTCCACCGGTACCGCGTAGGACAGGGGCACCAGGGGCTGGGCCGCCAGGTGGAGGACGATCTCCGGCCGTGCGGCGGCCATGGCGGTGTGCAGGGCGGCGTAGTCGCGCACGTCACCCAGGGTGGAGTGCATGCCGCGGGCCACGTCGGCCACCTCGAAGAGGGCCGGGGTGGTTTCCGGGGCGAGGGCGTAGCCGTACACCTCGGCGCCCATCGATTGGAGCCACAGGCTCAGCCAGCTGCCCTTGAAGCCGGTGTGGCCAGTGAGGAAGACCCGCCGGCCCCGCCAGAAGGCCGGATTCACCAGGTCTTCCATGGGGCATTGCCGCTGGTCCACAGATCCTCCAGCACGGTCTTGTCGCGCAGGGTGTCCATGGGGCGCCAGAAGCCGGTGTGCTGGAAGGCGGCGAGCTGGTCCCGGGCGATGAGCTCGCCGAGAACTGGGCCTTCGAAGATGGTCTGGTCGCTGTCGATGAGGTCGAGCACCTTGGGCGAAAGCACGAAGAAACCGCCGTTGATGAAGCCGCCGTCACCCAGGGGCTTCTCGACGAAAGCGCTGACGGCGTCGCCCTTCAGTTCCAGGGAGCCGAAGCGCCCGGGGGGCTGCACGGCGGCGACGGTGGCCAGCTTGCCGTGGCTGCGATGGAAGGCCATTTCGGCGCTGATGTCGATGTCGGCCACCCCGTCGCCGTAGGTGAAGCAGAAGGCCTCTTCGTCTTCCAGGTACTGGCGCACGCGGCCCAGGCGACCGCCCGTCTGGGTGGTGTCGCCGGTGTCCACCAGGGTCACGCGCCAGGGCTCGGCGTGGCGTTCGTGGATCTCCATGCGGTTGTGGGTCATGTCGAAGGTGACGTCCGACATGTGCAGGAAGTAGTTGGCGAAGTACTCCTTGATCACGTAGCCCATGTAGCCGCAGCAGATCACGAAGTCGTGAATGCCGTGGCTGGAATAGATCTTCATGATGTGCCAGAGAATGGGTCGGCCGCCGATGCCGATCATCGGCTTCGGGCGGTTGACGGTCTCTTCGCTGATGCGGGTGCCCAGGCCACCCGCGAGGATCACGGCTTTCATCGGCGCTCCAGGGGAATATGGAGCCGATGTTATGCGTGGCAGGGGCTGGGCTTAGGGCGGAACAGGAGGGGGAAAGGGGGGTATTTCCGTCCGCGTCGTGCCTTAGCGGCCGGCGGAATAGCTCGGCGGCGTGGCGCCGCAGACGATGTAGTCGTCGTCGGTCATCACGGGCTTGAACTCGCAGGGGCGGGAGGGGGCCACGTTGTCGGTGATGCGGGCAAAACGCGGGTCGGCGACGCGCGGGGAGCGCACGTTGTTTTCCTGACTCTGGGCATCACGCTGCCGGCTGGCTTCGATGATCCGCAGGGCGTCCTCGCTGGGGCCGGACTCACCGGGCGAATAGGCTGCAGGAGCGGCCTGCTCGGACGGACGGGGGCGCCGTGCAATGCCGAGGGATGTTGAACGCAGGATCGTGTGGGTCACGTCCGAACCGTAGTTGGTGCTGCGGAAACGGGTTTCGGTGGGCGGCAGCGGCGTCTGGTAGCGGAGGGTTGGGGTGGGGGAGGAAACGTGGCTGTCGTAGTGGGGGGCGTGGTGGGGTGCGTGCACCGGCGCGGGCGTGCTGTGGCTCATGCCGATACTGCGGCCACCGCCAAAGCGGCGGGCGTCGGCGTCGGGCGGAATGAGGGCGAGGGTGCCGGCCAGCACCCCGAGGGTGAGCAGGCTACGTGAGGATGTAGTGGTCATGGCCGGATGGATATGAAAGTGGGGTGAAGGAGACCGCAAGTAGTGTCGCACAGGGATGGAAGCCGGGGAAAGCCGGCTGCAATCAAGCTCGCTTCGTACCGCCACTTGCGTCACAGAAAGCCCCTCACGGAGACTCACGACCCCGATGCGTGTCCAGATTCGTAATGCCAAGGGCAACCGGGGTCGCCTCGTGCCCCATCCCTGCGGGCATCGCAGTTGAACACCTCGGTCAAAACCAGCATCAAGACCAAACGATTGCTGGCTGCGACCTTGGATGAGTTTCGGGCTGCACTGCTGGGGTTGGCGGTGGAGGGGGAGAACAACGATGATGAAGAGGAGGGGTGATGTCGGATGGGTCGCTGCGGGAGCCCTGGCCCGCTTTGCGATCACGATCTAACCTTAATCGTTGGACGTCATATGGCTACGATGCTCTGCGCCGGGAGATTAGCTTTCCAAGTTCTGTTTTCTCGAAGAAGTGATTTTCTGGCCACAAGATAGAAGCCTCTTCGCCTCTCCATTGCACCTCACCCGGTGGCATACCACGGTGTGAAGTAGCCCACCACCGCCACACGGTTACCCCCACTGACCACCATGCCCAAGCCAAGACGAATCCCAGCGCCAAGCTAAGTGCCATTGCAAGTGGGTGGTGAACATTGAAAACATACTGAAGCAATGCAAGCGGTCCAACCATGAGAGGGATCACAGGTCCATTAACTGCGATGGCTCCGACTAGTGTAGTTATCCTCGGAGACGCAGAGCCTGCTGCCGGTATGGAGTACCGTATTTCGGGTTCGAGTTCCGAGAGGGCTACTCTTTCTTCAACAGTCATTCCTTCAACATTTTTCCGCAACCGGTGACGAAATAATTCGAGATATGCGGAAAGCAAAAGATATGCAATTGTCATTGCGACAAGTGACGCAATTTCAAAACTAACCTCAAGTAGTGGCGCCAAAAACCAGGCAGCAACTCCACAGGCAGCAATCAAAGAAAGGATGAAAAGCCACTTACCTAGCAAATTCATTGCGCACTCACTCGTCACGCCTAACGTGAAGTGGAGGCGCCTGCGAGGCTTTTCGCGCAGGTCGCCTTGAACGCAGGGTTAAGCACCAGCGTTCTTTCGGAACTGGCACTGATAGCACAGTGGTTGAAGAGGTCCAATATCCGTAGTGGATGCTTCCACATTTCGTGCAGGGCGGTTCCGTTGCATTCGGCATGGAGTATGTCCAATGAGCAAGGCGCCTGCTGTCCAGCTCCTGCTCATCAATCAGTGGCTGCAACGTCAGACGACTATCCGGCAGCAGCCATTCAGCACGGCAATTACGGGCTTGAAGATCCCTGCTCAGTCCGCCAGCAACGCCTGGCCCAGGGCCTCGGGGGTGGCGGCGTGGCGCCAGTGGGCGGCCATCTCGGTGGGCTGGATGCTGCCGTAGCCCCAGGTGACGGCGATGAAGGGCAGGCTGTTGGCATCGGCGGATTCGCCGTCTTCGCTGCGGTCGCCGATGTAGATGGCCTTGTCCGTGGGGATGGCCTGGTCGGCCAGCAGGCGGCCGATCATGGCGGCCTTGTCGGGTAGGCGCGGGGCAAAGAGATCGAGGGCGTAGACGTGGGCGAAGTGGGTGTGCCAGCCCAGGTGTTCGAGGATCAGGCGGGTGGGGTGGATGCGCTTGTTGGTGGCGATGGACAGGGTCAGGCCGGCACCCGCAAGGCTGGCGAGCAGGGCGCCGACACCGGCATAGGCGGCGGTGGCCTTGTAGCCTTCGGTGTCGTAGCTGGCCTTGAAGGCGTCGGCGAGGCGGCTGGTCAGGGCCGCGTCCTGGCTGCCCGAAAGGAGCTGCAGGGTTTCCAGCAGCGGTGGGCCGATGATGCTCTCGTCGATGCTGCGCACGGGCGCGATGCCAGTCTGGGCGAAGGCGTCGCGGAAGCTGGCGAGGATGGCCGGGGCGGAGTCGATGAGGGTGCCGTCGAGATCGAAGAGGATGTGCGGGTAGCGGGCCATGGCGGGGGGCAGGAGGGATCGGATGGGGGCGATTATCGCCTGCTCGGTTATATTTGCGCGCCTCGACTGCTGCTGGACTGCCATGGACTCCGCCGACCTGAACCTTCCCGATGATTCCCGCCGCTTTGGCGGCATTGCCCGCCTGTATGGGGATGCGGGGCGGGCCCGGCTGGCCGCGGCGCATGTGTGCGTGGTGGGTATCGGTGGGGTGGGGTCATGGGCGGTGGAAGCCCTGGCTCGTACCGGCGTGGGCCGCTTGACCCTGATCGATCTGGACCACGTGGCGGAGTCCAACATCAACCGGCAGATCCATGCCGCCGACGCCACCCTGGGGCAGGCCAAGGTGGAGGCCATGCGCGAGCGCATCGCCGGCTACAACCCGGCCTGCCGGGTGGCGGTGGTGGATGACTTCGTGACCGTGGATAACGCTGCGCAGCTGCTGGCGGGGGGCTTCGATTACGTGGTGGACGCCATCGATGCCGTGCGCGTGAAGGTGGCGATGATCGCCGTGGCCCGGGAGCGGGGCCTGCCCCTGGTCACCTGCGGGGCCGCAGGTGGGCAGATCGACCCGACGCAGATCCGCGTGGATGACCTGGCCCGTACCCTCCAGGACCCTCTGCTTGCCAAGGTGCGCGGGCAGTTGCGCAAGGCCCATGGCTTTACCCGCGACCCGAAGAAGAAGTTTGGTGTGGAGGCGGTGTTCTCCACCGAGCCCCTGCGTTACCCGGCGCCAGAGGCTGCCTGCGATGTGGCGGCCGGTGCCGCCGGGGCGCCAGGTCCGGCCGGCCTCAACTGCGCCGGCTTCGGTTCGGTGGTCACGGTGACGGCCTGCGTGGGCATGTTCGCCGCAGCCCGGGTGATCAACGGGCTGGCTTCGGGTCCGGTGTCGGCCCGATGAAGAGGGCCGGGTCCACGGCCGCGCCATTCAGATAGACGCTCCAGTGCAGGTGCGGGCCTGTGGCCCGGCCGGTATTGCCGACCAGGCCGAGCAGCTCGCCCCGGCGCACCGTCTGGCCGACCTCGACGCGGGTCTGGCTGAGGTGGCAGACCATGCTCACGAAGCCCTGACCGTGGTCCACGAATACCGTTTTCCCGTTGAAATAGAGATCGTCCACCAGGCTCACCACGCCGTCCGCCGGCGCGCGGATGGGGGCGCCCGCGGGGGCCGCCACGTCGAGGCCGGTATGGGGCGCGCGGGGTTCGCCATTGAACACCCGGCGCAGGCCGAAGCGGCTGGACAGCCGCCCGGCGGTGGGCAGGTCGAGATCGGTGCGGGCCACGGGCACATCCCGGAACTGGCTGCGTACCCGGATCTGGCGCTCCCGCTCGGCGGCGATGCGGTCCAGGTCGTCCGGGTCGGGGCTGACCATTTTCGGGTTCTTCAGGGTCAGGCGCTGTTCCGGATAGGCCTTGGGGCCGACCTGAAAGGGCAGACGCCGGGCCTCGGGGCCGACTTCGACGGCCTGTTCGCCCAGCGGGGTATCCAGGGGCAGGCCAACCAGCGCCTGCCAGCCCTCCGGGCCCTGCTGAAGGAGCACGGGTTTGCCACCGAAGCGCACTTCCGGGCGGGGTGCGCTGGCCGGGGCGACGGTGAGTGCCACAACGCCGCCGGGCACCGCCGCCAGGCGGACCTGGGCGCTGGCGATTTGGGGGACGAGGGCTGCCGAGAACAGGCAGAGCATGGCTGCACGAACTAATTGTGGCCTGGAGGGGACTATTTCACACATGGTTGCAGGATGCAGGAAGGGGGTGACGGATTTGGACATGAACCGCTGCTACCCCGGATTAAGATCCTGTGAAGCTTATTGCAAATTTGCCTGGGTGGCCTCTCCCTTCTTGGATCGGCCGCCATGGGGCGGAGCCCGTTGCTCTGTCCCCTGGGCGCAAAACAGGGAGAACTGAATGTCGCAGCAAGCCATCGTGCTGTTTGCCCATGGGGCGCGGGATCCGGAGTGGGCCAAGCCGGCCCGGCGGGTTGCCGCTGAAGTGCAGCGCCTGCGGCCGGACGCGGCGGTCAGCGTCGCCTTTCTGGAATTGATGGAGCCGACTCTGGCTGCAGCAGTGGAGGCTGCGGCAGCGTCGGGCGCCCGGCAGGTCAGGGTGGTGCCCTTGTTTCTGGCCCAGGGCGGCCATCTGAAGCGGGATGTGCCTGCGTTGATCGAGGAGGTGCGGGCCCGGCACCCGGCCTGCAGCATTGAGCTGGCGACCGCCGTGGGCGAGGATGAAGGCGTTGTCCGGGCCATGGCGGCCTTTGCCGCGGGCGCCTGAGCCTCCCATGTTCCATTCGGGTCAGGGTAGTTTCCTGCGGTCGATGACCGGGCGGGTGTGGGTGATCGGGGATGATCCCCGATCGGTGGAGCGTCTTGAGCACGGCCTGCTGACCGCCGGTTTCGTGTGCGAGTGCCTGGGTACCGCTGCGGCACGTGCGCGTCTCGCGGCGGGGCGGCCGGGGGTGGGGCGGGTCGTGCTGGATGCCGTTCCCGGCGCAGCGGCGGCCGAGCTGCTTGACGGCCTGCGCCGCAACGAGGTGGCGGTGACCATGCTGGTGGAAGCCGAAGACCTCCCGGCCATTGAGGCCGGCCTGGTGTCCGGGGTGGCGGGCTTTGCCGTGAAGCCGGTCGAACTGCGTACCCTGATGGCGGCGATGATGCTGCCTGGCGGCGAGGTGCTGACGCCCTCAGGCGGCTGTTTTCCGTTCCGCTCCCTTGAGGATGTGTCGGGCTTGTCGCAGCTGGTAGCGGGGCTGTGCCCCGATCCGGCCAGTGTCCAGATCGCCCTGTCAGAGTTGATGAACAATGCCATCGAGCACGGCAACCTGGGCCTCGGTTTCGTGCGCAAAGGCGAACTGATGGCCGCTGGGGCCTGGCGCAACGAGGTTGAGCGCCTGCTTGGTCTGCCCGAGTACGCGGCGCGCTTTGCCTACCTGCGGGTCGA
The DNA here is from genome assembly GCF_044344315.1 of Zoogloea sp. Classification (GTDB taxonomy): domain Bacteria; phylum Pseudomonadota; class Gammaproteobacteria; order Burkholderiales; family Rhodocyclaceae; genus Zoogloea. Next base: position 12,007 of record NZ_JBIJDC010000085.1, on the reverse strand, counting down.
GTGTCGCCCGCGGGAGGTGCGATTCCTGATTCGCGATCAGGGGCAGGGCTTTGATCCGCGGCCCTATCTCGATCTCGATCCTACCCGCTCGGTGGAGCCCCATGGCCGCGGGATCGCCATTGCACGCATGCTGGCCTTCCCCGAGCTGGTGTTCCTGGACGGTGGCCGTTGCGTGGAGGGGGTGGTGCGGCGCACTGGCTGAGTGCTGGCGCGGCACCTCGCCTTGACGACGCATAATATAAGTGTATTCTTATATTATGCGTCGATACCCTACTTCCCATGCTGGGGCGCTCCTTGCCGGAGTGCTCCTATGCTTTTCCCTGGCTGCGTCCGCCGACGAGGCGAACAGCCCTGTGCCCACTGTCCAGCTACGGCCTCATGTCCAGGCCCGCAGTTACGCGGCTGAAGCCACCATCGAGGCCGTCCGTCAGGCCACCGTGGCGGCCCAGGTGCAGGGGCGGGTGCTCGAAACCCGCGTCGATGCGGGTGCCCGGGTTCGCCAGGGCGATGTGCTGATGCGCATCGATACCCGCGAGGCCGACCAGGCTGTGGCTGCGGCAGGTGCCAATGTGGCGGCGGCGCGGGCCCGCATGGAGGATGCCCGGCTGGCCCTGGAGCGGGCCCGCAGCCTGAAGGCACGCAGCTTTGTCAGTGCCAGTGCGGTCGATCAGGCCCAGGCCGCCTTCGATACGGCTGCCGCCCAGCACAAGGCGGCCGAGGCGGGGCGTGCGCAGGTCGATACCGCGCGGGGCTTCGCAACGGTGACGGCGCCCTTGTCCGGTGTGGTGGCCCAGCGCCTGGCCGAGGTGGGCGAGATGGCCCAGCCCGGCCGGCCCCTGCTGATCATCCATGAGCCCGGCGGTCTGCGCGCGGTGGCCGATGTGCCCCAATCGCGTCTGGCGGATCTGGGCAAGCCCGGTCTGCGGGCGAGAATCGAGTTTCCCGAGAGTGGTCGCTGGTTCGATGGGAGTGGGATCACCGTCCTGCCCTCAGCCGATCCGCGCACCCATACCGCCCGGGTCCGCGTCAATCTGCCGGCCGACGCTGCAGGCGTGGTGCCGGGCATGGCCGCCCGGGTGCATTTCCTGACCGGGGGCGACGCCCCGTCCGGCGTGGCGGTGCCGGCGGCGGCGGTGTTGCGCCGTGGCGAGGTGACGGGTGTTTACGTGGCGGATGGCAAGGGCGGCTTCAGCTTGCGCCAGGTGCGTTTAGGCACAGTGCTGGCCGACGGCTCCGTCGAAGTGCTGGCCGGACTGGCGGGGGGCGAAACGATCGCCCTGGATCCGGTGCGTGCCGGCCTCCTGCGTCAGAAGCGCTGAATCATGGGGATTTCCGGACGCATCGCGGCGCTGTTCCAGCGTAACGCGCTTACCCCCCTGCTGGCCCTGGTCCTGATGCTGCTCGGCGTGTTTGCCACGCTGATCACGCCGAAGGAGGAGGAGCCCCAGATCGATGTCACCATGGCCGACGTGATGGTGGCCTTCCCCGGCGCGTCGGCGAAGGACGTGGAGGCCCTGGTGGCCCGCCCGGCCGAGCAGGTGCTGTCGCGCATCGCCGGCATGGATCACGTGTACTCCGTGTCCCGTCCCGGCATGGCGGTGATCACCGTGCAGTTCAAGGTCGGGGTGAAGAACCAGGATGCCCTGGTGCGCCTCTACGACACCATCCACAGCCACCAGGACTGGATCTCCCCGCAGCTTGGCGTGGGTGAGCCGATCATCAAGCCGAAGGGCATCGACGATGTGCCCATCGTCGCCCTCACCCTATGGACCCGCGATCCGGCGCGTTCGGCCTTCGAGCTGCAGCAGGTGGGGCGTGCCGTAGAGATGGAGCTCAAGCGCGTGCGTGGCACCCGCGACGTGAGCACCATCGGCGGCCCTGGCCACGTGCTGCGGGTGCTGATGGACCCGGGCCGGATGAACGGCTTCGGCGTCACCCCTCAGGATCTGAAAGGCGCGCTGCTGCTGGCCAATGCCTCCCAGCCCAGCGGAACCCTGACCGCGGCGGGGCAGGAGGTGCTGGTGCAGACAGGCACCTACATCGCCAGTGCCGACGACGTGAAGCGCCTGGTGATCGGCGTGTCCGGCGGAAAACCGGTTACGGTGGCCGACGTGGCCCGGGTGGTGGACGGGCCTGACCAGCCGTCGCGCTTTGTCTGGCATGGGCTGGGCAAGGGTTCGGTCGGTGCGGAGGCTGCCGGCGAGCGCTTTCCGGCAGTGACCCTGTCCATCTCCAAAAAGCCGGGCGAGAACGCGGCCGACGTGGCCGACGGTGTGATCCGGCGCATGGACGCTCTGAAGGGCAGCGTGGTGCCCGAGGGCGTCGAGGTGAGCGTGACCCGCAACTATGGCGCCACCGCCACCGAGAAGGCCGACAAGCTCATCGGCAAGCTGGTGTTTGCCACCTCGGCGGTGGTTCTGCTGGTGCTGCTGGCCCTGGGCCGGCGCGAGGCGGTGATCGTCGGCGCGGCGGTGACCCTGACCCTGGCGGCAACCCTGTTTGCCTCCTGGGCCTGGGGCTTCACCCTCAACCGGGTCAGCCTGTTCGCCCTGATCTTCTCCATCGGCATCCTGGTGGACGACGCCATCGTGGTGGTGGAGAACATCCACCGCTGGCAGACCCTGGAACCGGGCAAGCCCCTGTGGGAGCTGATCCCCCGGGCGGTGGACGAGGTGGGTGGGCCGACCATCCTGGCCACCTTTACGGTGATCGCGGCGCTCTTGCCGATGGCCTTCGTGAGTGGGCTGATGGGGCCCTACATGAGCCCCATCCCCATCAATTCGTCCATGGGCATGTTCATCTCCCTGGCGGTGGCCTTCGTGGTCACCCCCTGGTTGGCGGGCAAGCTGATGAAGGGCGGGCATGGCCATAGCACCGAACATGTGCCTGATCGCATCACGGCGGGCCTCGAAGGCTTTTTCCGCCGTCTCATGACGCCGCTGCTCGACCCCGTGACAGGCGGTCGGGCCCGGGCCAAGTTGTGGTTCGGGGTGGTGCTGGCCATCGTGCTTTCGGTGTCCCTGGCCGTGGTGCAGTTGGTGGTGCTCAAGATGCTGCCCTTCGACAACAAGAGCGAGTTCCAGGTGGTGCTCGACATGCCCGTCGGTACGCCGGTAGAGCGCACCGCCGAAGTCCTGCGGGAGATCGGCGAGGCGCTGGCCGGCGTCGATGAGGTGACCGACTTCCAGGCCTACGCGGGCACCGCGGCCCCCATCAACTTCAATGGCCTGGTGCGCCAGTACTACCTGCGCGCCCAGCCGGAGATGGGCGACATCCAGGTGAACCTGGTGGACAAGCACCAGCGTAGCCGCAAGAGCCACGAGGTGGCGATCTCCGTGCGCGATACGGTGGCCGCCATCGCGAAGAGGCATGGTGGCAATGCCAAGGTGGTTGAAGTGCCGCCGGGCCCGCCGGTGCTGTCGCCCATCGTGGCCGAGGTGTATGGCCCCGACTACGCCGGCCAGGTGGCGGTGGCGCGGCAGGTGCGCCAGGCCTTCGAGGCCACCCCTGACATCGTCGGTGTGGACGACACGGTGGACGAGGAGGCCCCCAAGCTGGTGCTGCGCGTCAATCAGGCCAAGGCCGCGCGGCTGGGCGTGGCCCAGGCCGACATCGTCGAGGTGATGCGCCTGGGCCTGGGTGGCGAAAACGTGACCCCCGTGCATGGGGGCGACAACAAGTACGAGATCCCGGTGCGCCTGAGCCTGCCGCCGGAGCAGCTCTCGTCGGTCGGGCAGATCCTGCAGATGAAGGTGCGCGCCCGCGCCCCCGAAGCGGCCGGAACGCTGGTGCCGGTGTCGGAGCTGGTGGACGTGCTGCCCGCCACCCGGGAGCAGGTGATCTACCACAAGGACCTGCTGCCGGTGGTGTACGTGACCGGCGACATGGGCGGCAAGCTGGATTCGCCCCTCTACGGCATGTTCGACATCCGCAGCCGCCTCAAGGACATGCCCCTGGTCGGGCCGCGCCTGGCCGGTACGCTCGACGAGTGGTTCATCCACCAGCCCGACGATCCCTACGCCGGCTACGCCATCAAGTGGGACGGCGAATGGCAGATCACCTACGAGACCTTCCGCGACATGGGCGCCGCCTACGCGGTGGGGCTGGTGCTGATTTATGTGCTGGTGGTGGCCCAGTTCCGCAGCTATCTGGTGCCGCTGATCATCATGGCGCCGATCCCGCTCACGATCATCGGGGTGATGCCCGGCCATGCGCTGCTGGGCAGCCAGTACACCGCCACCAGCATGATCGGGATGATCGCCCTGGCTGGCATCATCGTGCGCAACTCCATTTTGCTGGTGGACTTCATCGACCAGCAGGTGCGGGCCGGCACGTCCTTTGCCGAGGCCACCATTCACGCCGCGGCGGTGCGCGCCAAGCCCATCGGCCTGACCGGGCTGGCGGCAATGATCGGTGCGGTATTCATTCTGGACGATCCGATCTTCAACGGTCTGGCCATCAGTCTGATCTTCGGCGTGCTGGTGTCCACTTTGCTGACCCTGGTCGTCATCCCCGTCCTTTACTTCGCGGCCATGCACAAGCGCGTTGCCGCCCTTCAGGGAGAATCCCCATGAGTCTCAGCGTCAATCAGTTCGTCCGGGTCTTTGCCGGCTCCTTCGTGCTCATCTCCCTGGCCCTCGGGGTGGAGGGGAGCCCGCTGTTCGTGAGCAGCAAGTTCCTGTGGTTCACGGCCTTTGTGGGGGCCAATCTGCTGCAGAGCGGATTCACCCGCTTCTGCCCGCTGGAGAACATTCTGCGCAAGTTTGGCGTCAAGGACGGTCCGGCCTGCGGGTGATCATTGTGCTTTGAGGGGAAGGGGGCCTGGATGACCCCCTCAAGCTTCCCCGGCGCGCGCCGTTCACCACCTCGTGATGAGCGCTCACCCATCCTTGTTCCACAGGTTCGGCCTTTCGCGGTCCGGCAGTCTGCCGGGCGGGCGACGCCACTGGTTTGTTGCGGCCCTGGTGGTGGGAGGGCTGATCACAGCCTGGGGTTGGCACCGGCTCCACACCAACGAAGCCGCGCTTGAGCAGGCCGTGCATCAGGCAGCGGCGGATCGGCTGGAGCAGCAGTTGGCCGATCGTCTGGGCAAGATCGACCTTATCCTGCGGGGCATGGCCGGTCTGTTCGACGCCCAGCATCTGGTCGAGCGCGACGAATTCGACAAGTACATCTCGGGCCTGCGGCCTGCGGACGCGTTGCCCGAAGTGGCCGGCATCGCCCTGGCCAGGCGGGTCGAGGTGACGCGGGTGGAGGCCATCGAGGCGCTGTTGAGCGCGAGCTATGGTCGTGACGTCAGGATCTACCCGACGCCCGACCCGGCGCGGGGGCCCTTGGCCTACCCTATCGGTTACTTCTGGCCCCTTGATGCCCGCAATGAGGGGATCATCGGCTACGATGGATTCGCGGAGCCGCTGCGTCGCCAGACGATGGAGGCGGCCATCCGCTCCCGCAAGATGGCCATGAGTCCACCGCTGCCGCTGGTGGTGCGCGACCAGGAAAAGCCGGTCAGTGGGGTTCTGGTTTACCGTAGGGCCCGCCCGGTTGATGATCTGGAGCAACAGATCGGACCAGATGGCCTGATCGTCATTGGTGTCAATGTGGTGCGGATGTTCGACATCCTGCGCCTATCCGCCATTCCGGGTTACGGGTTGGAGGTGGTAGACGCGAGCGCCGTGCCCGCCCAGGCGCTGTATTCCTTTGCGCTCTCCGGCGCAACCGGCGGTAGTGTCACCCGCAGGCTCCAGTTCGGGGGGCGGGTGTGGGTCCTGTCGATGACCGCGCCGACGAGCGCAACGGTGGCTACGTCTACGCTGGCGGGCATGGGCGGTGCAGCCATCAGCCTTCTCATCGCTATCCTCGTCGCCAGCATGGCTGACAAACAGAAGCGGGCCCTGGCCATCGCCGAACAGATGACCGGGGAGTTGCGGGACAGCGAGAAACGTTTCGAACTTGCGGTTTCCGCCACCGACGAGGGTATCTGGGAGTGGCAGGCGGGGCGTCCGCGGCTTTTTCTGTCACCGCGCTGCGATCGACTCCTGGGTTACCCGGATGGCGGGTTGCCACGCCAGGTTCGAGGCATCCTGCGGTCCATGACGCGGCCGGCACGGCGTGAGTTTCTGCAGGCCTACCGCCTTCACGCCTTGGGTCGGGGGGCGCTCGACTGCGTTGTCCCGATCCGTCGTATCGACGGAAGCCAGGGGTGGTTCCAACTGGCAGGCAAGACCGAGTTTGGCGTCGACGGGCGCCCCCTGCGCACGGCGGGCGCGGCATCTGATGTCACCGAACTGCGGCGTGCCCAGCAGGCCGTCGTTGACTCCCACGCAAAGCTCGATACCTTGTACCGGCATGCCTCCCTGGGCATGGCCCTGGTGGATGCTGCCGGGCGCTATCGTCAGGCCAATGCTGCCTTTTGCCGAATCACGGGGTACTCGGAGGACGAGTTGTGCCGTGCGGCTTGCCCTTCCCTGCATCCTGCGGAATTCGCCAGCCGTGATGCGCGGGCGGTGGTGGATGCCTGCCTTGGCGCACCCACGCGGGCCTACGAAACCGAGCTCATCCACAAGCTCGGGCACCGCGTCTCGGTGGTGGTGACCACCACCATGGTCGGCGGCAGCGATGCCGCACGGTGGGTGATCGTCGAGGATGTAACGGCGCGCAAGGCCGAACAGCTGGCGGTCCAGGAAGCCCATGCGACCAACGAGTCGCTGATTGCCGCCATCCCCGACATGCTCTTCCAGCTCGATGGGGAGATGCACATCGTGCGTTACCACGCGCCGTCGGACGACGCCCTGTCCATGCCGCCGGAGAACTTCCTCGGGCGTCGTCTGGATGCGGCCCTGTCGCCCGACATGGCGCGGCGTTTCGGCAAGGCGGCCCTTGCCGCCTCCCGCAGCGGTCGCTTGCAGCGTATCGAATACGCATCGCGCCGGGGGGGCACGGAGCGTCACTTTGAAGCGCGTTTCCAGGCCGTGCGTACCGGCGGCAGCCTGGCGGTGATCCGTGATGTCACCGAACGCCGGTTGGCCGAATTGGCCCTGCGGGAGAGCGAAGCGCGCTGGCAGTTTGCCCTTGATGGCGCCGGGGACGGGGTGTGGGACTGGAACATTATCACTGGTCACGTCTATCGTTCGCCGCGCTGGATCACCATGCTGGGCTATGAGCCAGGCGAGATCTCCGACTCGATTGACGACTGGTCTGATCGGGTGCATCCGGACGATCTGGGGCCGGCCCTGGCCGCCCAGGATGCGCACCTGAAGGGTGAATCTCCGATGTTCACCCATGAGGTCCGGATGCGCTGCAGGGATGGGCGCTACAAGTGGATCCTGGCCCGTGGCCTGGTGGTGGAGCGGGACGAGGACGGTCGCCCGCTGCGCATGATCGGCACTCACTCGGATATCGACGAGGCCAAGGCGCGGGAGAGTCAGATCCTCGACCACAACCTCAATCTGGCCTCCCTGGTGGCGGTCCGAACCCAGGATCTGCAGCTCGCCAAGGAGGCTGCCGAAGCCGCCAACGAGGCCAAGTCTGTCTTCCTGGCCAATATGTCCCATGAGCTGCGCACCCCGATGCACGGGGTGCTGAGCTATGCCCGGCTGGGTGAAACCCGGGTGACCCAGGTCGGGCACGAAAAGCTGCGCAGCTATTTCCACCGCATCCGCGTCAGCGGTGAACGCCTGCTGACGCTGCTCAATGACCTCCTTGACCTCTCCAAACTGGAGGCCGGGCGCATGGTCCTGAACTTATCGCCGGTGCGGCTTGAGCAGGTGATCAGCGAGGCACTCAACGAGTTTGATGCACTCTTTCAGTCCCGACACCAGAAACCGGTTTTCGACGTTGCGTCAGGGCTTCCGGATCCGATGGGTGACGCTGTCCGTCTCGGCCAGGTGGTACGCAACCTGCTTTCGAATGCCTCCAAGTTCACTCCTGAGGGTAAGGGCATTCACCTCCGTCTGGCTCACGCCAGCCTTCCGGGCGGACGCCCGGGGGTGGCTTTCAGCGTCTCCGACGAAGGGGTCGGTATTCCGCCTGAGGAGCTCGATGCGGTGTTCGACAAGTTTGTACAGAGCAGTCGCACCCGAACCGGAGCAGGCGGCACAGGCCTTGGGCTGGCCATCTGCCAGGAGATCGTTGCGGCTCACAAGGGCAGTATCACGGCCCGTAGCAACGCTACTGGGGGTGCCGAGTTCACCGTTATCTTGCCGCTGGAGGAAGCGCCATCGCGCGGCCTGCCTGCGGTTGTCGCACAAAAGGAAAGCTAGATGAGTAAGGCACGCATATTGGTTGTCGACGACGAACCCTTCAATCTGGACATCGTTGCCGAATACCTGGACGAAATGGATTTCGATCTGGTGATGGTGGAGTCGGGGGAGGGCGCGTGGGCCGAGCTGAGCCGGCCCGAAAGCGCTTTTGATCTGGTGCTCCTTGATCGCATGATGCCGGGCATGGATGGCATCATGCTGCTCCGCAAGATCAAGGCCGACGAGCGTCTTGGGTCCATCCCGGTGATCATGCAGACCGCCGCAACCTCCCCCGAGCAGGTGCGCGAGGGCCTTGCCGCAGGGGCTTTCTACTACCTCACCAAGCCCTTTGAGGGCGAAGCCCTGCAGACCATCATCCGCTCGGCCCTCGACGACATGCGGGTGCGCCGGGAGCTCAAGGCCAGCCTTGTCGATCACGAGCATGCCCTCGCCCGCCTGACCGAAGCGTCCTTCACCATCCGCACCCTTGAGGAGGCGCGCACCCTGGCGTCTTTCGTGGCCCTTCTTGGCGCCCAGCCGGAAACCCTGGCCATGGGCCTGTCAGAGTTGCTGGTGAATGGCGTTGAGCACGGCAACCTGGGGATCGACTTTGCCGAGAAGAGCCGCCTGCGGGAGGCGGACCGCTGGGAAGAGGAGGTCGCCTGTCGACTGGCACTGGAGTCCAACCGCGACAAGACGGTACGCCTGCGCGTATGGGGCGATGAAACCCGCTGGGTCTTCGAGATTCGCGATGATGGGCCGGGCTTTGACTGGCGCCGCTTCCTGGATTTCGACCCGGAGCGGGCCTTTGCCCCCAACGGCCGCGGCATTGCCCTGTCACGCCAGTTGTCCTTCGCGAGCCTCACCTACCTGCCCCCGGGCAACCAGGTGGTGGTGACGGTTCCCAAGCCGGTGAGGTGCCCATGAGCGCCAAGTTGCGGCAGCCGGGTGGCCTGGTTGATGGATTTCGAGCCCATGGCGCGGTGCAGTCCTGTACGGTGAAATCGAGGCCTGTTGATGGCTGAGAAAATCTTGCGTGTGCTCGTCGCCGACGACATCGCATCCAACCGCACCATCGTCGGCGCCTTCCTGGCTCATCTGGATTGCGTTCCCCTGTTTGCCGGGGACGGGGTCGAGGCGGTGGATATCTTCCGGCGCGAGTCCCCGGACGTGGTGCTGATGGATCTGATGATGCCGCGCATGGACGGCTTCGAGGCCATCCGGCAGATCCGGGCCATCGCTGGTGACCACTGGGTGCCCATCATCATCCTGTCGGCCCTCAGCGGCGAAGGGGACATTGTTCACGGTCTCGACATCGGCGCCGATGACTATCTGGCCAAGCCTCTGTCCTTTCCCGTCTTTTCGGCCCGCTTCAAGGCCCTTCGGCGGCTGCTGGACATGCAGCGGCGCCTGTCTGGCTCCCTGGAGCAGGTCCGGGCGGTGGCCAATGGCGTGATCGACGGAATCATTTCTGCTGATGCGGCGGGCACCATTCTGTCGGTAAATCGGGCTATCAGCCGGATCTTTGGCTACACGGCATCCGAGATGGTCGGGCGGAACCTGCGCATGCTGATGCCCAGCCCCCAGCGCGAGGCCCACGACGGCTACATGCAGCACTACGTCGATACCGGCCAGAAGCGTGTCATCGGACAGATACGCGAGCTGGAGGCTGTGCGAAAGGACGGCAGCGTCTTTCCCATCGAGCTGGGCGTGTCCGATCTGCAGTTGCCCAACCGGCGCATGTTCATCGGCGTGATTCGCGACGTGTCGGAGACGCGGCGCATCCAGCGCCAGCTGGCTGACGATGCCGCCCGGCTGCAGCGTTACCACGACGAGTCGGAGCGGGAGCAGGAGCTGGCCATGAGCATCATGGAGCGCCAGATCCGCTCCGACTGGCTTCATGACGAGGCCGTGCAGTACGCGGTGATGCCGGCCCGCAATTTCTCCGGTGATGTGGTGGCGGTGGCCCGGGCGCCCGATGGTGCCCTCTATGCCATGCTCGCCGACGCCACCGGCCACGGGCTCGCCGCTGCGGTCAGTGTGCTGCCGGCCCTTGGCGCCTTCTACCGGGGGGCGGCGCGCAACGTACCGCTTGAGGTGCTGGCGACGGAACTCAATGACATGTTGTGCGGCCTGTTGCCGCCCGGGCATTTTGTGGCATCGGCCCTGGTGCGCCTGGAGGCTGCCCGGCAGGAAGGGCGGATCTGGGTGGGCGGTGTACCCGATGTCCTGCTGCTCGACGATCACGGTCAGGTTGCACAGCGTTTCTGCTCCCGCCAGCTCCCCCTCGGCATCCTGCCGTCAGCGGAAGGGGGCGTGGTGTGCGAAGCTTTCCAGTGGGCGGTTCCGGGCCAGATCGTCCTGTGTTCCGACGGCCTTACCGAGGCGGAAAATTCGGCAGGCCAGGCCTTCGGCCGGGCCGGGCTGGAGCAGGTACTGCAGGCCACGTCCAGGGCTTCACGACTCATCGGGCTGCGCCAGGCCCTGACCCGTCACCTGGCCGGGCAGGCGGCGACGGATGATGTGTCGGTGCTGATCCTGGACTGCGAGGTGCAGGCCGGGGCCTGATTTCTGGGGCAGCGTCGACTGGCTGGCGTGTTTCCTGCTAGTTGGGTGTATGTGTATTCAAGGTGCTGCCCCCCATGCTCCGAGTCCTGATTGTTGATTCTTCCCGCGAGCGGGCCGCCGATGTCTGTGCGGCCCTGGCCCTGGCCGGCCATCAGGTGGCTGCCGTCCTGTCCAGCGCCCTCGATCTCTCCGATCAGGTTCTGGCCACCAAGCCGGATGTGATCTTCATTCAGGCCGATTCCCCCAGCCGCGACACCCTCGAACACCTGGCAACGATGAACCGGGATTGTCCGCGTCCGGTGCTGTTGTTCTCCCAGGACACCGATTCGGCGATGATCCGGCGTGCGGTTAAGGCCGGAGTGTCGTCGTATGTTGTTGATTCCGTGAGCGCCGAGCGCCTCGATTCCCTGGTCGAGGTCGCGATCGCCCAGTTCGAGGAGTTCCAGACCCTGCGTGCCGAACTGGATGACGCGAACCGCAAGCTGACCGAGCGCATCGTGGTGGACAAGGCCAAGGGGCTGCTCATGAAGGCCCGCGGTCTTGATGAGGAAGCGGCCTATCACGCCCTGCGCAAGCTCGCCATGGAGCGGGGGCGCAAGCTGGCCGATGTGGCGCGGGATGTGGTGGATATGGCGAGCCTGCTACTCTGAAAGAGGTAGATTTGTTCCGGGAATGCCTTGATTCGGGGCGGAAGCGCAGTGCAGCTTCCGCCCCGAATCTCTTGGTGGTCGCGGATTCTGGGCTGTTGATCTCCAGCGATGTCCCAAAGCGGTGCGTGCTGCACTGCACCAGTGCATGAAAGTGGTAGATCTTTTCTACCTCTAAAGAGGTGTATATGTTCGATTTTGTATTTTTTTGATTTAAATCATTGCTTTGCGTTTTCTGGCACGGTGCTCGCTATGTTTTGACTGAAGTCGGACCAACGGCGGCCCGGCTTGATCAGGCGATCAGACTTGGACAAGGGCGTCCATCCTCCCGCGAATAGAGCGGGACGATGTGACGCCCTCTTTTTTTGTACTTACGGATCAGGGGCGAGCAATGAGCGAGCAATTCGACGACAAGATTCTTACCCGCCGGGGCTTCCTCAAGGCCGGCGCAACCCTTGGAGGTATGGCAGCGATGGGCACAGTGCTCCCGGCAGGTGGTGCATGGGCGGCCGGCTCCGACAAGCCGGAGCTTGAAGAAGTAAAGATCGGCTT
>NZ_JBIJDC010000037.1:0-39590 GCF_044344315.1 Zoogloea sp. | reverse complement strand
TCCCGCTGACCGACTGTTCCTCGGTGGTCATGGCTTCGGTCATGGGTTTCGACAAGAAGTACGGCATCAAGATCACCCCCAGCAAGGAAGCCTCCTGGGCCGGCGTGCGCGACAAGCTGGCCAACGGCGAACTCCATGCTGCCCACGTGCTCTATGGCCTGGTGTATGGCCTGCACCTGGGCATCGGCGGCCCCAAGAAGGACATGGCCGTACTGATGACCCTCAATAACAATGGCCAGGCCATCACCCTGTCCAACGGCCTCAAGGACAAGGGCGCGGTGGATGGCGCATCCCTGTCCAAGGTGATTGCCAAGAAGGACAAGGAATACACCTTCGCCCAGACCTTCCCCACCGGCACCCACGCCATGTGGCTGTACTACTGGCTGGCGGCTCACGACATCGACCCCTTCAAGGACGTCAAGAACATCGTCGTGCCCCCCCCGCAGATGGTCGCCAACATGCGCGTCGGCAACATGGATGGCTTCTGCGTGGGCGAACCCTGGAACCAGCGCGCCATCGTGGACAAGATCGGCTTTACTGCCGTGACCACCCAGGACATCTGGACCGATCACCCGGAGAAGGTGCTGGGCTCCACGGCCGAATTTGCGGCCAAGTACCCCAACACCGCCCGGGCCATGATCTGCGCCATCCTCGAGGCCTCCAAGTGGATCGACGCCAGCGCCGCCAACCGCTCGAAGACCGCCGAAACCGTGGCTGCCAAGAGCTACGTCAATACCGATGTGGATGTGATCCGCAGCCGCATGATCGGCCAGTATGAAAACGGCCTGGGCAAGAGCTGGTCCGAGAAGAACTACATGAAGTTCTACAACGACGGCCAGGTGAATTACCCCTACCTGTCCGACGGCATGTGGTTCCTCACCCAGCACAAGCGTTGGGGCCTGCTCAAGCAGGACGTGGATTACCTGGCGGTGGCCAAGGCGATCAACAAGACCGATCTGTACAAGCAGGCCGCCGGCATCGTCGGTGTCCCGGTGCCCAAGTCCGATTTCCGCACGTCGAAGCTGATCGACGGCGTGGTGTGGGACGGCAAGGACCCGAAGAAATACGCCGCCAGTTTCAAGATCAAGGCCTGCCCTGTAGGGGCGAGTCGACTCGCCCACCATTGCCGAACCACTACCGCGGGCGAATGACTTCGCCCCTACAGAATCCTGGAGATCCCGATGACCACTGCGACCCTTACCCCCGGCCTCATGGCCGTCCGGCCGGAAGCCGACGCCCCCCCAGTCAAGGAGACCGAAATGGCTACCGCTCCCGTCACCCAGGCCCCCGCGCCTGCTGCCACCGAACCGTCCGTCTCCCTTGGCGAGCGTTTCGGCAACTTTATCCGCGCCGTGCTGCCGCCGCTGCTGGGCTTTGCCTTCGTGATCGGCGTGTGGGCCCTGGTGGCCATGAAGTCCGCCGACTTCCCAAGCCCGGCCAAGACCCTGGATGCGGCCATCGTGCTGTTCTCCGACCCGTTCTACTCGAATGGCCCGAATGATCAGGGCATCGGCTGGAACATTCTGTCGTCCCTCAAGCGCGTGGCCATCGGCTTCGGCGTGGCGGCTCTGGTGGGTATCCCCCTGGGCTTCATCATCGGCCGCTTTGCCTTCATGAACAGCATGCTCGAGCCGATCATCAGCATCCTGCGTCCGGTATCGCCCCTGGCCTGGCTGCCCATCGGCCTGATGGTCTTCAAGGCTGCCGACCCGGCCTCCACCTGGACCATCTTCATCTGCTCCATCTGGCCCATGATCCTCAACACCGCCCAGGGCGTGCAGCGCGTGCCCCAGGACTACCTGAACGTGGCCCGGGTGCTCAACCTGTCCGAGTTCAAGATCATCACCAAGATCCTCTTCCCGTCGGTGCTGCCCTACATGCTCACCGGTATCCGCCTGTCCATCGGCACCGCCTGGCTGGTCATCGTGGCCGCCGAAATGCTCACCGGCGGCGTCGGCATCGGCTTCTGGGTGTGGGACGAATGGAACAACCTCAAGGTCGAGCACATCATCATCGCCATCTTCGTGATCGGCATCGTCGGCCTCGTGCTCGAACAATTCCTGCTGCTGATCGCCCGTCGCTTCAGCTACGGCAACGCCTGATACCGGACCGAGGAGCTACACCATGAACGCAATCGTCAAGGTCGAAAACGTCGGCATGGCCTTCGAGACCAAGAAAGGCCGCTTCGTTGCCCTGCAGGACGTCAATCTGCAGATCCGCACCGGTGAGGTCGTCTCCCTGATCGGCCATTCGGGCTGCGGCAAATCCACCCTGCTCAACCTCATCGCCGGGCTCACCCTGCCCACCTCGGGGGTCATGCTGTGCAACGGCCGCGAGATCGCCGGCCCCGGCCCCGAGCGGGCGGTGGTGTTCCAGAACCATTCCCTGCTGCCCTGGCTGACCTGCTTCGAGAACGTCTACCTGGCCGTCGAGCGCGTCTTCGGCAGCAAGGAAGGCAAGGTCAAGCTTAGGGAGCGCACTGCGGCAGCCCTGGAAATGGTGCATATGAGCCACGCCGCCCAGAAGCTGCCCCACGAGATCTCCGGTGGCATGAAGCAGCGTATCGGCATCGCCCGGGCCTTCGCCATGGAGCCGAAGATCCTGCTGATGGACGAGCCCTTCGGCGCCCTCGACGCCCTGACCCGCGCCTCGCTGCAGGACGAACTGATCGGCGTGATGGAAAAGACCGGCGCCACCGTGGTGATGGTGACCCACGACGTGGATGAGGCCGTGCTGCTGTCCGACCGGGTGGTGATGATGACCAACGGCCCGGCGGCGACCATCGGGGAAATCCTGGAAGTGAAGCTGCCCAAACCCCGCGACCGCCTGCAGTTGGCCCACGACCCGCATTTCGCCGAGTGCCGTGGCGCGATCCTGGAGTTCCTGTATCAGAAGCAGATGAAGAAGGCGGCCTGAACTTCGCCGCCGTAGTGCAGGCAATGCCCGCCGGGGGATGCTCCGGCGGGCATTGCCGCTTTCAGGCCCGCCTGCGCCACAGGGCCAGGGCCGACAGACCCCACAAGGCCAGCAGCGCGCTGGCCGGCTCCGGCACGGTGCGGAGCATGGCGTTGGCAATGATCTCGTGGGCTGCGGCGGTGGGGTGCAGGCCGTCCCAGAAAAGCTGCGTGTCCACGTCGCAGGCGCCGGCAATGCAGGCGTCGTCCACATTGCTCAGGCCATAGTTGGCGGGATGGGCCGCCACGTCGGTGATCAGGCCATAGACATCGAACAGGCTCACCCCGTCGATGCCCGCCAGGCCGTTGAAGAGGGTGCCCCCCAGGGCAGCCGAGATGCCGGTCAGCAGCCCCGAGCCCGCCACGCCCAGGCTGCGTCCGAAGGGCGTGAGCCCCAGGTTGGGGGTGTTCCACACCACGAATCGGCGTGCCCCTTCAGCCTGCAACTGACCGAGCATGGTGACGACGTCATCAAGGTAGTCTGCTGCACCTGCCGCAATGGTGGCAGCGGGGTCGGCCCCGGCCAGCACCTGCAGGGCAATGTCGCGCACATTGTTGCCACCGCCCGCGATCACGTAGAGGGCATCGGAAGGCGCCCCGCCGGGGCGGGCGATGAAGCCATTCACCTGGTCACGCAGGGTCGGCACATCATCCACGCCACCCGTGTTGGCGCCCCCGTGGGCAAAACCGGTGCCCCCCGCCAGGGAGGGCAACAAGGGGCCTGTTCCCAACTGCTGGGCAAACACCTCCGCCCACACCGGCCCGTTGCTGTAGCGCCCGGAGCTGTAGGTGTAGAGAGGGATGAAGTCGTTGCTGCCGACGGCCGCGTTCGGCGTGACGCCCGGGCCGAGGACCAGGGGCAGGGCAATGGCGTTGTTGCCCACGTCCGAAAGGCTGTCGCCGAACACGTAGAGCTGCGAGTAGGCCGCCGAGGCGGCCGTGCTTGCCGCCAGGCCGAGCCCGAACACCGCGTGCCTGAGAAGGCGGGTGATTTTCATCGTTGTCTCCTGCTGGGGTGAGAGGGAGCATTCGCTTGGAGGCGAATATGCAGACTAGCTGATCAGGAGGGAAAAACCGATGATGGCAGTAAGGCAAGACGAGTTGCGCAGAGCTACAGGAACCCGGGCTGGATAGGTAGCGTCCGCCGGCTAATTCCTCCGCCTGCTGCCGCTCGGCGGGTCGGGACGGGGTTCGACGAGTCGTTTGAGGGGCGAGGCAGCTTCTCCTCTAGGGGGACTGGTGGGGCGACTTCCGTCGCCCATCCGCGCGTCGATCACCGGCCTGCCCTTGATCGAAGTCCGTGAGCGACTGAAGTCGCCCCTACGGTCCCGCCAGCCTCCAGCCGCCATCGGTGCATCGGGGGCGCCAAGAGTCGTGTCGGGATCGGGTTCGCCTCTGCTCAGCGCAACCCGAAGCCCCGAGCCCGCAGGGCTTCCACCAGGCGGTCGCGGCCGCTGAGGGAGTCGGCGTCGCGGATGCGTTTGGCGGAGTGGTGGGACCAGGTGCCGCGTACCTTCATGCCCTGGCTGGCGTAGAAGGTGCTCATGGCGATGTCGTACTCGGCGAGGCCGGGCTGCTGGGCGGGGAGGGAGTAGGTCTCCTGGTGCAGGACGACGGACTGGGGCGGGCGTGGTTTGACCGCGGCGGGCTGCTGGGGGTCGGGCGTGCCGACGCACAGGCCGAAGACCGCGACGACCCGTGGCGGCAGTTGCAGTTCGGCGGCCACGTCTTCCGGGCGGTTGCGCATGGCACCGATGTAAACCGTGCCCAGGCCGAGGGATTCGGCGGCGGTTACGGCGTTCTGGGCGGCGAGGGCGGCATCAATGACGCCGACTTCGAACATCTCCAGGTAGTCGAGGGCCGCTGAGCTTTCACCCACGCGGGTCGCCACATCGTCCAGGCGGGCCAGGTCGGCCAGCCAGACCAGCAGCAGGGGGGCCTGGCGGATGTGCTCCTGGTCGCCGGCCAGTTCGGCGAGGCGGGCCTTGCGGGCCGGGTCGCGCACGGCCACCACACTCCAGGCGTGCAGGTTGGATGAACTGGCGGCGGACTGGGCGGCGGCCACGATGGCGCTCAGGGTGTCGTCACTGACCGGGTCGGGGAGGTAGGCACGCACGGAGCGGTGGGCGAGCAGATGGTCGATGACCGGCGATCCGGCCGTCGGGGTCGGCGTGGCGGCCGAGCCGTAGCGGGCCTGGTAGAGGGGGGCGCGGGCGTTCATGGGCTTCCTTGCAGGGGTCGGCAGGACGGCACCGGGCGGTGCCGTCCGGGAGGCTGCATTCTAGCGCCGGGGCGCTTGCCCGTGCCTTGCTCAGCTGCGCGTGCGGCGGCTGCGCGGGGCGGGGTCGGTTTCGGGGGCGATGGCCTCGGACACCTGACGGATCTGTTCCTCGACCAGGTCGGTGCCCCGGGCTGCGGCGTCGGTCAGCTCGTTGAAGCCGGCCTCGGCTTCGCGGATGGCGTGGCGTACGTGGTCGATGGCGGCTTCGCCGGTGGCGTCGGCGCTCAGGGCGGCGCGGTCCATCTGGCGCATCAGGATCGTGTCCAGGGCGGCCACCTGGTCGCGGGCCGTGGCCAGGATGCCTTGCTGGGCGTCGCCGATGATCTCGAAGGCCTCGCGCATCCACTCGGCCGAGTCACCGCGCCAGGCCGCCAGGCGCTCCAGGGGCGGCAGTTCAATGCGCAGGGGGGTTTGAGCCACCAGCTCTTCCAGGTGTTCGCGTCCGTCATCCAGGGCCTGGCGGCCGGCCCGCAGGCCCAGTTCGGCAAACCTGCCGGAGGCATCGACCCAGATCTGCGACGCAGCCAGCAGGTTGTCGAGGGTGGTCAGGCGGGTCTGGCGGATATCGGCGGGGGAGAGGTACATGATGGGCTCCTTCGGAGTGGGTGAGGGCTGCCCAGCCTATGCCGCTGCGGTTGCAGGCCCGTGACAGCTTCCGGCCGGGGAACCCGGCGACGCTGCCGTTGCCCTACCACCGTTCCACCGTGGAAAAAGGAGAAGGCGATGAACTGGTTCAAGCGGCTGCCCGGCAGCCGGCGGGAAGTGCCCGGGATGGAGTGGCGTCTGCTACGTCGCCTGCCGATGATCACGCTGGTGGGAACCCTGCTGCCGGCGCTCTATGCGCTTGGCGCCCGTCTGTTCGATGGGGGGCTGCCGGAGGCGGAAGTGCTGAAAGCCGTCCAATCGGCGGACATCATGGCGATCGCCGCGGTGGTGCTGCACTGGACGGTGATGTTTACGTTGGCGATAGGCTGTTTCATCGTCGTGGTGATGAAGGGCCACGCTTACGTGGCCGATGCCTACCCGCTGGTGGACAGGGACTACCCGCCCGATTGAGGGTCGGTGCGGAACGCCGGCCGGCCGGGGGCGGCGTAGCCGGCGTCAACCTGGGCCTCGATGGCGCGCCAGATGGGCTTAACGAAGAAGCGCAGGCCCTTGATGATGGCCTCCACATCCATCATGGAGGGGATGCGGGTGCCCCGGTGTTCCACTGGGCCGCCGATCTGGGTGATCTTGACTCCGAGTTTGGAGAAGTGGTCGGCCAGGCGAGGTTCGGTTAGCACGAACAGGGTTTCGATCCCCTCCCGCTTGGCCATGGCGACGATGGCCAGATAGAGACCGATGGGGATGTAGGGAAAGCGTGGTTGATTCTGAGTGCCGAAGTCCTCGTCGCTGAGGGCTACGGCGGCCTTGGTTTCGCCCTTCCGGCGCCGATAGTGGGCACGTACGGCAAGACGCGATACTTCAGCGATGGCGCCCCGGGGCTGGCGCGCCGGGTCAATGATGCTGCGGTTGATGGTGGCTGCGCAGGTGCGCTCGAAGGGCAGCGGATAATCCGGGTCTTCCGGCCGGGCCAGCACCAGGCGATTGCAGCCCACCAGGGTTTGCGGTGCGCTGGCGGTGCGCAGCAGGCAATGCAGGCTGTGGCGATCGTATTCGTCGGTTTCGCGGCGATCGGGGCGAACCGGCTCGAAGCCCAGTTCCTCGCAATAGACCTCATGACGAATGCCGAACACGGCATTGCGTGATTCCTCATCGAACGCCGAGGATATCTCGAAGTACTTCTTGAAGCCTTCGCCCAGACTGAAGCGGTCAAGTAACGACATGGTGGGCTAGTCCCCTTTGATCAAACGTATCGGCATTGCACGTAAACGACCTGCGATGGGCAAACCTTGAAGGCAGCCGGATGGCGATTTGCGCCGTCGACGCTGGCGGGCCTGTCCCTGCACCACCTCGCCAAGGTTACCACTCCCATGAATATGGGATGATGCCTTCATGGAGACGCCTGTCGGTACAGGGTCTGCCACGACCGGGCGGGCATGTCGAACTGTCGTATCATAGGCACTCCCTGCCTGACGAAAGTTCATCCCATGTCTGAAGGTCTCTTTCGCTACGACGAGGCTTTTGCCCGCAACATCGGCTGGGTTACCGAAGCCGAGCAGGCCGCCCTGCGCGGCAAGCGGATCGCCATCGCTGGTGTGGGCGGTGTGGGCGGTGTCCATCTCCTGAGTCTGGCCCGCCTGGGTATCGGGGCCTTCCATGTGGCTGAGATGGACACCTTCGACCTGGTCAATTTCAATCGCCAGGCCGGGGCCATGATGTCCACTCTCGGTCGTCCCAAAGTCGAGGTCATGATCGAGATGGCCCGGGATATCAATCCCGAGCTCGACATCAAGGTGTTTGGCGAAGGGGTTAATGCCGGCAATCTGGATGCCTTCCTCGATGGGGTGGACCTCTACGTGGATGGCCTCGATTTCTTTGCCTTCCAGGCCCGCCGCGACACCTTCAATGCCTGCCACGCCAAGGGTGTGCCGGCGGTGACGGCGGCGCCCCTGGGCATGGGGACGGCGGTGCTCAGTTTCCTGCCAGGCAGGATGTCCTTTGAAGAGTATTTCCGCCTCGACGGCTGCGACGAGGACGAGATGGCCGTGCGTTTCCTGCTCGGGTTGTCGCCGGCCATGCTGCAGCGGGGCTACCTGGCTGATCCGTCGCGGGTGGATCTTGCTGCCCGGCGTGGGCCCAGCACCATTGCCGCCTGCCAGCTGTGCGCCGGCGTGACGGCCACCGAGGCTCTCAAGATCCTGCTGGGGCGTGGCGAAGTGCTGTGCGCCCCTTGGGGCTTCCAGTTCGACGCCTACCGCAACCGCTACATCAAGACCTGGCGGCCCTGGGGGAACCGCAATCCGGTGCAGCAGATCGGTCTGTTCGTTGCCCGGCGCCAGCTGCGCGCCATGAAGTCCGCCAAATGCTGAGTGCCCGGTGAGTCACGATCACGGCCACGCCTGTGCCCACGGGCATGAGCACGGCCATCACGGCCATCACGGCCACGTCCACCCGACACCGGGGCCGGACGACTGGAACCGGGCCTTCGCCATCGGCATTGTGCTCAACCTCGGCTTTGTGGTGGTTGAGGCGCTGTATGGCTGGAAGGCCGGTTCGCTGGCGCTGCTGGCCGATGCCGGCCACAACCTCTCCGACGTCGCCGGCCTGATCCTGGCCTGGGGGGCCGCGCTGGCCGGTCGCCTGGCACCCACCCGGCAGCGCACCTATGGCTGGCAGCGGGCGTCCATCCTGGCTGCCCTGGCCAATGCCGTGCTGCTGCTGGTGGCCATGGGGGCCCTGGCGGTCGAGGCCTTCCAGCGCCTGCAGGCCCGCGAGCCGGTGGCTGGCTGGACGGTGATCGTGGTGGCTGCCATCGGCGTGCTCATCAATGGCATCACCGCGGCCCTGTTCATGGCCGGCAGCAGGGACGACCTGAACATCCGTGGCGCCTTCCTGCACATGGCCGGTGATGCCCTGGTGTCCCTGGGCGTGGTGGCCGCCGGCGTGCTCTACCTGCAGTTCGGCTGGGCCTGGCTCGACCCGGTGATGAGTCTGGTGATTGCGCTGGTGATCGTGCTGGGCACCTGGGGCCTGCTGCGCCAGTCCCTGCATCTAGCTTTTGATGGCGTCCCCGAGGGCATAGACCTGCTCGAGGTGCATGCCTGGCTGCGCAGCCTGCCGGGCGTTACCGGTGTCCACGACCTCCATGTGTGGGCCCTGGGCACCTCCGAGGTGGCACTCACCGTCCACCTGGTGATGCCCGCCGGCCACCCGGGCGATGCCTTCTTCACCGAGCTCGCTCAGGTTCTGGCGCAGCGTTTCCGCATCCATCACCCCACCATCCAGATCGAGATCGACGGTATCGACGACGGCTGCCCGGCGCCTCAGGTTCCGGGTTGAGGGCGCTCTGTGCCTGTGCTCAGGGGAGCGGCAGGCGGGCCAGAAAGCGGTCCAGCGCGGCACCGAAAGCCTGGCGATCAGCCTGACTGAAGGCGGCCGGCCCCCCCGGTCTGCACCCCGCTGCTGCGCAGCTCCTCCAGAAAATTCCGCATTGACAGGCGCTCGGCGATGTTGGCCGCCGTGTACATCTCACCCCGCGGATTGAGGGCATGGGCGCCCCGTTCAAGGACGGCCGCGGCAAGGGGAATGTCGGCGGTGACCACCAGATCACCGTGGGCCACCTGTTCGACGATATGGGCATCGGCCACATCGAAGCCGGCAGGAACCTGGACGGCACGGATGAAGCGTGAGGGTGGCGTGCGCAACAGGCGGTTGGCCACCAGCGTGGTGTCGATCTGCAGCCGCTCGGCGGCCCGGAAGAGGATTTCCTTGACGACGCCGGGGCAGGCGTCCGCATCGATCCAGATATGCATGTGGCGGAAAAAGGCTGAAGGATCCGCAGTTTAGCGCTGTAGGCGTTCATTGCTGAGGGTCTGCGTGCCCCATTTCACAGCCAGTTCTGCAAACAGCGACTATGTTGCAGTGCAGCAGGCTGTGCTACATTGAAGCTACAACAGAGCGTAGCAAATTAGAAGAACAAGGCGAGGAGACAAGGGTTCCGGTGTTTTCGGCCCTGGCAGGGTGCCATCCGTGGCGTCCGTCGGGGGCGGCTGCCGGCCAGATTCACCGCCTCCCGGTTGGGAGGTGGTCAAAGAGGTCTCCTCATCATGGACAGTTCCTTCGACTCCTCCAGCATTGCCCGTCCCCTGGCCCCGGTGCGCCCGCTCCCTGAAGTTGCGGCCCGGCCGGCGCAGGTCGGGGACGTTCAGGCACGCGTGCGCAAGAGCCGCTGGCCCGCCCGCCTCGATCTGCTGCAGAGCGCCTCCGGCTTGTTCCTGGCCCTCTTCCTGGTCGGGCACATGTTCTTTGTCTCGTCCATCCTGATCAGCAAGGAAGCCTTCTACGCCGTGGCGCGTTTCTTCGAGGGCGCCTACTTTCTGGCCGAACCGCGGCCCTGGCTGGTGTCCGGGGTGGTTGGGCTGGTGCTGACGGTGTTCGTCGCCCATGCCTGGCTGGCCATGCGCAAGTTTCCGGCCAATTTCCGCCAGTACAAGGTGTTTGCCGAGCATAAGGCGCAGCTGCGCCATGGGGACACCGGCCTGTGGTGGATCCAGCTATGGACCGGCTTCGCCCTGTTCTTCCTG
This sequence comes from Zoogloea sp., assembly GCF_044344315.1. Classification (GTDB taxonomy): domain Bacteria; phylum Pseudomonadota; class Gammaproteobacteria; order Burkholderiales; family Rhodocyclaceae; genus Zoogloea. The sequence continues at coordinate 29,169 of NZ_JBIJDC010000037.1, read as the reverse complement.
GGCACGGTGCACCTCTACGGCATGCTCACCCAGCCCGAGCTGATCGGCCCCTACGAGTCGGCCGACCGCATCTGGACCGGCAACATGTGGCCTCTCTACCTGCTGCTGCTGTTTGCGGTGGAGATCCACGGCAGCATTGGCCTGTATCGCCTGGCCCTCAAGTGGGGCTGGCTGGAGGGGCGTGATCCGGCCGCCACCCGGCGCCGCCTGCGGGTGGCCAAGACGGCTTTCAGCGTGTTCTTCCTGGGCCTCGGCCTGGCCAGCCTGCTGGCCTACGTGCAGCTGGGCATTGCCCACGCCGACAAGGCCGGTGAGCGCTATGTGCCGCCAAGGCCGGCTGCGGTGAAGCTGGGCGAACTGGAGTTCGCCCTGTCCCGGCGTCCGGGGGGCTGACCATGCGCATCATCTACACAGATGTCCTCGTGGTTGGCGGTGGTCTGGCCGGCCTGCGTGCGGCCGTGGGCGCGCGTCGCCGTGGCCACGACGTGATCATCCTCAGCCTGGTGCCGCCCAAGCGTTCCCACTCGGCCGCCGCCCAGGGGGGCATGCAGGCCAGCCTGGGTAATACCGTCAAGGGTGAGGGCGACAACGAGGACGTGCATTTCGAGGACACCGTGCGCGGCTCCGACTGGGGCTGCGATCAGGACGTGGCGCGCCTGTTCGTGCATACGGCCCCCCAGGCGGTGCGTGAGTTGGCAGCCTGGGGCGTGCCCTGGAACCGGATCAAGGCCGGCGACCGGGAAGTGATCATGGACGGCAAGCGCGTGACCCTCACCGAGGGGCAGGCGGCCCACGGCCTGATCGCCGCCCGGGACTTCGGCGGCACCAAGAAATGGCGCACCTGCTACGTCTCTGACGGCACCGGCCACGCCATGCTGTATGCGGTCAGCGACCAGGCGGTGGCGGAGCGCATCCCGGTGCACGAGCGCATGGAGGCCCTGGCCCTGATTCACGAAGGTGGGCGCTGCCACGGCGCCGTGGTGCGCAACCTGGTAACCGGCGAGCTGACGGCCTATGTGGCCAAGGCCACCTGCATCGCCACCGGCGGTTTCGGACGCATCTACCGGGTCACCTCCAACGCGGTGATCAACGAGGGCATTGGCGCCGCCATTGCCCTGGAGACCGGCGCGGCCTGCCTGGGCAACATGGAGGCGGTGCAGTTTCACCCCACCACCATCTTCCCGGCCGGCATCCTCGTCACCGAAGGTTGCCGAGGCGACGGCGGGCTGCTGAAGGACGCGGCCGGCCATCGTTTCATGCCCGACTACGAGCCGGAGAAGAAGGAGCTGGCCTCCCGCGACGTGGTCTCACGCCGCATGGAGGAGCACATCCGCGCCGGCCATGGGGTAAAGAGCCGCTTCGGCGAACACCTGTGGCTGGACATCACCCTGCTCGGCGCGGCCCACATTGACGGCAAGCTGCGGGAGGTGAAGGAGATCTGCCAGCACTTCCTGGGTATCGATCCGTCCCGCGACCTGATTCCCGTGCGCCCGGCCCAGCACTACTCCATGGGCGGCATCCGCACCGACGCGCGCGGCCATGCCCGGGGCCTGAAGGGGCTCTTCGCCTGTGGCGAGGCCGCCTGCTGGGATCTCCACGGCTTCAACCGCCTGGGCGGCAATTCGGTGGCCGAGACGGTGGTGGCCGGCATGATCGTCGGCGAGAACATGGCCGACTTCGTGGAATCCGCCGCAGGCGAGCTGCAGGTGAGCACCGCCCTCGTGCGGGAATGCCTCGAAACCGAGCAGGCGAAGCTCGACACTTTGCTGCATGGCAACGGAACGGAGAGCGGTGCCGAGCTGATGCGCCGCATGCAGGACATCATGACCGACAAGGTGGGCATCTTCCGCACCGGCGAACTGCTCCACTCCGCCGTCGAGGAGTTGCAGGGCCTGCTGGTGCGCAGCCGGCGTATTGGTCTCCGCACCCGCCGGCCCGGGGCCAACCCCGAACTGGTCACCGCCTACCGGGTGCAGAAGATGCTCAAGCTGGCCCTCTGCGTGGCCTATGGTGCCCTGCAGCGGACCGAGAGCCGCGGTGCGCATTTCCGCGAGGACTATCCGCGCCGCGACGATGCCAGCTGGCTCAAGCGCACCCTGGCCACCTGGCACGATGACTTCCAGACCCTGCCGACCCTCGACTACGAGCCCCTCGACGTGGAGAGCATGGAGCTGCCTCCGGGCTGGCGTGGCTACGGCGCCAGGAACGCCATTGAACACCCGGCCACTGCCGGACGGGCGGCCGAGATCAACGCCATCCGCAGTGCCTTCGGGCACGCCGACCGCTTTACCGTGCAGCAGGCCCTGATGCCCTTCGATCACCTGATTCCGTCGCGCTTCCGCGGCCGCAATGCACGACTTGGAGAGACGTCATGAATGCACCGACCGATCCCGCCATGCGCGTTCTTACCGTACGTCTGCCCGATGGGGCCGGCGGCGTGTGCGAGCACGAAGTTCTCGAGACCCAGGACATGAGCGTGCTGAGCCTCCTCAAGCAGCTGCGGGGCGTGCTGCCCGCCGCCCTGCGTGACGCGTCCCTGTGCCACGCCGGTGCCTGCAACACCTGCGGCATCGTGGTGGATGGGCAGCCCGGGGTGGCCTGCTCCCAATTCACCCGCAGCCTCGGGCCTGTCATCGACATTGCCCCGGGCGAGCATGCCCGCGGCTGGGATGCCCTGCGCGACGACACCCGCAAGGTGCATGGATCATGACGAAGCCTGCCGAGACGAAGGGGCCCCGCGCCCTGACCCTGCGCATCCTGCGCAGCAGCCCGACCGAGGGCATTGCCCCCCACTGGCAGGATTTCCACGTTGAAGAGGCCGAGGGCATGACCCTGTTCATCGCCCTCAACGAAGTCCGGGAAACCCTGGACCCCGCCCTGCAGTTCGACTTCGTGTGCCGCGCCGGCATCTGCGGCAGCTGCGGCATGCTCATCAATGGCAAGCCCGGCCTGGCCTGTCGCAGCTTGACCCGTGACCTGGGCGCCGTCATCACCCTGGCGCCGCTGCCGGTCTTCGAGCTGATCGGTGACCTGTCGGTGAACACCGGCAAGTGGATGCGTGGCACCGCCGAGCGCCTTGAAACCTGGATCCACAATAGCCAGGAGGCCGATCTGACGGCCGTCGAAGCGCCCATGGAGCCCGAGCTGGCCGAGGCCATCTACGAACTCGACCGCTGCATCGAGTGTGGCTGCTGCGTGGCCGGCTGCGGCACCCTGCGCATGCGGGAGGAGTTCGTCGGCGCCATCGGCCTCAACAAGATCGCCCGCTTCCGCCTCGACCCCCGCGACGAGCGCAGTGACGACGATTTCTACCAGCTCATCGGCGACGACACCGGCGTGTTCGGCTGCATGAGCCTGCTGGCCTGCCATGATGTGTGCCCCAAGGGGCTCCCCCTGCAGGCGCAGATTGCCTTTCTGCGCCGCAAGATGGTGGCCAGCGGCGTCTAAGCCGCAGCGCGTCCGGCAGGATCAGGGCTTGCCGGCGCCCGTATAGGGCAGGGTCGTGTCGCCGGCAAGCCGGTAGCCGGCAGTGCCCATGCCCGTTTCGGCGCGGTGGATGCTCAGGGTGCCACTGACCCATACCGGATCCATGGTGTTCAAGCCGGCCACCGGCCTGCGGGCGATCACGTGGATCATCTGGTTGGCGGGCGGCGGCGGAACGTGGATGCAGGCGCCGAAGTAGGGAACCAGCAGGAACTCGCGGGTCAGCTTGCCCTGACGTTCCAGGGGGATCACGAAGCCCGGCAGCCGGATCCGCTGCCCCTGCAGCGCGGTGCTGACGGGGGCCTCATCCCAGGCCCGCTTGATCTTCTCCAGCGCCTCGGTGGCCCGCGGGTCATTGTCCTTGAGGCGGGAAAAATCGATGCCCTTGAAGGCGGCCATGGGGTTCCAGTCCCTGGGCAGGAGATCGTCCCAGGTGATGTCCCGGTAGCTGGCCTCGCGCTGGGCGCCGCCGCCGGCCAGACGTTCTCCGATCCGGAACTCACCGTCACCCCGGGGCGTCTGGGCATGGGCGCCAGCTAGCGAAACGGCCAGCAGGCAGGCAGCAAGGCGGATGTGGCGCATGATGGGCATCATTACAGTCGGGGCAGCAGGCCATCGGCCAGGGCCATCCGGCTGGCACGCCAGGCGGGGATCAGGCTCGCCGCGATGCCGGTGGCCAGCACGGCACCGACGCGCTGGAGGGCTTCGATGGACAGGGTTGCGCCAGCGAGATCCATCCCGAGGCGGGCCCTGAGCCAGGGGGCCAGCAGGTGGCCGGCGGCTTCCACCACCACCATGCCCAGTGCAACTCCCGCGACGGTCACCAGCGCACCCTCCAGCACCAGCAGCCCGATGATATGGCGCCGGCCCGCGCCCACCGAGCGCAGGATGGCGAGCTCGCGCCGCCGCTCGCCCAGGCTGGCGACGATCACCGCCACCAGCCCGGCCAGCCCCGCCGCCATGACCAGCCAGGCCAGGCCGTGCAGGGTGCGCTCGACGCTGCCCATGAGCTGCCACAGTTCGTCCATGGCCAGGCCCGGCAGGATGGCCATCAGGGGTTCGCCGCCAAAGGCGTTGATCTGGCGCTGAACGCGGAACACGTCGGTGCGCTGATGCAGGCCGATCAGCACGGCGTTGAGGTGCTTGGGGGTGAGGTCGAACTTGCCCGTGGCCTCGGCCGGAATGCTCAGGCCCGGCATGGGCATCCCGCCCTGCCAATCCAGGTGGATCGCTTCCAGCGCCTGCAGGCTCACGACGAGGGTCCGGTCCACGGGGGTGCCGGTGGGGGCCAGGATGCCGACGATCCAGAAGGGCTTGTCGGCGTGCTCGGGGTGGGTGGCATCCTCGTCGTGATGATGGGCGTCCAGGTGGCTGGCCCCATGCTGCAGGGTGATCTGCTGGCCCGTCCGGTAGCCGAGGCGTGCGGCCACCTCGGCGCCGATCACGGCTTCGAAGAGGCCGGCGAAGGGCTTGCCGTCGGCAAAGGGCAGGCCTTGTTGCTGTCCGTCTCCGAGATGGCGGAAGTACTCGGGTGTGCTGCCCAGCACCGGGAAGCCCCGGTGGGAGTCACCCAGGGCGAGGGGCAGGCGCCAGGCGATCAGCGGGTCGGCCGCCAGGGCCTGGTAGCTCTTCCACGCCAGGGTATGGCTGGCGTCTTCCAGGTGGAAGACAGCGTGCAGGAGCAACTGCATCGGGCTGCCGCGGGGCCCCACCACCAGGTCCACCCCGGCCACCGACTGGGCAAAGTGTGTCTGGGCGGCTTCACGGGCCCGGGTCACGGAGAGCAGCAGGGCGACGGCCAGGGCGATGGACAGGGCGGCGAGGGTGAGGCTCAGGCGCCGGTTCCAGGCGCTGGCCCAGGCCAGGGGCAGCAGGGTCTTCATAGAGTGATGCACCGATCAAAACGGGATGCCAGGCGCGGGTCGTGGCTGACCAGGACGAGGCTGCTGCCATGGGCCGCCACCTCCTTGCCCAGCAGGGTGATGAAGGCGTCCTGGCGGCGCGGGTCCAGGGCCGAGGTCGGCTCGTCGGCCAGGATCAACTCCGGTCGCCCGATCAGCGCCCGGGCCGCGGCCACCCGCTGCTGCTGCCCGACGGACAGGGTGCTCGCCGGTCGGGCGGCGTCGCCGGCATCCACCTCCAGGGCATCCAGGAGCCGGCGCGCCTCCTCCACGGGCCGGGCGCCGGCCCGCCGGGCCCGGGTGGCGGAGAAGCGGCAGGGCAGGAGCACGTTGTCGAGGGCGGACAGATAGGGCAGCAGATTGAACTGCTGGAAGATGAAGCCGATGTGATCGACCCGGAAGCGGTCCCGGGCGGGGGGCGACAGGGCGTCCAGGGCCTGGTCGAGGATCTGTAGGGAGCCATGCCGGGGTACGAGAACCCCGCCGATGAGGTTGAGCAGGGTGCTCTTGCCGGCGCCACTTTCGCCCTGGATGAACACCTGCTCACCCTGGTCCACGTCCAGGGCGGACAGGGTGAGACACGGTGCAGTCTGGCCTGGCCAGGCGAAGCACAGGTCGCGGATGTGAATGGCCGGGGCCATGGGGCTCACCATACGCCGTCGGCAGCCAGCACCACGCGGGGAAAGCCGTCGGCCGGAACCGCGGGAGAGCGATGGATGATCCCGCGGCCGCCATTGCCCTGCCACAGGCTACCCTTCAGCAGGGCCACGGCGAAGCCGGGAACGCGCTGGATCTGCGTCCCGGTACCGAGCAGGCCCGACTCTTCGTCGGGCAGCCCGCCGGCGCCACTGCCCAGCTTGCTGCGATCGGCGGCGGCATCGTCCAGCCATTCCGTCCCCGGCCCCCGGTAGGTGCACAGCAGGCGGATGCCGACCCGGTCCACGTGCAGGCGTGGGCACATGGCCTTGTCGATCACCTCCAGGCGCAGGCCGATATGGGGGCAGTCCAGGAGATCGCCCAGCAGCTCGGCGAGCTGGCCGATGTCCCGGGCCAGGGCATCGCGGCCGGGGTGGTCGGGGAGTTCTCCCAGCTCAGGGCATTGCCCGGCCTCCAGGGTGGTCCGCAGCCCGCGTCCGAGGCCATGTCTCGATGCCTCCAGGTAGCCGGCAATGAGCGGATCCGCCGGGCGTTGCCAGATGGCAAGCTGGACATCCGGCTCGAAGATGCCGACCAACGCGGCCGGAGAGCGGGTGACGAGGGTATGGGTGGTGTGGGCAGGGAGGTCGTGGCGTGCGTTCATGGAGGGCTCCGTGGAGATCAGTGGAGAAAGGCCATGCCGGCCGAAAGAAGGGCGATGCCTGCCGCCATGAAGCCTCCGTGCCAGGCAAGGTCGCCCTTTTGCTGGCGGAGCCAGGGCATCAGGTCGGAGACGGCGAGATAGATGAAGCTGGCGGCGGCGATGACGAGCACATGGGGGAGCCAGCGCCCGGCGTCGCTCAGCCAGAAGTGCCCGATGAGGCCACCCAGCACGGCGGCCAGGCTGGACAGGCCGTTCCATAGCAAGGCCCGGCTCCGGCGCCAGCCGGCAGCGAGCAGCAGGATGAAGTCACCCGCCTCCTGGGGGATTTCGTGGGCGGCGATGGCCAGTGCCGTCGCCCAGCCCAGGTGGGGATCCACCAGGAAGGCGGCTGCCAGCATCAGGCCGTCGGTGAAGTTATGCACCGTGTCACCCAGCAGGATGATTGGCACCGTTCGGGCCAGATCATGGCTGTGCGCGGGGGCTTCGTGGCTGTGGCGCCACAGGGCGGCCTTTTCCAGCAAGAAGAAACCGAGCAGCCCGGCCAGCAGCAGGGCAAAGAGGGTGTGGATCTCGAGGCCGGCCTCGGCGGCTTCGGGCAGCAGGTCCAGGAAGGCGGTGGCCAGAAGCACGCCGGTGGAGAAGCTGATCATGCGCGTCAGCCAGCGGCGGGGGAGCCCGAAGGTCAGCAGCGCGGCAGCCCCCATGCTGAGGAGGCCCCCGACGACACAGGCCGCCAGGGTGTGGGTGAGGGGATGCATCAGCAGGCGGCCTTCCCGACGAAGCTGCAGGCGTCGCCGGACAGGTCGCGACTGACCGTGACCCGGTGAAGCTGCGGCAGGCTGGGGGCGAGCCGGGCCCACAGGAAGCTGCACAGGTTCTCGAGGGTGGCGGGACCCAGGCCGGGCACTTCATCCAGGAAGCGGTGGTCGAGGGCGTCACGGGTGTCGGCGAGGAGGGTGTCCAGGTGGCCGATGTCGATCAGCATGCCGGTGACGGGGTCGGGTACCCCGGCCAGGGTGATGGTGGCGCGGTTGCTGTGGCCGTGGATGCGCCGGCTGCCCTCGGTGCCGATGTCCCGTTGCAGGGTGTGGGCTGCCTCGAAGAGGAAGGCGCGGGAGAGTTCGTGCATGGCGGGGTTCAGCGGTCGAATTGGAGGGCTTCGCCGCGGCAGGCGGGGTTGAGCCGGCCGTCCTGCCAGGCGATCTGTCCGGACACCACAGTGGTGAGAACCCGGGAGCGGAAGTGCCTGCCGGCGAACGGGGTCCAGCCGCAGCGACCGAGGATGGGGTCGGCATCCACGGCGTGGTCCTGATCGGCGACCAGGACGAGATCGGCCCAGTAGCCCTCCCGCAGGTAGCCGCGATCACGGATCTGGAACAGGTCGGCGACGGCGTGGCTGCAGCGCCAGACCAGGGTCCGGCGATCCAGCACCCCGTCGTGCACCAGCTCCATCAGCGCCGGCAGGGCGTGCTGGACCAGGGGCAGGCCGGACGGGGCGGTGGCGTAGGGGGCGGCCTTCTCGGCCCGGGTATGGGGGGCGTGGTCGGTGCCGATGACGTCGATGCGTCCGCTGACCACGGCGGCGCGCAGGGCGTCCCGGTCCTGCCGGGTCTTCACCGCCGGGTTGCACTTGAGCAGGCTGCCCAGGGTGGCGTAGCCGCTGTCGTCGAACAGCAGGTGATGGAGGCAGGCTTCGGCGGTGATCTGTTTGCCGGCCAGGGGGCCGTCGTCGAACAGGGCCAGCTCCCGGGCGGTGGACAGGTGCAGCACGTGGAGGCGCGTGCCGTGCCGACGGGCCAGGCCCACCGCGAGGGACGAGGAGCGGTAGCAGGCCTCGGCGCTGCGGATCAGGGGGTGGGCGTCGAAGGGGATGTCGTCGCCCCAACGCGCCCGCCAGGCGGCCTCGTTGGCCAGGATGGTGGGGGTGTCCTCGCAATGGGCCAGCAGCAGGGTGGGGGCACAGGCAAACAGGCGCTCCAGCACGGCCGGGTCGTCCACCAGCATGTCCCCAGTGGAGGCCCCCATGAACACCTTGATGCCGGCGATGCGGGTCGGGTCGGCGGCAGCCACGGCGTCCAGGTTGTGGGTGGACACCCCCAGGTGAAAGGCGTAGTTGGCGTGGCTGCCAGCAGCAGCGAGGGACCGCTTGGCGTCGACGGCGGCCATGTCGAGCGTGGGCGGGCGGGTGTTGGGCATGTCCATGAAGCTGGTGATGCCCCCGGCCACGGCCGCCGCCGATTCGCTGGCGATGCAGCCCTTATGGGTCAGGCCGGGCTCACGGAAGTGCACCTGGTCGTCGATCATGCCGGGCAGCAGCCAGGCGCCCGCCGCGTCGATCTCGATCTCCGCGGGGAGGGTGATGCTGCCGGCGATCCGGTCGATGCGGCCGTCGGCGATAAGCAGGTCGCCATCGACGATTTGGCCTTCATTCACCAGCCGGGCGTTGCGGATGAGGACGTGTCGGGTCATGGCGAGGGTGGGGTGGTGTTGCAGGGGGAGAGGGTGTTGTGCAAGGGTGACCGGGCTGCGCGGAGGAGCTGCTCCATGAACGCCGCGCGTGAGAGGCTGCCCAGGTTGGTGCCGTCGTGGGCGCGCAGGGCGACCTGACCTCGCTGCCTTTCCTGTTCGCCGACGATGGCCAGGTAGGGGATCTTCTGCAGGGTGTGCTCGCGGATCTTGAAGCCGATCTTTTCGTTGCGCAGATCGGCATCGGCCCGCAGACCGGCCTGCTTCAGGGTTCGGACCAGCTCGCGTGCGTAGTCGTCCTGGGCGCTGCTGATGGTGAGGACCTTCACCTGGCAGGGGGCGAGCCAGACCGGGAAGAGGCCGCTGTAGTGCTCGATCAGGATGCCGGTGAAGCGTTCCAGGGAGCCGAACAGGGCCCGGTGCAGCATGACCGGGCGCTGGCGCTGGTCTTTTTCATCGACGTAATGGATGTCGAAGCGCTCGGGCAGGTTCAGGTCCACCTGCAGGGTGCCGCACTGCCAGTCGCGGCCGATGGCATCACGCAGCACGAACTCCAGCTTGGGGCCGTAGAAGGCGCCTTCGCCGGGATTGACCCGGTAGGCGATGCCCATCCGGTCGAGGGCGCCCGACAGGGCATTCTCGAGGGCATCCCAGGTGGCGTCGTCGCCGATGCGCCGGGCCGGGCGGGTGGACAGCTTGACGGCCACCTCATCGAAGCCGAAATCCCGGTAGATGGCGAACACCAGGGCGATGCTGCGGGCGCACTCGTCCTGCATCTGGGCGGGGGTGCAGAAGATGTGGGCGTCGTCCTGGGTGAAGTGGCGCACCCGCAGCAGGCCGTGCAGGGCGCCGGAGGGCTCGTAGCGGTGCACTTTGCCGAACTCGGCCATGCGCAGGGGCAGGTCGCGGTAGCTCTTGATGCCCTGGGCAAACAGCGAGACGGCGCCGGGGCAGTTCATGGGCTTGAGGGCAAACACCCGCTCGTCCTCGGTGGTGGTGGTGAACATCGCGTCGCGATAGTTGAACCAGTGGCGGGAGGTTTCCCACAGCCCCCGGTCCATCACGTCGGGGGTGTTGACCTCGACGTAGTCGGCTTCGTCCTGGCGCGCCCGCATGTAGGCGATCAACTGCTGGAACAGGGTCCAGCCCCGGGCGTGCCAGAACACCGATCCGGGTGCGCTGTCGTCGAAATGGAAGAGATCGAGCTGGGCGCCGAGCTTGCGGTGGTCACGCTTGCCGGCTTCCTCGAGGCGGGTCAGGTAGGCGGCGAGCGCCCTGGCGTCGGGCCAGCAAGTGCCGTAAATGCGCTGCAGCATGGCCTTCGTGGCGTCGCCGCGCCAATAGGCGCCCGCCACCTTGGTCAGCTTGAAGGCCTTGATGCGGCCGGTGGAGGGCACGTGGGGGCCCGGCACAGGTCCTCGAAGTCGCCCTGGCGATAGAGGGACAGGGGTTCGCCTTCCGGGATGGCGTGGATCAGCTCCGCCTTGTAGTGCTCGCCCTGCTGTTCGAAGTGGGCAATGGCCTTGTCACGGGCAAGCTCGCGCCGGGTGACGGGCAGGTCGGCGGCGGCCAGTTCGTGCATGCGGGCTTCGATCAGGGACAGATCGTCGGGAGTGAAGGGGCGCTCGAAGGCGAAGTCGTAGAAGAAGCCCTCTTCGATGACCGGGCCGATGGTCACCTGGGCGCCCGGGAACAGTTGCTTCACGGCCATGGCCAGCAGGTGGGCGCAGGAGTGACGCAGGATCGCCAGGCCTTCGGGGCTGTCCGGGGTGATCAGGCTGAGCCGGGCGTCCCTGTCGATGCGGAAGGTGGTGTCGACGGGGCGGTCATCGATACAGCCGGCGAGGGTGGCCCGGGCGAGGCCGGGGCCGATGGCGGCGGCGACGTCGGCCACGGTTGGCGGGTGCGCGAACGTGCGCTGGCTGCCATCAGGCAGGGTGATGCAGGGCATGGTGCGTGAGCCTGGTAGGAGATGGAAGGTGAAGGGCAGGGCGACGACGATGAGCCGCCGGTGCTTGCCGAGGTCCCTGGCGTGGATGGCGGTGGGTCAGCCTGGGAAGGGCAGGGGGGCGGCGAGCGGGGCGGCATCGAGCAATCCCGAGAAGCCCGCCTCGATCTGCGCCCGGGGCAGGTCCTGGACGATGAAGACAAGCCGGCTGTGGCCGTCGTCAAAAGGCGGCCCGGCGGGCCACTCGGGCAGCTGGATGGGCGGGTAGGCCATGTCGTGAACACCCTGGACCACCCAGGGGCGCGTATCGCCCGTGACCTTCAGCAGCCCCTTCATCCGCAGGACCTGGTCGCCACAGGTGTCGAGAAGTCGGCTCAGGCTGTCGATGAAGCGTACCCAGGGCAGCGGCCGGTCGAAGACCAGGGTGAAGCTCTGGACGCTGCCATCGTGGGAGGGAGGCACGTTGGCCGCCGCCCGCGGCGTGTAGCGGATGCCTGCCGCTGCGGGTGGCGCAAGCCAGCGGACCACGTCGGGCACTTTGCTGCCGGGGTCGTAGAGGCCACAGTCGATGATGGCCGAGGCCGCCACCGCTCCGCCGGAGACGTGAATCCGGCTTGCCCCGGGGTTGAGGGCGGCGAGATCCTGTTCCAGCGACGCGAGCTCGACGCTGCCTGCCAGGTCGCACTTGGTGATCAGCAGGCGGTCGGCCATGACGATCTGGCGCAGGGCTTCCCGATGACGCTGGATCTGGTCGCGGCCGAAGAGCGCATCCACCGCCGTGATGACCCCATCGAAACGGAAGCGCTCGGCCACGAAGAAATCGTTCATCAGTGCCTGGATCACCGGCACGGGATCGGCGAGGCCGGTGGTCTCGATGACGACCCGGTCAAAGACCGGGACTTCCTTGCGCAGTGCGCGCAGGAACAGGTCGGCCAGACTGCGGGTCAGCTCGCTCTTGACGGTACAGCACAGGCAGCCCGAGTCCAGAACCACGACGTTTCCGTCGATGCGTTCGACCAGATGGTGGTCTATGCCGACGGCGCCGAATTCGTTGATCAACACTGCCGCCCGGGCCATCTCCGGCTGACGCAGGAGATGGTTCAACAGGGTCGTCTTGCCTGCACCGAGAAAGCCGGTGAGCAGGGTGATGGGAGTCCGGGAGTCGTGCTCCTCGTGCTCATCCATGGGTCTGCTCCTCGCTGGCGAAGGCCCAGCGGGGGAAGGGGTCGGGCAGCTGCGTCCACGCAGCGGGGCTGCTGGCGTACTCGGTATCGTTCAGCAGGCAGGCGTCCAGGCGGGCGCGGAGGGCGGCTTCGTCCATGTCGATGCCGATCAGGACCAGCTCCTGCTGGGCATCACCGACGGCGTCGTCCCAGCGGGCACGGATGGCGGCCAGGCCTTCCTCGTCCTGGGGCCAGCGGTCCCGCGGCACGGCGGCCCACCACAGGCCGGCCAGCTCGTGACGGACCACCGCCCCGGCCTGGGACCAGCTGCCCACCATGGTGGGGCGGCTGGCCAGCCAGAAGTAGCCCTTGGAGCGCACTACGCCTGGCCACTCCTGGTTGATCCATTCGTGGAAGCGCTCGGGGTGGAAGGGACGCCGGGCCCGGTACACGAAGCTAGTGATGCCGTACTCCTCGGTTTCCGGCGCGTGCTCGCCGCGCAGTTCGGCCAGCCAGCCGGGCGCTTCGGCCGCGGCGGCGAAGTCGAAGCGCCCTGTGTCGAGGATGCGCTCCAGGGGCACCTGGCCGAAGCGGGCGCGGACGATGTCGGCGCGGGGATTGAGGTTCTTCAGCAGGCCGTCCAGGCGCTCCAGCTCGGCGGCGTCCAGCAGGTCGGTCTTGTTGAGGATGATGACGTCGCAGAATTCCACCTGATCCACCAGCAGGTTCACGACGGTGCGTTGATCTTCTTCGCCCAGGCTCTCGCCCCGGTCGGCCAGGTAGTCGGTGGAGCCGTAGTCGCGCAGGAAGTTGAAGGCATCGACGACGGTGACCAGGGTGTCGAGACGGGCGATGTCGGACAGGCTGACGCCGTTCTCGTCCCGGAAGGTGAAGGTTTCCGCCACCGGCAGCGGCTCCGAGATGCCGGTGGATTCGATGAGCAGGTAGTCGAAACGGCCTTCCTCTGCCAGGTGGCGGATCTCCACCAGCAGGTCTTCGCGCAGGGTGCAGCAGATGCAGCCATTGCTCATCTCGACCAGCTTCTCCTCGGACCGGGACAGCTCCGCTCCGCCCTCGGCCACCAGGCGGGCGTCGATGTTGACCTCCGACATGTCATTGACGATGACCGCCACCTTGAGGCCTTGCCGGTTGTGCAGGACGTGGTTGAGCAGGGTGGTCTTGCCGGCACCGAGGAAGCCGGACAGGACGGTGACGGGCAGTCTGGCCCGGGAGGACGGGGTCATGGGGTCTCCTTGTGGGAAATCGGGGCGGGCAGGGGAGGGCGTGGGGCGTCGAGGACTTCGATCCGGTCACCGCGCACGCCGTTGTAAAAGCAGCTGCGCCGCCCGGTATGGCAGGCGCCGCCGAGCTGGTCCACCTGCAGCAGCACGGCGTCGCCGTCGCAGTCGAAGCGGACATCGATGACACGTTGCCGGCAGCCGGAGGTCTCCCCTTTGCGCCACAGGTTGTGCCGGGAGCGGGACCAGTAGCAGGCCTGGCCCGTGCTCAGGGTTTCCGCAAGCGCCGCCCGGTTCATCCAGGCCAGCATCAACACCTCGCCCGAATCGTGTTGCTGGGCGATCGCGGTGATCAGACCATCCTGGTTCCAGGGCAGGGCGTCGAGCACGGCCTCCAGGGGGAGCTGACTGCCGGGAGGGGCACACTCAAGTCGGGTTAACATGGCAGCCTGACAATCTGTTTGAATTGCAATGTTATAACATTGCATTGCTGCCTGTGTGAACTCCCCCATGAATACTGCCGCCCCTTCCCCAGACGCTGTCGAAACCGGCTTCCTCGATCAGGCCGAAGCGAGCTGCCGCAGCCGTGGCGCCAGCCTGACGCCGATCCGGCGCCTGGTGCTGGCGCTGCTGCTGCGTCACCCCAGGGGCTTGAAGGCCTACGATCTGCTGGAGCGGATCAAGGCCGACAAGCCGGGGGCTTCGCCGCCCACCGTCTATCGAGCGCTGGATTTCCTGATCGAGCAGGGGCTGGCCCACAAGGTCGGGCGCATGAACCTCTTCGTGGCCTGCAGCCAGCACTGCCACCAGGCGCAGATGCCGGGCTTGTTCCTGGTGTGTCCGCGCTGCAATGGGGTGACGGAGTTGCAGGATGATGCGGTGATGGGGGCCCTGGCGGCCAGTCTGGCGGCGGCAGGGCATCAGCTGGAGAGCCCCGAGGTGGAGATCGGCGCGGTCTGCCCGGCCTGTCGGGCGACACCCTGAATGTCTCGGCCGCGGGTTTACAATGCAGCCCCGCCTTCGTTCCTTTCCCCGCCGTGCCTCCCGCTGAAACACCCTCCGTACTGGTACTGCCCAGCCCCTTCTTTTCCGACAGCGACACCATCCGCCTGCTCGAACCGGCGGATTGCGACACCCGCGCGGTGCTTGGCCAGGTGGTGTCGGGGGCCTACGACAAGCCCTTCGTGATCGACGACGGCACCACCCGCAGCCTGCATTTCTCGCTGTCCCTGATCCAGAGCACCATGAGCCTGAAGGACCCCTTCGCGCTGGAGCTGGACTACACCCAGGCGATGATGAGCTTCCTGCTCTTCCTGCCCAAGCCGCGCCATATGCTCATGCTGGGCCTCGGCGGCGGTTCGCTGGCCAAGTTCTGCTACCGGCACGTGGGGTCGGCGCGCATCACGGTGGTGGAGATCGACCCCCGGGTGATCGCCTTCCGTGACGAGTTCGAGTTGCCGCCCGACGATGCCCGCCTGCAGGTGCGGGAGGGCGACGGGGCGGATGCGGTGATCGAGAGCGCCGGCTGGGACGAGCGGCCCGACGTGATCATGATGGATGCCTTCGATCGCCATGGCCTGTCGGGCTCGGTGAGCTCGAGCTATTTCTATCAGACGGTGCATGACGCTCTTGCCGGGCGTGGCCTGATGGTGGCGAACCTGGCCGGTGAGCGGGCCGATCGGGAGGCCCATCTGGCGATGATCGCCGGCGTCTTCGATGACCGCGTGCTGAGCATCTCCCTGGCCGATGGCAACGACATCGTGCTGGCCATCCGTGCCCCGGGCTTCGCCCCGCGCTGGCGCGAGATCGGCAATCAGGCCAAGGCCCTGCGGGGGCGCACCGGGCTCGATTTTCCGAAATTTGCCGAGCGCCTGGAGCGCAGCCGGCGCCTGCGCTACGTGTAAGGCGCGCGTTGTAGTGGGCTCAGGCGCGTTCGATGCGCTGCCCGCCGCGCCGCTTGGCGCGCAGCATGCGGCCGTCGGCAATGCGCAGCAGGCCTTCGGCGCTGCTGGCGTCGTCGGGGAAAGTGGCGATGCCGAGGCTGGCGCCCAGCATGTTGCGGGGAGAGGGCTGGGCGAGGGGCTGATGCAGCACCGACAGGATCTTGGCGGCGACCGGTTCGGCGGCGCCGGCGCCGTCGAGCTCGGGTAGCAGAATCACGAAGGTATCACCCTCCAGGCGGGCCACCGTGTCGCAGGAGCGCACGCTGTGGCGCAGCCGGTCGGCCATTTCCACCAGGATTCTGTCGCCGGTGCCGTGGCCGGCCAGGTCGTTGATGCGCTTGAAGTCGTCCACATCCACCAGGATGACCCCAATGTGACCCTGGTAGCGCTGAGCGCGGGCGATGGACTGGGCCAGTCTGTCCATCAGCAGGCGGCGGTTGGGCAGGCCAGTAAGGGCGTCGTGGTAGGCCAGGAAGTAGATGCGTTCCCTGTCGCGGATCCGCTCGGTCACGTCCGTGGCGATTCCATGGTAGCCGACAAAGCCCCCGTGCTCGTCGTGCCGTGGCGTGCCGTTGAGCTGCAGGCGGCGTGGGGTATGGCTGCCGTCGGGGACGTCCACCTGCAGGTCGCGAAAGCCTTCCCTTTGCTCGAAAGTCCGGCGCAGGGTGCCATGGGCCGGGTGGGGGCTCTGACCGCTACGCTGGAACTGCCACCATTTGCGGCCGATTTGGCGCTGCAGGCTGTCGTCGGCGGAGAGCGCCAGCGGGGTGATCTGCATCAGACGGTGTTGGCCGTCGGTTTCCCAGTACCAGTCGGCGCAGTGCTGGAGCAGTGCCAGCAATTGGGTATGAGCCAGTTCGTCCCGGGCCTCGGCGCTGATTCGTTCGGTGATGTCGGCGGCCGTCCAGACGATGTGCGCCGACGTATCGCAGGAGCCGACCTTCCTGCCGGAGACTTCTGCCCAGAAGTCGCTGCCGTCCAGGCGGCGCAGGCGGGTGACGCCCCGGTAGGTTTCTCCGCGGCCGAGGGTGTCGATGGCCTTGCGGGCGTGTCGGCGCCATTCCTGGCGAGTGCCGAAGCAGACATCGAGGCGCCGTCCGGAGAGATCCGCCGGGCTGCAGTGCAGGACTTCCGGGAGGCGCTGGTTCCAGCGCTGGATGCGGTGCCCGCGGGAGAGCACGATGGCTTCACCGGTGTTGTCAAGCATGGCTTGCTGGAGCAGCTCGGCGGGACCTGCGTCAATCAAGGGGCGACCGCCCCGGGACGCAGCGAGGAGGTCGTTGAGGGTCAGGGCGATGAGCACGAACACGCCGAGGAATAAACTGGCGTGGGGCAGCGTGGCCGGCGGATTGACGACGGTCTGGATGAACAGGGGCAACTGCACGGCGGTGACGAACACCGCGCACGCGCTGCGGCTGGCGGCAAGGATGCCGGCGCCGGCCAGGGTGACGCCGCCGAGGGCCATGAACAGGATGGCCTGGGCCTGGGGGCCGGCCTCGTAGGGGCCGACCAGGGCCAGGCTTCCCCAAGCCCCGCCGCCCAACACCGCGATGGCAGAGAGAAGGTAGTGGCGCAGCAGGGGGTCGTGGATGGGCGTGCCGGGCTGGGCCAGGCGGGCCGGGTGGGTCAGGCCGATGAGGAGCCCCTGGAAGGCAATCAGCCCCAGCCACCATAGCAGGAGCAGCCCAGGGCTCGCCATATGGGACCACAGGCCGACCACCGTGACGATGCTGGCGAGCTGCCCGAGCAGATGAACCCGGCGGAGGTGGTGCAGGGCGAGCGAATGCCTCCTCGGACCGGCGGGTGCCGCCTGCGGCATATCCGGACGAAGGAGGGAAAGGCTGCCAGGTTTCATGCGGAAGGCGTTGGGTGCGTCGGCGTGGAGACTGGGAATGTCATGACTGGCGGGCTCTTTCGGACCTTGCCGAATCGCTGCCACAATGCCCTTGGGCGGGCTTTCCTAGGGCCGCACGGATTATCCGGGGGCATTGCTGGAAGCGGAATATGCCGAAAGTCATAGGGGTTTCGCTCAGATCGGGTAAGCGCCTGATTTGTTTAATGTTGTGTCTTTTGGGTGGGTGAAAATGCATGAAGAATAAGTCGTCGGGCGTGGCATCGGCAGCGCTGGTGGGGCGTTTCGCGCCATCGCCCACCGGGCCGCTGCACTTCGGCTCGATGGTTGCGGCCCTGGGCAGTTGCCTGTCGGTTCGCGCCAGGGGTGGGCGCTGGCTGTTGCGAATTGAGGATGTGGATGCACCGCGCAGTGTGCCGGGAGCGGCCGACGGCATCCTGCGCACCCTGGAGGCCTATGGTTTCGCCTGGGATGGCGAGGTGATCTGGCAGACCCGGCGTACGGCGGCCTATCAGGCAGCCTTTGCCCGCCTGGAGGCGGCAGGCATGCTCTTCGGCTGTGCATGTACGCGCAGGGAGATGGCCGATTCCTCCCTTGCCAGGGATGGCACCCGGCGCTATCCCGGCACTTGCCGTGCCGGGTTACCGGTGGGCCGTGAGGCCCGTGCCTGGCGCCTGCGGGTGCCCGCGGGTGGGGTCCGTTTCGAGGACGGGGTGCAGGGCCTGATCGAAGAGGATGTGGCCGCCGATGTGGGTGATTTTGTGCTGCTTCGTGCCGATGGCCTGTTTGCCTACCAGCTTGCGGTGGTGGTGGATGACGCGGAGGCGGGGGTGAGCGAAGTGGTGCGGGGGGCTGACCTGCTCGATTCGACGGCCCGCCAGATCGTGGTGCAGCGCCTGCTCGGCTACCCGACCCCGGCTTACGCCCATCTCCCTGTGGCCACCAACGCTGCAGGCGAGAAGCTGTCCAAGCAGACCCTGGCACGCAGTATCGAGAATCAGGAGCCGGCAGGCGTGTTGGTCGATGCTCTCGACTTTCTCGGCCAGGGGCCGCCGGGGGGGCTGGCGGAATCCGGTTTGGCGGCAGTCTGGCAGTGGGCCTTGGCCAACTGGTCCATGCAGCGGGTGCCGCGCCAGCGCCTTGCCCCTGCGTCTGCTTACGGTTGAGCCACGCCCGAGGCCTTCCGCCACGCTTCGAGCGCGGCAGGCAGGGCATCGATGGATTCGAATACAGTGATGTCGGGGAGCTTGCGGGCCGCGCCATGCAAGGCGGCGCCGCCCGCCCACAGGCTGATCTGCTCGGGCAGACCGCTGCGCAGGCTGCGCAGACCTTCGATGGCCTGGCGGGTCGGGTAGGCCGAACTGAAGGACACGGCGACGATGTCGAAGCGCCCGCTGGCGGCGGCGCTGCGGATGTCCTCCAGGGGCGTCTGGGTGCCCAGGGATACGCAACAGGCGCCTTCGGGCGTGATGGCAGCCTCGACCATCAGCAGGCCCAGCGCGTGCTGTTCTTCGGGGAAGGTGGTCAGCATCACCACCGGCCGAGCGCTGCGGGTCACTGCGTGAGTGCTGATGGCTGCCCGCAGGATGTTCTGGATCTGTTCGGTATACAAGTGTTCTTCGGGCACCTCCATCTCGCCGCGCAGCCAGGCATCACCCACCAGATGATTGAGCGGCGCGACCACCTCACAGACAAAGCGCTGCAGCCCGAGCTTCATCAGCAACTGCTGCAGGCTGCGGCGCAGGTCTTCATGGAGGTGCAGGCGCACGAACTTGAGGATGGCCGCGAACTGGGCTGTGCGTTCCGGGTCTCCGCTGTCCCGGGGCTTGCCGATCTCGTCGAGCATGCCCACCAGCGCCTGCAATTCGAGATTGATGATCTTGGCGGGGCGCAGGCCCTGATCAATCAAGCGTCGAAGCAGGCGTAGCTTGTCTACCTGGGCCAGCGGATAGACCCGCTCGCCGTTGGCATCCCGGGTTGGCTGAGGAAAGCCATAGCGGCGCTCCCAAACACGCAATGTGTCCTTGGCCAAACCGGTGTCACGTTCGACGGCGGCAATCGGCAAACCTGCAGGCTGGAGTGGAGTGTTCATATTTTGTCCTGGACAAAATGTTGACATCGAGATGATTTGATCCTAGTGTAGGGGTGTCGCCCCTAATTGTCCAGGACAAACATCATGCACACACAGAGTTTTGAAACCCCTGCGGGTATGCTCTTCTCCCTCTTGTTGATGGGTGCGGTGGCCTTTGGTGTCCAGCAGATGGCGGCGCAGCCGCATGTATTCGGCGCCTCGGCTGTGGCCCCCGAAACCGAGGCTGCCCCCGTTTCTGTCCAGGACGAAGACCTGGCGGTGAAGATTTTTCTGCATCAGAACGCCGGCCTGTGAGCAGGGGATGATCATGCTTGCCCTGTGCCGCCACATCCTCGTGCTTTCCCTGATGTTTGTCGCTGGTGCGGCCCATGCTGCCGCCGAAGCCTGCCCGGCCCTGCTCGACCATCGCTTTCCGCGACTCCAGGACGATGCGCCCCAGTCCCTGTGCCAATACAAGGGCAAGGTCGTGCTGGTGGTCAACACCGCCAGCTTCTGCGGTTTTACCAGCCAGTACGACGGGCTGGAGAAGATGTACGCCAAGTACCGGGAGCAGGGTCTGGTCGTAGTGGGCTTTCCGTCCAATGACTTCGGCAGCCAGGAGCCGGGCAGCAACAAGGAGATCGCCGATTTCTGTCGGCTGACCTACGGCGTCAAGTTTCCGATGTTTGCCAAGACTGACGTAACCGGCTCGTCTACCAACCCGCTCTACCGTCAGCTGGCGTCCCTCACCGGCGAGCGGCCGAAGTGGAATTTCCACAAATACCTGATCGATCGCAGTGGCCAGAAGGTGCTGAGCTTCCCCAGTACCACCTCACCGGACAGCCGCAGTCTGGTGAATGCAGTTGAAAAAGCCCTCGCAGACCGTCTCTGAACATCATTACCTACCCGCCCCAGACAGGAGAGTTCCCGTGAATGCACCCGAAAAGCTGCACCTTCCCGATGTCCAGGCCTCCCCGGACCTGCGCCAACTGGCCATTCAACGGGTCGGCGTTCGGGGGTTGCGCTACCCCCTGCGCTTTCTGGACAAGGAGGGGCAGGTCCAGCACACCGTGGCGAACCTCGAAATGACGGTTTTCCTGCCCCCCGAGGTCAAGGGTACCCACATGTCGCGCTTCGTCGAGATTCTGGAAAGCGAAAGGGCGGCACTGGACATGGCGGGTCTGCGTGATCTGATCAGCGAAACCCTGATCCATCTGGGGGCCCCGGCCGGGCGCATCGAGATGCGTTTCCCCTTCTTCATGCGCAAGCGTGCCCCGGTGAGCGGCGTCGAGAGTCTGCTCGACCTGGATGCCACGGTCAGCGTGGACAAGGCCTTCGGCCGCGAGGCGGAGCTGAGCATCAAGGTGGTGGTGCCGGTGACCAGCCTGTGCCCCTGCTCCAAGAAGATCTCCGACTACGGCGCCCACAACCAGCGCTCGCATCTGACCCTGAGCGCGCAGCTGAGGGAAGACATGAGCCTCGAGGAACTGGTGCGGATTGCCGAGGAGGAGGCGTCCTGCGAGATCTTCGGCCTGCTCAAGCGCCCTGACGAAAAGTGGGTCACCGAGCGTGCTTACGACAACCCCAAGTTCGTCGAGGACCTGGTGCGTGACGTGGCCCTGCGCCTGCGCGCGGAGCCGCGCATCGCGGCGTGGACGGTGGAGTCTGAAAACTTCGAGTCGATCCACAACCATTCGGCCTACGCCCTGATGGAAGGCCGCAACGGCTGAGAGCGTGTGAGTGAATCTGCCGAGCGGCCCGATTTCGCCCCTGCGATGCCCGGGACGAACCCGAACCGCTCGTTACCAATGTCCTCACCAGCGCTGAGCGCCAGAGTATTTCTTAGGAGTCGCCAATGGATCGTGGTCCGCTAGACAAGTTTGCTTCCCGCCCCCGGGAGGGTAGGCGCATCGCCGTGATCGGTGCCGGCATTGCCGGGCTGGCCAGCGCCTGGTTGCTCAGCCGTGAGCACGAGGTGGTGCTGTTTGAAGGCGGTGACTACCTGGGGGGGCACACCCACACGGTAGACGTTGAGGTGGACGGGCAGCGTTTTCCGGTGGATACGGGTTTTCTGGTCTTCAACCGGCGTACCTACCCCAACCTGTGCGCCCTGTTCGCCCTCCTCGGCGTCGACGCGGTGGAAAGCGAGATGTCCTTCGGCGTGAGCCTGACGGCGACCGACGTGGAGTGGGCCGGCAGCGATCTGGCCAGCCTCTTTGCCCAGCGCCGCAACCTGCTGCGGCCAGATTTCTGGCGCATGCTCCAGGACATCCGGCGTTTCAACCGGGAAACCACGCGCATGGCGCGGGAGGGCACGACCCCCGACATGGCCCTCGGTGACTATCTGGTGACCCATGGCTACAGCCACGCCTTTCGTGACTGGTATCTGATCCCCATGGCGGCGGCCATCTGGAGTTGCCCGACGCGCAGCATGATGGCCTATCCGCTGGCCACCTTCGTGCGCTTCTGCCACAACCACGGCCTGCTGCAGGTTTTTGACCGGCCGCGCTGGTACACGGTGAGAAACGGCGCGCGCAGCTACGTGGACAAGCTCCTGAGCGGTATTGGCGAGGTACGTGTGGCCACCCCGGTGCTGGAGGTGCGCCGCGAGGCGGGCTTCGGCGTGGCGGTGCGCACCCGCAGCGGGGTCGAGCGCTTCGACGAGGTGGTGTTCGCCTGCCACTCCGACCAGACCCTGGCCCTGCTCGGCGCCGACGCCAGCGAGGCCGAGCGCGCGGTGCTGGGGGCCGTGAAGTACCAGCACAACGATGCCTGGCTGCACACCGACACGCGCCTGCTGCCCCGTCGCCCCGGCGTGTGGTCCGCCTGGAACTACCTGTCCGGCCATGGCGCGCCGGGGGAGCGGCCGGTGTCGGTGTCCTATCTGCTCAATCGCCTGCAGCCTCTGCCGGTGAGCACGCCGGTGGTCCTGTCCCTCAATCCTCTCATCGAGCCTGCGGCCGACACCGTGCTGGGGCGCTACGCTTACGCCCACCCGGTTTTCGACCAGGGCGCCATTGATGCCCAGGCTCGCCTGCCGGCCCTGCAGGGGCAGCGAAACAGCTGGTTTGCCGGCGCCTGGACGGGCTATGGCTTCCATGAGGACGGGCTCAAGTCGGCCCTCGTCGTGGCTGCCGCCCTGGGTGTGGCGGCACCGTGGCAGGGCAGCGGCCACCACAGTGGGGCCGTGGCATGATGGAAACGCAGGCGTTCACACCAAAGGTGTGCATGGGCGCAGTCATGCACGAGCGCACCCGCCCGGTGCATAACCGCTTCACCTACCCCCTGGCCACCCTGCGTATTCCCCTTGGCAGCCTGAAGGGCCTGCGCGTGCCGCTGCTGGGCGTGGATCGCCCGGGCGTGTTCACCCTGCGCAGCCGTGACCACGGTGCTCGCAACGGCTCACCCTTGTTGCCCTGGATCCGCGATCTGCTTGAACGCAATGGGCTGGTCGAGGCCGACGGCGAGGTGGTGCTGCAGACCATGCCGCGCATGTTTGGCTTTCTGTTCAATCCCGTGAGCTTTTGGTTCTGCCATGACCGGCAGGGCGGTCTGCGCGCCGTGCTCGCCGAAGTCAGCAACACCTTCGGCGAGCATCACAACTATCTGGTGGCCCACCCGGACCACCGCCCCATCACCGCCGGTGACGAGCTGAAGGCCTGCAAGGTCTTTCACGTGTCGCCCTTCTTTCCGGTACGGGGCGAGTATCGCTTCCGCTTCTCCCGTCAGGGCGGGGTGGTGAGCACCGCCATCGACTACTGGGAGGGCGGCCACTGCCAGCTCGCCACCCGCCTGTCGGGCCGGGAGCAGCCCCTCACCGGCCGCGCTCTGCTGGGTTGGCTGGTGCGCCTGCCGCTGATGAGCTTCGGCGTGGTGGCCCGTATCCATTGGCAAGCCATGCGGCTCGCTCTCCGTCGCGTTCCCTTTTTCCGCAAACCCCATCCGCCCACCGAGGAGCTTTCGTCATGAACCGGCTGGAACACCCCTTTGTCGGCGCCGTTGCCGATCAGGCCGCGCATCTGCGCCGCGGCACCCGCCTCGTGCTGGGCCTCCTTGACAGCATCCAGGACGGCGCCATCGACATCCATCTGCGTGACGGCCTGACCCGGCGCGTTGGGCGTGGCCCCTGCGTGGCCCACATGCGCGTGGAGGATGAGCGTGTCTTCGACGACATCCTGGCAAAGGGCGACATCGGCTTTGCCGAAGCCTGGATGGACGGCGACTGGCAGACGCCTGATCTGCCCGCCTTGCTGACACTGCTGGCCCGCAACCGGGACACCCTGCAGCGCGCCATCCACGGCAAGGCCTGGCGCCTGATCGGCCATCGCCTCACCCACCTGCTGCGGGCCAACACCCGGGCCGGCTCCCAGCGCAACATCCAGGCCCACTACGACCTGGGCAACGACTTCTACCGCCTGTGGCTGGACCCGGGCATGACCTACTCCAGCGCCCTCGGCCTGGGGGCCGGCGAAACCCTGGATGCGGCCCAGCGCCGCAAGTACCGCAACATCCTCGACACCCTGGACGTCCGGCCCGGGCAGGTGATTCTCGAGATCGGCTGCGGCTGGGGTGGCTTCGCCGAGATCGCGGTGCAGGAGTACGGCTGCCGCGTGCTCGGCCTGACCCTGTCGAAGGAGCAGCTGGCCTGGGCGCGGCAGCGGGCGAAGCACGGCGGCTGGGCCGGTGAGGCGGACTTCGAGCTGTGCGACTACCGTGACGTGCGCGGCACTTACGACCACATCGTCTCCATCGAGATGATGGAGGCGGTGGGCGAGCGCTTCTGGCCGGGTTACTTCGCCCAGATCCATGACCGCCTCAAGCCCGGCGGCCGCGCCGTGGTGCAGACCATCACCATCGCCGATGCGCTCTTCCCCAGCTACCGCAAGGGCACCGATTTCATCCAGCGCTATGTCTTCCCGGGCGGCATGCTGCCCAGCCCGGATATCGTCCGGCGTCAGGCTGCCAAGGCTGGTCTGGCCGTGAGCGCAGACCTGGCTTTTGGCCTGGATTACGCAGAAACCCTGGTGCACTGGCAGCGGCGCTTCGAAGCGGCGCTGCCGGCGGTGCGCGAGCTGGGCTACGACGAGCGCTTCGTGCGTCTGTGGCGCTTCTACCTGGCCTATTGCGAGGCCGGCTTCCGGGCCGGCAGCGTCGATGTGCATCAGTTTGCCTTCGGCCATGCTCCGGCTGCGTAAGCTCATCCTGCTGGCGGCGCTGGCAGGCGCCGTGCTTCCAGTGCAGGCCAGCCTGCCCGAGCCGGTGAAGGCCCTGGCGCCCGCCTGGCGCAACCTGGGCAGCGGTGACGCCAGCTTCCTCGGCCTGCGCCTTTACGGCGCGAGCCTGTGGGTGAGTGGCCAAGCCTACCGGGAGGATGCCCCCTTCGCCCTGGTCCTCACCTACGCCCGTGCCTTTTCCCGGGACACCCTGGTGTCCACCAGCCTGGACGAGATGCGTCGCCTCGGTGGTGGCGACGAGGCCCGCCTGGCCCGCTGGAAGAGCGATCTGGAGCGGGTCTTTCCGGACGTGGCCGCCGGAGAGACCATCGTGGGTGTGCACCTGCCCGGCCGAGGTGCGGCCTTCTATCACCAGGGGCGGCTATCCGGAGAGGTTGCCGACCCGGCTTTCTCCCGGGCCTTCTTTGCCATCTGGCTCGACAGCCGCACCCGGGTGCCGGCCCTGCGCAGCCGCCTGCTCGGGCCGCCGTCTTGAGCGCCGCGCCCGTGCGCCTGCTGGGCCTGCGCTACGGTCTGCTGGGCTTGCCCCTGGCCTTCGCGGCGCTGCCCATCTACGTGCACGTACCCAAGCTGTATGCGGATCAGGCCGGGCTGAGCCTAGCCCTGGTGGGGGCAATCCTGCTGCTGACCCGGGTCGTCGACGCCCTCAGCGACCCCTTGATCGGCTGGGTGTCTGACCGTTTTTCGAGCCGGCGACGGCTCATCGCCCTGGCCCTGCCCCTGCTGGCCGTGGGCGTGGGCGGCCTGCTGGCGCCGCCCCCCGGGGCGGGCGGCCTGTGGCTGGCGAGCTTGCTGGTGGTGGTGACCTTCGGCTACTCGGTGGCCACCATCAACCACGGGGCCTGGGGCGCCGAGCTGGGCGAGAGCAGCGACATGCGCACCCGTCTGGTGGCGACACGGGAGGGCTTCGGGCTCCTCGGCGTGTTGCTGGCGGCGGCGTTGCCGGGTGTGCTGGCCGCCACCATGGAGGCCGGGCTGGCGCGGACGGGAGGGGTGTTCGTGGCCGTCCTGGCACTGGTGGCGATGGTCAGCCTGCCGGGCATGCCCGCCGGCCGGCGCCCCGTGGCCCGGCAGGAGAACCCCTGGGCAGCCCTGCGCGGCGCCCTCGCCGACAGGCCTTTCGCTGCGCTGCTGGGGGTGTTTGCCCTCAACGGGATCGCCGCGGCAGTGCCGGCGTCGACGGTGCTGTTCTTCGTGGCCGACGTGGTCCAGCGGGAGGATCTGTCGGGGCTGTTCCTGGCCATCTATTTTCTGGCCGGTGCCGCCGGCCTGCCGGTGTGGGTGAGCCTGGCCCGGCGGGTGGGCAAGGCGCGAGCCTGGCTGGCCGGCATGGGGCTGGCCGTGGCGGTGTTTGCCTGGGCTGCGCTGATCGGCCCCGGCGACACGTTGGCCTTTGGCGCGATTTGCGTGCTCTCCGGCCTGGCTCTGGGTGCTGATCTGGCCCTGCCGCCGGCCCTGCTCGCCGATCAGCTGGCGCGCCGTGCGGAGGGGCGCGCCGGGGCCTGTTTCGGCTGGTGGGCTTTCGTCACCAAGGCCAACCTGGCCCTCGCGGCTGGGCTGGCCTTGCCGCTGTTGGGCTTTCTCGGCTACGCGCCGGGGGCCCGGGACGCAGGTGCCACGGCGGCTTTGTCGGCCGTGTATGCCGTGGTGCCTCTGGTACTCAAACTAATGGCGGCTGCCGCCCTGTGGCGTTGGCGCCGGATCATGGAAGGGGAAACGCAATGAGCAAACTGGCCATCCTGCTGGCAGGCTTCGTCGGGCTTGGCGGCTGTGCATCGGTGGAGGTGGCGGACTACGCCACCGAGAAGCCCGAGCTCGACCTGACCCGCTATTTCAACGGCACCCTCGACGCCGACGGCATCTTCCAGGACCGCTCCGGCAAGGTGGTGAAGCGCTTTCATGTGCTGATCGATGCCCGCTGGGCGGGCAACACCGGCACTCTGGACGAGCGCTTCACCTACTCGGACGGCAGTACCCAGCGCCGGGTGTGGACCCTGACCCGGCTGGATGCCCACCGCTACACTGGCAAGGCCGATGACGTGGTCGGCGAGGCGAGCGGCGAAGCCCGCGGCAATGCACTACGCTGGAAGTATGTGATGGCCCTGCCGGTGGACGGCAAGGTTTACAACGTGGACTTCGATGACTGGATGTTCCTGATGGATGACCGGGTGATGCTCAACCGTTCGGTGATGAGCAAGTTCGGCTTCCACCTGGGTGAAGTAACCCTGAGTTTCCGCAAACGCGACTAGACATGAGCATGGGCTGGTTTGATCCGCTGAACACTCCGATCACCGACTGGCAGGGCCGGCGGGTGTGGATCGTCGGTGCCTCCTCGGGCATAGGCGCTGCGTTGGCCGCAGAGCTGGATGCCCGTGGCGCACGTCTGGCTCTGTCGGCGCGTAGTGCCGAGCGGCTGCAGCAGGTGGCCAGCGGGCTGCGTGATGCCCTGGTGCTGCCCCTGGACGTGACCGACGCAGGCGCCTTCACCCCGGCCATGATGCAGTTGCTCGACGCCTGGGGCGGGGTGGATCTGGTCATCCTCAACGCTGGCACCTACATGCCCCTGCGGGCCTGGGATCTGACCACCGACAACGCCCGCCACACGGTGCACACCAACCTCCTCGGGGTGATGGACGGCGTGGCCGCGGCGCTGCCACAACTGCTCCGCCAGGGCCACGGGGCGCTGGCCATCGTTGGCAGCGTGGCCGGCTACCGGGGCCTGCCCAAGGCCCTGGCCTATGGGCCGAGCAAGGCAGCGCTGATCAACTTTGCCGAAACCCTGTATCTCGACCTTGCTCCGAAAGGAGTGTCGGTGTTCCTGATCAACCCCGGCTTCGTGGCCACGCCGCTCACGGCCCAGAACGATTTCGAGATGCCGGCGCTGATCTCCGCTGCGGATGCCGCGGCGCGCATCGTCAAGGGCTTCGCCAGCGGTGCCTTCGAGATCCACTTCCCGCGCCGTTTCACCCGGGTCCTGAAGCTGCTGGGCATCCTGCCCGACCGGCTCTACTTCCGCCTGATCGCCCGGAGCACCGGCCTGTGAACGACACGCATCAAGCCGTGGCGCGGGTGGTCGAGTTCTACGAAACCCTGTCCCCCGACAGCCTGGCCCGCATTGCCGAGGTGTACGCCGCCGATGCCCGTTTCAAGGACCCCTTCAATGAGGTGTGCGGCCTGTCAGCCATCGAGAAGGTGTTCCGCCACATGTACGAGCAGGTGCAGGAGCCGCGCTTCCGGGTGAGCAGCCGCATGGGGGAGGGCGACGAAGCCTGGCTCGCCTGGGAGTTCGAGTTCCGCTTCCGGGGCTGGAAGGAGGCCGAACTGCAGTGCATCCGTGGTGCCACCCACCTGCGTTTTGCCGCCGACGGCCGGGTGGCGACCCACCGGGACTACTGGGATACCGGCGAGGAACTGTATGCCCGTCTGCCCCTGCTCGGCACGCTGATGCGCTGGTTGCGGGGGCGTCTGGCCGCCCGTTGAGCCCATGCCATCAGGCTGGATCAACCCCTATGGGCTGACTTTGTGAACGATTGATTCGGGCTGTGCCGATGCCATGATGTTTAACCCCTTGCTGCAGCGCGATCTTTAGAATCTGCACTCGATTCCCTGCGTGGCAATTCGTCCGCATGTTCTTGGATTGGAGGGAGCAGCAAAATGTCTCTGCAGAGGCATGGTGACTTCACTTTTCAGCCTTACGCGGTGCTGCGTCGTGACAACGACGGCAAGTGGGACGGCTGGTACGACCTCTTTGCCAAGAACGGGCGTCTGCTGCGCAGCTTTGTGCGTGTGCCGTCCCGGGAAGGCTTCGACGACCCCGAGCTGGCCTGCCAGGCGGCCGAGATCCTGGCTGAATGGGACATCGAGGCCGGCTATGGCATGAGGCGCACCAGCGCCGGTCGTTAGGCCCAGGCTTTTCTTCAGCCCACTGGCCGGTTTCCGGCCAGTTTCAGTTTTCCCGTCTTTCCAGCCGCAGGCGCAGGGCCGCCACACCGGCGGCGAGCAGGCGGTTCTCCAGGGTCCGCAGCCAGCGCACCCGGGCCAGCAGCAGGGCCAGCAAGCCGTCGTCCGTGCCCCCGCCCTGTTCCGCCAGCAGGCGCAGGCGGGCCCCCCGGGGGGCCGTCAGCCCGATCCAGCCGTCCTCTTCCAGCACATGACAGCAGCCCGCCTCGACCTGGCGGCGTGGCGTCAGCATCTGCGCGCCCAGCCAGCGGGGCGGCCCGTCCAGCAGTACCAGGCCTTCTTCCACTACCAGCACGCTGCCTGCTGCCGCGTGGCACAGGTGGCGCTGGGCGGGGCCGAGTTGCAATGTTGCGTCCGGTTTGAGGGGGGTCGGGTCCATGGCGGGCTCCGTGAGTGGGGATGGCTACAGATTACGGATCCCCGGCGCTGTCCGTCAGACACAGCAATCGCCTTTCTGTATCGGTTCAGCAGCATCTTTTGAAGCCTGTTATGGTGCGCTTTTAGCCCGTCTGTACCTG
The DNA here is from genome assembly GCF_044344315.1 of Zoogloea sp. Lineage (GTDB taxonomy): Bacteria > Pseudomonadota > Gammaproteobacteria > Burkholderiales > Rhodocyclaceae > Zoogloea. The sequence continues at coordinate 92 of NZ_JBIJDC010000037.1, read as the reverse complement.
TGGCCTCCGCCTGGCTTCGGGGATGATCGCGCCATGGAATCCGAACTCCCCGATACCCTGCTTTACGCCCAGGTGGCCGCCCACTACCGCCG
>NZ_JBIJDC010000017.1:0-60137 GCF_044344315.1 Zoogloea sp. | reverse complement strand
GGGCTCGTGATCGCGAGCCCGGCCGGCATCAAATCAGAACTCCGCAACGCAACGGGCAAGTGCCCTCAGTTTACGGCCCGCAGCGGTTCGGCCATCGGACCAATCCTGGCCCCGGAGAGCACTTCAAGCGCCTCCCAGTTGGATATCAGTTGCTCGGCGCACTCCCTGAGAACCCCATCGAGGCGTCCGTCCTGACTGACAACGCGCAGATGCGCCACGATGGACCTGGCCAATGCAGGACTGCACCGGGCCGGAAAAGTCGTCATCAGTGTCAACAAGGCCGCCAGGGCAAGCTCGGGACTGGAGTCATATTCTGGTAGTGACTCCCCGTCGCCGTCCGGGCAAAACGTGCAGAAGTTACTCATATCCGCACCGCGTAGTACTCGACCACGTGCTGGACCTCAACCGGGAACGGCACTTCGGTGGCATCGGGGAGACGCGTCACCGTGGCATTGAAGTCCTTCTCGCTACAACTCAGCCACTCCGGTCGGGCCAGAGAGGGCTGTTCAATGCACTCGAGCACCATCGGCATCTTGCGCGCCTTATCGACAAGGGTGATGGTGTCCCCTGCCTTGAGGCGGATCGACGGAATATTCACCGGCTTGCCGTTCAACTGCACATGGCGATGTCGCACCAGTTGGCGGGCAGCCACGGTCGTCGGTGCAAAGCCGGCGCGGAACACCGCGTTGTCCAGGCGACGTTCAAGCAACTCCAGTAGCTTGTTGCCGGTCGGCGCCCTGGACGCCTTGGCCTCCCGGAACAAGCGCTGGAGTTGGGACTCCGTGAGCCCGTAGTTCATGCGCAACTTTTGCTTCTCCATCAGCTTGACCCCGAAGTCTGATTTACGCCGGGGACGCGAGCCGTGCTGGCCGGGCGGGTAGTCCCTCTCGCCGACGGATTTGCGGGACAGGCCGGGCAGCTCGCAGCCCAAGGCGCGCATGACTTTCAGACGGGGGCCGGTATATCGTGACATCGACGGAACATTCCTTTGCTTGCAGGGGTGAGGACGAAGGTGGCCCCCGGATCAAAAAGGCCCGGCCACCAGAACCCCTGTCAACAAAAGACCCAGGGCACAAACGTTGAGCAGCATCGAGCGCATTTCATGACTCCATGAACGGAAACCTGGAAATATCTTAATTGGCATCAATCTAAATGTAAACGATAATGATTTGCATTTAATACACTTCTCCGGTAGATTTCGGCCTCCGGCAGCCCTGCCTGCCCATTCCGCCCTCAAAAGCGTCAAGCCAGCCACCACGGGACACCCGCACGCCAGCTAGCCAGATGCCCTCAACATCTGGAGATCCGCCGTGCGCAAGACCCGCCAGGCTTCCCACCTCAGGAAGCGTCACCTCCCCCTCCTCATCAGTGCAGCGCTCGCCGGACCATCCTCCCTCGCTCATGCCCAGAGCGAGGGAGATTCGCCCATCCTTTCCAATGTCGTGGTCTCGGCCAACCGAAGCGAAACCCAGATCGACGCGGTCCCCGCCACCATCACCACGACGGACCGCCAGAGCATCGACCGGCGCATGCCCCACGACGAGACCAGCCTCTTCGCCGACGAGCCCGACCTGGCCGTTGCGCGCGACCTGAGACGCTTCGGGGCCAGTTCGATCAACATCCGCGGTATTGAGGGCAACCGCGTCCTGCAACAGGTGGACGGCGTGCGCCTCCCCGATTTCTACAGCGGGGGCGGCCCATCCAATGCCACCACGTCCAGCGCTGACGGGCCGGAGATGGACTTTCTCAAACGAGTTGAAGTGCTGCGCGGCCCAGCATCCAGCCTGTATGGCTCAGACGCCCTCGGTGGCGTGGTGAGCTACTTCACCCTGGACCCCGCCGACATCCTCGGTCAGCGCGACAGTGCCGTGCGCTACAAGAGCACCTGGCGCAGTGCCGACAGCAGTCTGCAGAACACCCTATACTTCGCCAGACGCAACGAGATGGTCGAAGGCCTCGTCGCCGTCACCCGACGCAAAGGCGAGGAACTCGACAACCGCGGTGAATTGGGCGGTAGCAGCGCCGGGCGCGAGCAGCCCAACCCGCAGGACACGCGCTCCCGCGGCACCCTGGCCAAGCTGATACTCAAACCCGCCCGGGGCCATCAGGTCCGCTTCACCTACGAAGACCGCAACCAGCACGCCGACGTTTCCCTGCTGCGCCTGGCCACCGCCCTGCCCCGGGTCAGCACGGCCAATGGCAGTGAAGATGCCCGCAAGGAGCGTTTCGCCATGGACTGGGAGTGGAAACCCGATGGCGGACTGGTCGACCGGCTGCTGCTCGGCGTCTACCACCAGAATTCTGCCAACCACGACAACACGCTCCAGCAACGCACCGGCACCACCGCCGGCTGCTCGGGAACGAGCCGGGGCAGCAATAACTGCCTGGTGGACATGCACTTCCATTTTCGCCAGGAAACCACCGGCGCCGGCCTGCAGGTGGAGAAGGGCCTGCACACAGGACCCCTCGAGCATTTCCTGACGCTTGGTGCAGACTGGCGCCGTCACAAGCTGGATGAACTGCGTGACTACCTGATCACCAACCAGACCACGGGCACAGTGAGCAAGTCCCTGGCCGGCGACACCTATCCGCTGCGCGACTTTGCTCCTGGCGAATCCAGCAGCCTGGGGATTTTCGCCCAGGACGAGGTCCGCATCGACCGCCTCACCCTGACACCCGGGGTGCGCCTTGATGCCATCAAGCTGCGTCCCGAGGCCCTAGGCAAGACCATCGGCAACCAGACCTTCTCCGCCACCCGCCAGGATCACTCCGCCATCTCACCCAAACTTGCCGCGGTGTGGCGTCACAGCCCCGGACTGTCCTTGTATGGTCAGGTCGTGCGCGGTTTCAGGGCCCCCAATTACGAAGAGGTCAACGCCCTTTTCTACAACGCCGCCCAAAACTACGCGAGCCTGCCCAACCCGAACCTGAAGCCCGAGACGAGTACGGGCATCGAGATCGGCACCCGCTTCAAGCTGGCCGGTGGGGACATGCAACTTGCCGTCTACAACAACAAGTACAGCAACTTCATCAGCAACGAACTGGTCTGCTCCACCCCCGGCACCGCCACCGCCCCGGCCTGCCTCGGCAACACGGTGCGGTCTGTGTATCAATCCATCAACCTGACCAGCGTACGCATCCGTGGCGCAGAACTGCGCGGCAACTGGGCCTTGCCCGCCGGCTTTCGCGCCGCGGGTGCCGTTGCGTGGGCCCAGGGGGACGTGACCTCCGCCGACCAGCCTCTCAACAGCGTGGATCCGGCCCGCCTCTACCTCAACCTGGGCTGGGACGGCCAGGCACTCAATCGCCCCCTCGCCCTTGATACACGCCTGCGCGCCGCCCGCAAGAAGGAACGCATCGACAGCAGCGAGGTGGACTACTTCCGCACCCCTGGCTACGCCATCGTGGACTTCAGCGCCAGCATGCAGATCCACCCCAAGGCCCGCATCAACCTGGCGCTCAACAACCTGTTCGACAAGAAGTACTGGGTCTGGAGCGATGTGCGCCAGGTTGCGCTGAGCACCACCGATGCCGGTCCGGCCTTCTACACCCAGCCCGGCCGCAACCTCAGCGCAGCGCTCCAGGTGGACTTCTGACGATGAACACACTGGCCCGCGTGTTGCAGCGCATCCCCGGCCTGCTCGCCCTGCCGCTGCTGTGCCTGCTCCTGCTCACCGGGAGCGGCCCGGCCGCGGCTGGCCGCATCCTGGTGATCAGCACCTCGCCGGTTCAGCCCGGCAAGTTCCTCAAACTGGCCGAAACGGCAAAGACCCATGGGCTCCAGCTGGACGCCCGTTTCGCCGAAAAGCTACCCGCCGATACCGGCCCGGCCCTCTTCAATGGCTACGACCTGGTGCTCTTCGACACGCCCCGTGACCACCTTCAGGCCTTTGTCGAGACACGGCTGACCGGCGCCCTGCCAGCCCTCCGCGCCCCGTCCCTATGGCTGAACGAGGGTAAACCCCGCTGGCAGGGAATCCCCGACGGGCTGGCCCGGCGCCTGCACACCTATTATGTAAACGGCGGCCGCCTCAACTTCGACGCCTTCCTCGCCACCCTGGCTGCCCACCTTGATGGCAAGCCCGCAAGCGGCATCCGCGATCCCATCGTCTTTCCCAAGAGCGGCATCTATCACCCCGACCATCCCGGCCTGGTTTTCGCCGAGCCGGCGGCCTACCTGCGCTGGAAGGCCGCCGGCAACGCAACCCCGGTCATTGCCATCGCGCTGCACCAGCAGTACATCGCCGCCGAGCAAGCCGCCTTCATCGACGACCTGATCCGGCGCATCGAAAAGGCCGGAGCACTGGCCCTGCCCTTCTACAGCCCGGTGATGGACGCGGACGCCGTCCGGCGGATGCTGCGGGCCGACGGCCGAACCCTCGCCAATGCCCTGATCAACACCCAGATCATGCTCAACCCCGAGGGCCGCCGGGCCGAGTTTGCCGAGCTTGGCATCCCCGTCGTCCAGGCCATGCCCTACCGCAAGGGCGACGAAGCCGCCTGGGCGGCCGATCCCCAGGGCGTCACCCTGATGGACGTGCCCTTCTACCTGGCCCAGGCCGAATACGCCGGCGTCACCGACATCCAGATCGCCGCGGCCACCCGGAAATCCGACGACCAGATCGCCCCCATCGCCGCCCAGGCCGACGCCGTAGTGGGCAAGGCCCTCCGCCTGGCCCGGCTGCAAACCAAGGCCAACAAGGACAAACGCGTCGCCCTATTCTTCTGGAACTACCCCCCCGGCGAAAAGAACCTCTCCGCCTCCTTCATGAACCTGCCGCGCAGCCTGGTGGCCACCCTCGCCGCCCTCAAGGCCCACGGCTACACCACCGAGACTTCGGGTGAGACCGAACTCACCCTGTCGCTCCAGCGCCTGCTCGCCCCCTACTACCAGCCTGCCGGCGACAACAGCGCCCTCGAATCCCTGCTCCGGGACGATCTGGCCGAACACCTGCCCCTCGCCGCTTACCAGCGCTGGCTGTTCACCCAGCCCGACAGCGTGCGCAAGCAGCTGCAGGAGCGCTGGGGCGAGCCCGAGCGCTCTTCCATGGTCGTCGTCCACCGGGGCCAGCCCGGCTTCGTCATCCCGCGCCTGCGCCTCGGCCACCTGGCCCTGCTGCCCCAGCCCCCCCGGGGCGAGCGCTGGGAGGAAAAGGAGAAAGCCCTCTACCACTCGAGCAGCGCCGCCCCCTCTCATTTCTATATGGCAGCCTACCTGTGGGCACGGGAGCAGGCGCGGAGCGATGCCTTCATTCACTTCGGCACCCATGGCAGCCAGGAGTGGCTGCCGGGCAAGGAACGCGGCCTCTCCGTATACGACTTCCCCATGCTCGCCGTCGGCGATGTGCCTGTTTTCTATCCCTATATCGTGGACAACATCGGCGAAGCCACCCAGGCCAAACGCCGGGGCCGCGCCACCATCATCAGCCACCAGACGCCCCCCTTCGCCCCCGCCGGCCTGCATGCCGCCCTCACGGCCATCCACGACCAGCTCCACGCCTGGCTGGCCCAGGACGAGGGCGCGGTAAAGGACAAGATCCGCGCCCAGTTCCTTGCCGCCATGCGCAAGGAACACATCGACCGGGATCTCGGCTGGACGGACGAGCGTATCCGCAAGGACTTCCCCACCTTTGTCAGCGCAGTGCACGACCACCTCCACGAACTGGCCCGCATCGCCCAGCCCCTGGGCCTGCACACCTTCGGCCAGGGCGCCGGCGAGGACGGCCGCACTGCCACCGTACTGATGATGGTTGGCAAGGACTTCTGGGAAGGCGTCGCAGGCCCCGATGAGGAAGCTGACGAACTCCTCGTCGGTGACTACACCCGGCTGAAGGCGTCCACTCCGTACCTGCGCCTGAAGGCCATCCTGCAGGGTAGGGCCGAGCTGTCCGCCCTGCCTCCCAAGGCCCGCGCTGCCGCCGAACAGGCCCGCAAGTGGTATGCCGCCCTCGACGCCAGCCCCGAGATCAGCGCCCTGCTGGCTGGCCTGGAGGGGCGCTACATTCCCACCAGCTACGGCGGCGACCCGATCAAGAACCCCGACGCCCTGCCCACCGGCCGCAACCTCTACGGTTTCGACCCCTCCCGCGTGCCCACCCAGGCCGCCTGGGCTGCCGGCCGCGAAGCCTTCGACCAGCTTCTCGCCACCCATCGCAGCAAGGCCGGCAAGGCGCCGCAGAAGCTCACCTTCACCCTGTGGTCGGTGGAGACCATGCGCCACTTCGGCCTCCTCGAAGCCCAGGCCCTGTGGGCGATGGGTGTAGAGCCGGTGTGGGATGCCGGCGGGCGGGTCGAAGACGTCAGACTCATTCCCCGGGAAGCCCTTGGCCGCCCCCGGGTAGACGTGGTGCTCTCCGCCACCGGCCTGTATCGCGACCACTTCCCCAACGTGATGCGCCTGCTCGCCAAGGCCGCCAAGCTGGCCGCCGAAGCCGACGAAGCCGACAACCCCGTTGCCGCCAACACCCGCCGCATCGCCGCATCCCTGCGCGCCCGGGGCTGGAACGAAGCCCAGGCCACCAACGCCGCCCAGACCCGCATCTTCTCCTCCGAGTCCGGCCGCTACGGCACCGGTCTGGACGACGCAGCCCTCGCCACCGACACCTGGAAGAGCAAGGCCGAGGGCGACCGCAAGCTCGCCCGCCTGTACCTGTCGCGCATGCAGTTCGCCTACGGCCCCGACGAAAGCCAATGGGGCCAACCCGGCGCCGGGGGCGAGAACCTCTACGCCGCCCACCTCAAGGGCACAGAAGGCGCGGTGCTGTCCCGCACCTCCAACCTCTACGGCATGCTCACCACCGACGACCCGTTCCAGTACCTGGGCGGCATCGCCCTCGCCGTGCGCCATCTGGACGGCAAGGCACCGGAACTCTACATCTCCAACCTGCGCGGCCAGGCCGGCGGCAAGGTGGAGGGCGCCGCCGGCTTCCTGGCCAAGGAGCTGGCCACCCGCAACTTCCACCCCGGCTACATCCAGGGCCTGATGAAGGAAGGCTATGCCGGCACCTTGCAGGTGCTCGATGGCATCAACAACTTCTCGGGCTGGCAATCCGTGGCCCGAGAGATCGTGCGCGACGACCAATGGCAGGAGTTCGTCGATGTCTATGTGCGGGACAAGCACAGGCTCGGCCTGAAGGACTGGTTCGAGCGCCAGAACCCCCACGCCCTCGCCCAGAGCATCGAGCGCATGCTCGAGGCAGCCCGCCAGGGCTACTGGAAGGCTGACAAGGCCACCGTCGATGAACTCAAGGCCCGTTACCGCGAGCTGGCCAACCGTCACCAGGTGAAAACCGACAACACCACCCTGCCCGCCTTCGTCGGCTTCGGGCTGGCCCAGGCCGCGCGCCGGCCTTCCGCGGCCGCCCCAGCACCCACCGGGCAACAGGACCCCGAACCGGCCCCCACGCCTCCGCCACCGCAGATCCAGGGCCTGCGCCTCGACAAGACCGAGCGCCCTGCCCCGCCCGCCCCCGCAGATGCCGCATGGGGGCTCCTCCTCGTCGCCATGGCAAGCCTGGGCGGCATGCTGCGGGCCCGGTCCGCCTTCCACTAACCCCTGCCAACCTGCCTGACCCTCACCATGAATCACGCCCTCGAAAACACCATGTACGACGTGGCGCAGCTCTTCCTGCTGCCCACACTCATCCTCATCGCCGTGCTATTCCTGTTCGCCTTCTGGTCTCTCGGCGAATTCGCCATGATCGCCTGGCGCCGCCGCAGGGATGGCGGCCGGCCGCTGGTCCGTGCCTACCAGGCCAACCGCACGCTCACCGACGACGAACTCGACCTACAGGCCCATACCCTGCTGGAAGCCCCCCGCGTAGCCAGCCGTGTCACCCCCATGCTCGGGCTGGTCGCCACCATGATCCCCATGGGTCCGGCGCTCAAATCCCTGTCCGATGGTGACCTGGCCCAGGTTTCCCACAATCTCACCGTCGCCTTTTCGGCGGTGATCCTGGCCCTCATTGCCGCCTCCATCACCTTCTGGGTCACCAACGTGCGGCGGCGCTGGTTGGCCGAGGAGATCGTGCATATCGGCCGGCTGCGCAAGGAGGGCTGAACATGGCACTCAAGCTGCTGCACGAACCCGAGACCGAAGACCCGATCCTGTCGGTGGTCAATCTCATCGACATCTTCCTGGTCGTCATCGCCGCCCTGCTCATCACCATCGCCAAGAATCCGCTGATGAACCCCTTCAGCAAGCAGGACGTCACCGTCATCACCGACCCGGGCAAGCCGAACATGGAGATCACCATCAAGAAAGGCGAGAAGGTCGAGCACTACAAGGCCAGCGGCGCCATCGGCAGCGGTGACGGGGAGAAGGCCGGCGTTGCTTACCGCATGAAGGACGGCTCCATCGTTTATGTGCCGGAAGGTGGAGAGGGGGCAGGCCCGGACGGCAAGAAACCCGACGCTGGCGGCGGAAATCCGCCCCGGCGCTGAACTCCCTGCCCCAGGGCACGTCCATCCGTCATGACCTGCACGCCACGCCCCCACTCCGCCGCCATGAAGCCCCTGCTCACCCTGCTCCTGATAAGCCTGGGCAGCGTCAGTCATGCTGCCGATCACATCGTCGAAGTCAGCAGCGGCCGCGAGATCAGCCGCACTGAACTACTGGCCCAAGCCCGCCAGAGCGATTTCCTCCTCCTCGGCGAGATCCACGACAACCCCCACCACCATCGCCGCCGCGCAGAGCTGATAGCCGGGCTGGCCCCCAAGGCCATCGTCGCCGAACAACTGGATGAAGACCGGCGCACAGACTGGGCCCGAGCCCCCGGCGAGACCCTGGAGAAACGCCTCAGCGCAGCCGGCTTCGATGCAGCCGGCTGGCAGTGGCCTCTCCACGAACCCCTTTTCGCCGGCCTAGCCAAAGCGCAGATCGACGTTGTGGGTGCCAACATCAACCGCAATCTGGCCCGCCGCATCGTCCGGGAAGGCAGCCCGGCCCTCCCCGCCCCCGTGGCCGCAGCCCTCGCCGCCAGCCCCTTGAGCCCGGGCGCCGAGGCTACCCTCGACGCCGATCTGCTGGACAACCACTGCGGCCAGCTTCCTGCCAGTCGGGTGCCCGGTATGCGTCTGGCCCAGAGGGCCCGGGATGCGGCCATGGCGCTGGGCCTGGTGGCCCTGCCCGACCGGCCGGCCATCCTGGTTGCCGGCAACGGCCACGTCCGCGCCGACTACGGCGTTCCGGCCCTGCTGGCCAGGCTGCGTCCCGGCGCCCGGATCATCAACATCGCCTTCGAGGAAGAAGGCAAGGCAGCGGACACCGGCACCGCCTACACCCACATCTGGCGCACACCCGCGGTCCACCGGGACGACCCGTGCAAGGGATTCGGAAAACCCCGCCCCTGAGACACGCGGGATCTGGACGACATTCAATTTTTTACGAAACCAGACTACCAACAATTCTGATTTTATTTAACTCCGCGAGCCGCTATGCTTCCACGGCTGAGATCCCCAACCACAGGAGACACGAATGAAAACCTTTGCCCTGATGACGGCCGCACTGGCCCTGGGCTTCACCCTGGTAACGAGCGACGCTGAAGCCGCCAAACGCTTTGGCGGTGGCAAGTCCTCCGGCATGCAACGCCAGGAAATGAGCCAACCCAAGTCCCCCAACGCCACCCCGGCCACACCCGCACAGGCTCCGGGTGCTGCTGCGGCTCCGGCCCGTTCCCAGGCTGCCGCTGCCGCACCCGCTGCTCAACCCAAGCGTTCCTGGATGGGCCCGCTGGCCGGTCTGGCCGCCGGTATCGGTCTGGCCGCCCTGGCGTCCCACTTCGGCTTTGGTGAAGAGCTCGCCTCCATGATGATGATGGCCCTGATCGCCTTTGCCGTGATCGCCGTGATCGGCTTCTTCCTGCGCAAGCGCGCGATGGCCAACGCGGCGGCCAACCAGCCGGCCCTGGCCGGAGCTGGCGCCGGTGGCATGCAATACACCGCCAACCAGGGTGGCTACGACAAGTCGCCGTCCGCTGCCACCCCGTCCTACGGTGGTAGTGCAGCCCCCGTGGCGGCTGCCGCTGCGGCCACCACGGCAGCTGCCGTCGGCAACATCCCGGCCGACTTCGACGCTGAAGCCTTCGTACGCAACGCCAAGCTCAACTTCATCCGTCTCCAGGCAGCCAACGACGCCCGCAATCTCGAGGACATCCGTGAATACACCACGCCCGAGATGTTCGCCGAGATCAAGATGAACTGGATGGACGACACCAGTGCCGGCCAGAAGACCGACGTGGTCTCCCTCAACGCCGAGGTGATCGACGTGAGTGAGGAAGCCGAGCGTTACATCGTCAGCGTGCGCTTCACCGGCCTGCTGCGTGAGGAAACCAACGCTGCACCCGAAGGCATCGACGAAATCTGGCACCTCACCAAGCCCCGTAGCGGCAACAGCGGCTGGCTGGTGGCCGGCGTCCAGCAGAACGCCTGACCGCTGGCGGCACAGCCGCCACACAGAACTCTGGCAGTACCCCCCTAGCCCCTGCACGAGCACCGCTCGTCGCAGGGGTCTTTTTTTATGCAGTCTGCAGATCCTGGACTCACCCTGCCCCGGGGAGCTCGCCCTCCGCCGACACCACCACGCCACCGCTGCCCATGGCTTCCAGCCCGGCCTTCGCCGCATCGGAAATGGCCAGCACACAGGGGTGGGTCAGGCGCCGCTCCACGGAAATCGCGTAGTACTCAATGCGCACTTCATCGGCACGGCCAAGCACAACCAGGTCACCCGTCGCCAGCGTTTCCTGCTCGATGGCTGTCGGCACCACGAAGGCCCCCACCCCGGCGCGCCCGAAGGCGGTCATCAGGGCCGTGTCATCGAACTCGCCGACAATGCGCGGCCGCAGGCGCTTGCGATCAAGCCAGTCCTCGAACTTGCGCCGGATGGCTGAATCCTCCCCCGGCAACAGGGTCGGAAGCTCGCCCATGCACCCCGGAAAGGCCGGCACCCGATCCCCCAGCAGGGAGCGTGCAGCAATGAAGCTGAGGCCCGACTCCCCCAGACGGTGGTTGTAGGCCCGGACATCCACCGAAGGCGGAATCGGTGAATCGGCAATCACCAGGTCGAGCTTGTGGATGGCCAGCTCGGTGAGCAGGCGGTCCAGGCGCCACTCCCGGCAGATGATGCGCACCGGATCGGCCGGATCCACCGCCGGACGGAGCAGACGGTAGGCGATCGACTTGGGCACCGCATCCGACACCCCGACCCGGAACTCCACCGGCCGACCCTTGGGATAGTGGCGCAGGGCCTGCTCCAGTTCGGCGCTGAGGGAGAACATCTCGTCGGCGTACTCCATGGCCAGGCGGCCTGCCGGCGTCAGCTCGAGGGCGCGGCCATCCCGGGCGAACAACTGGGTGTCGAGGCTGTCTTCCAGAAGGCGGATCTGCCCGCTGATGGTCTGGGGCGTGACGTGGAGCGCCTCGCCAGCCTTCACAACGCCACCGCTGCGCGCCGTCTTCCAGAAATAGAAAAGGTGTTTGAGGTTCATTCCACAGCTCCCGCCAGCACTTGTAACAGTTCGAATATATCGAAACAATACTTCAGTTAATGCGACTTTACCTGATTGATTGATACCAATATAGTGAGCTCTCCGAAACACACAGGAGACGAAGATGGAAGTCCAGATCAAGGCCCGAGGCCTGCCCGCCGCCAAGACCCTGCGCAATCACGCCAGCCGCCGTATCCGCACCGCACTGGGCCGCTTCGGCCACGCGGTCCAGAGTGTCACGGTACGTCTATCCGACATCAACGGGCCCCGGGGCGGTGCAGACAAGCTGTGCCGCATCGTCATCCAGATGAAGAACCGCTCCCTCGTCATGGAAGAGCTCGGCGACGACATGCGCCGGGTCATCGACCGCCTCACTGAGCGCGTCCAGTACAACGTGGCGCGGCAGATGGACAGGCTCGCCCGGGTCAATCGCCAGATGCTGCTGATGCCCGAGCCGGAGCTCGTGCCCATCAAGGCCTGACACCCGGATCTGAAGCACGGGGAGGCCTGACCTCCCCGGTGATTCCGGCTAAAATCGCAGCCCGAACGCCATCTGCGGGGCCAACTGCCCCGCCATGACCGCCATGCTGCGAATCTCCGAACTCCGCCTGCCCCTCGACCATCCCGTCGAGGCCCTGCCCGCCGCAATCCTCCAGCGCCTGGGCATCCCTGCTACCGAGCTCACCCGCTTCACCGTCTTCAAGCGCAGCTACGATGCGCGCAAGAACGCCCGGCTCACCTTTATCTACATCGTCGATGCCGAGGTGAACAACGAGGCCGCCCTCCTCCAGCGCTTTGCCGGTGATCTCCACGTCAAGCCGACGCCCGACATGGAATACCATTTCGTAGGCACGGCGCCGCCCGCCTTCACCCACCGCCCTGTGATCATCGGCTTTGGCCCCTGTGGCATCTTCGCCGCACTGATCCTGGCCCAGGCGGGTTTCAGGCCCATCGTGCTCGAACGCGGCAAGGCCGTGCGCGAACGCACCCAGGACACCTGGGGCCTGTGGCGCAAGAACACCCTCAACCCCGAATCCAACGTGCAGTTCGGCGAAGGCGGCGCCGGCACCTTCTCTGACGGCAAGCTCTACAGCCAGATCAAGGACCCCAAACACTACGGCCGCAAGGTGCTCACCGAGTTCGTCAAGGCCGGTGCGCCACCGGAGATCCTGTATGTCGCCAAGCCTCACATCGGCACTTTCCGGCTGGTTGGCATGGTCGAAGCCATGCGCGCCGAGATCGAGCAGCTGGGCGGCGAGATCCGCTTCCAGCAACGGGTCACCGACGTCCTGATAGAGGACGGCCAGGTACGCGGCGTGAAGACCGCCAGCGGCGACGAGATCCGCAGCAACCACGTGGTGCTGGCCCTGGGCCACAGCGCCCGGGACACCTTTGAAATGCTGCACGAACGCGGCGTATTCATGGAAGCCAAGCCCTTCTCGGTGGGCTTTCGTATCGAACACCCCCAGAGCCTGATCGACAAGGCCCGCCTCGGCCCCCACGCTGGCCACCCGGAGCTGGGCGCGGCCGACTACAAGCTGGTGCACCACGCCTCCAACGGCCGTGCGGTGTACAGTTTCTGCATGTGCCCCGGCGGCACCGTGGTGGCCGCCACCTCGGAGCCCAACCGGGTCGTCACCAATGGCATGAGCCAGTACTCCCGCAACGAGCGCAACGCCAACGCCGGCATCGTGGTCAGCATCACCCCGGACGACTACCCCGGCGGCCCGCTGGCCGGGATCGCCTTCCAGCGGGAGCTGGAGAGCCGGGCCTTCGTGCTCGGGGGCGGCACCTACGAGGCGCCGGGCCAGCTGGTCGGCGACTTCCTGAAGGGCAAGGCCTCCACCGCCCTGGGTAACGTGGAGCCCTCCTACAAGCCGGGGGTGAAGCTGGGCGACCTGTCCACCGCCCTGCCCGACTACGCCATCAGCGCCATGCGTGAGGCCCTGCCGGCCTTCGACCGGCAAATCCGCGGCTTCAACATGTACGACGCGGTGCTTACCGGTGTCGAAACCCGCACCTCGTCACCGCTGCGCATGACCCGCGGAGAAAACTGCCAGAGTCTCAACGTAAAGGGACTTTACCCGGCGGGCGAAGGCGCCGGCTACGCCGGCGGCATCCTGTCGGCGGGGGTGGATGGCATCCGCGTCGCCGAGGCGGTGACAAGCAGCCTGCTGGCCGGGGATTGAACGACCGGGGCCCGACGGCCTGAAGGCGTCGGGCCCTCAGCGTGCCAGACAGGACCGAAAACGGTTGTCCCGGCCCAGCACCAGCCGCCCAAACTCGTCGAGCAGCGTCGGGCCAATGGCCTCCGGACGGAGGATGAAGGTGACGAAACCCAGCCGCTCCAGATTGCGGGACTCCACTACGATCTCCCCCTTTTCAAAGTCGGCACGCCACACGATCAGCACGCTGACTTCATCCGCCACCGTAAATACGCCCGACTCCAGTTCGCGCCGGCGATTGCGACGCTCCTGACATTCGAACTTCAGACCCAGGTCGAAGAACATCTGGCGCAGGCGTTCGACGGCTCCACCGTTTCGCTCCAGTCTGCGCTGCCCCGGCCCACGCAAGGTGTAACCCATGCTCACGCGCTCAATGCTGCCACCCTCACCAGTGGAGCGGGTCCGGAAGTCGGCATAGCCCTCCTGCCATGACAGGTTGCGGATGGGGTCATCCGAGTCGAGGAGATAGTAGTTGCGCCCCACCTGAGGCTTGAGAAAGTTCAGTTGCGTGCTGAGATCACGGCAGTAGTCAAACACCGCACGTAGCGAACGGTCCAGGCTCTCGCGCAGCCGCTCCGCGTCACGGGAGGCCTCGCTGGCCCCGCGCTGACGTAGAGCGACCTCATCCCGGAGTTGCTCGAGCAGCCCGCCACAGGGTGCAGAAGGCTGCACCGGCTCCGGAAGCGGCGCAGCCTCCGGTGCCGCCGCCTGGGGCTCGGGGGTATGCAAGCCCGTGACGACAGGAAAACCAAGATCCCGGGTCGCGTCGGAAAAATCTGCCTTCGTGCCGCGAATACCGGTGTAACGGGCATCGATCTGCTGCACGCGCCGCCGCGCCGCCTCGATGTCGAACGAGGCGATATCGGCCAGCAGCGCCGCCGCGTCGGCATCCAGACTCGACGTGTCATTGGCAGCGGCAGACGCCTCTGGCGGGCCGGAAGGCTGGGGATCGGGCAGGTCGGGCGGGGTGGCAGAAGGCTTGAAAGGCACGGCTGTCGTCAAGGCAGAGGATGGGCAAACGGAAAACTGCGGATCGGTAAGGACACGCGGCCGGAAAGAGGCCATAACAATGACGTTATTGTAATGAAGTATCCGCGCTTGGGAATCCGAATCCGGTCAGGGCCATCAGAACTTGCGGCCCGATGGCAGCGGCAGTTAGACTCCGCAGCGTTTCGGGTGCCGACCCCGCGTCTGCGGGGAAGGTGAAACGGGAAGTCCGGTGACCTCGGCGAGCCTCGCTCGCAGGGCATTCCGGCGCAGTCCCCGCTGCTGTAAGCCTGACGACACCTCCAAGCACGCCACTGGGCCACGGTCCGGGAAGGCCGGAGCGGGTCGGATGAAGGTGAGCCAGAAGACCGGCCCGACAACACTGGTTCAGCTGTGCCCCGGGGTGTGGGACTGGCGAGCGAAAACGTCGGCCTTCCCGCGCACACCCTTTCTGTAGGCGCCCGCCCAGCGGCTTCGTATCGTCCCTCCTGCCTCCCCCCGGCCAGCCCGATGGCACGCGGAGGCACAATGGCAGGGCGCAAGTCGATTCACCGGATACTCACCCTCGGCACCTCGCTGCTGCTCGCCCTGACGGCCTGCAGCGAAGCCCACGCGGCCAGCCTGTTCGGCGTCGTCACCGACCGAGCCGCCCCCACGGCCGTCGAAGCCGCCCGGCAGCACCTCGCCCGCCACCCCCGCGACCGCATCCTGCTGCGCACCCCGGCCCAGATCCAGGCCGCCACCGACCGACAGTTGCGCCAGTGGCTCGACGCCGATGCCGTGCTGGCCGTCTCGGCCTTTGGCGACCCGGCGCGGCGCCTCATCGACGCGATACCCGCCAGCCGTGCCAGCACCGTGCTGGCCATCAGCGGCGAGCAGCGCCTCAACCTGCTGAGCCGTTCTCGGGCCGGAGCCCTGGCCAGTTTTCCCGCCGAAACCCTGCGCCAACTGGCGGGTGAAGCCCCTCCGCAGGCGGCCCTTGAGGCCGCCGCTGCGGCCCCGGCGGCACAACACTGGCTGGACGCACGCCGTACCTGGCAGGCCGGTGGCAGCGACAACCTGAGCAGCCTGTTCAAGCACCTGCTGGCAGGCAGCCCCCTGCCCCCACCCCGACCGGAGGCCAGCCTGCGCCTGCGCGTTGGCGCTGTCGAACGCGTCGATGCCGACGCCTGGGACGCCCGCCTGCTGCCTGCCGGCCCAGCCCTGGCCGTCCTTGACCTGTCCAATATCGAATCCGGCAGCGCTGCCGCGATCTGCGCCGAATCCCGTCGCCAGGGCCTTCCCTGCGCCGAGATCCTGACCCGCTGGGGTGGCAGCTCCCGGGCAGCCATCGAGGGCCTGCCCAGGCTGCTGGCCCCGGCCCGGCCGGCCGCCCTGGTGGTAATCCAGGATTTTGTCGTCGGCGCCGCCGAGAACCGGGAGGCCGTCACCGAGGCCTTCACGCAACTGGACATCCCGGTCATCAAGGCCATCCGCCTCACCGAGCGTAGCGCCACCCAGTGGCGCCTCTCGCCGGAGGGCCTGCCGGTCGATTCCGTACAGTACCGGGTGGCCCTGCCGGAGCTCCAGGGCATCGGCCAGCCCATCGTCGTTTCGGCTGTCGGCGCCAGCCGCATCGACCCCATCACCGGCGTCGCGCTGCGCCGCACCGAACCGATTGCCGCCGAAATCAGCCGCCTGGTGTCGCGCGCGGCCCGCTGGCAGCAGCTCCAGACCAAGGCCAGGGCCGAAAAGCGCCTGGCCATCATCTACTACAACCACCCGCCCGGCCGGCAGAACATCGGCGCCGACAACCTGGACGTGCCCGCCTCCCTGTTCGGCATCCTGCAACGGCTGAAGGCAGAGGGCTACGACACCGGCGAACTGCCGGCAACGCCCGAAGCCCTGCTCGACCGCATCATGGCCCACGGGGTCAACCTGCCCGAAGACAAGACCGCCCTGCGCGAGCTGGCCCGCGAGGTGGAAGGCCTCAGCACCGCCGACTACCGGCGCTGGTTTGCCGGGCTGCCCGAGCGCGTCCAGGGCGAAATGGTCTCCGGCCCCCTGGGCCGCCTTCACGCCGAAGTGCTGGAAGCCGATCGTGCCGGCGAACGCAGCCTTGGCCGCAAGCGCGTGGAATCGGCGATGAAGGAACTCCACCACCTAGCCGAAGGTGCCGACCACCCCCGGCGGGCCGAAGCCATCGCCGGGCTGAAAGCCCTCGAAGCCGGCTACCTGGCTTGCCTCGCCGATGTCCCCCAAGGCCCCTGCAGCCGCCATTCCGGCCTCACCTGGAAGATCGTCGGCTACGGTGTCGAAGGCCTCAAGGGCTGGGGCCCGGCACCGGGCAAGGTGATGGTCAGCGACGGCAAGCTGCTGGTGCCCGGGCTCACCTTCGGCAAGATCTTTGTCGGCCCCCAGCCGCCCAGGGGCTGGGAGTTGGATGAAGAGCTTCTCCACGCCAACACCAGCGTGCCACCGCCCCACCAGTTCCTCGGCTTCTACCACTGGATCCGCGACGTCTTCCGTGCCGATGCGGTGGTGCACCTGGGCCGCCACTCCACCTACGAATTCCTGCCCGGCAAGGCCGTCGGTCTGACCGCCGACGACTACCCCAGCCTCATCGCCGCGGATCTGCCGGGCATCTACCCCTACATCGTCGACGGCGTGGGGGAAGGCATCCAGGCCAAGCGCCGGGGCCTCGCCGTGATCGTCGATCACCTCACGCCGCCCCTGTCGGCCACCCCGCTCTACGACAAGCTGCTGGAATTGCGCCAGGTGGTGGAGAGCTTCGAGGCCGCCGGCAGCGACAGCCTCAAGACCCAGGCCGCCCGCCGCATGCGCGAACAGGTGACCGCCCTCAACCTGCGGGCCGAACTGGAAGCTTCCATGGCCGATGTGCTAGAGGTGCGCGGCATCGGCTTCGAAGACGCTGACGACGACCTGCTCGCCCACGAGATCGGCCACTACCTCACCAAGCTGCAGGAGAAGTTCATGCCCCACGGCCTGCACATCTTCGGGCAGGACTGGAGCGCCGAATCATTGAAACTGATGGCCGACTCCATGGGCCAGGTGGCCGGTGGCTACGACGCCGCCATCGCCGACAAGCTTGCGGCCTCGCCGCGTCTGGAAATGGCTGGCCTGCTCGCCGGCCTGGATGGGCGCTTCGTGGCCCCGGGCAAGGGCAACGACCCGCTGCGCTCCCCGGAGGCCCTACCGACCGGGCGCAACTTCCACGCCGTCGATGGCGACCTCCTGCCCACCCGCCTGGGCTACGCCCTCGGCGCCCGCCTCGCCGAGCAGGCCACCGCCCGCCCACGCAAGACGCGCGCGGACGCCGACAGCGATGCCGTCATCCTGTGGGCCTCCGACGCAGTGCGCGATGAGGGCGCCATGGTCGCCTTCTGCCTGTCCCTGCTCGGTGCCGAGCCGGTATGGAACGCCCGCGGCATCGTCACCGACGTGCGCCTGCTGGCCGACACCCCCCGACGCGACGTGATCGTCACCACCTCGGGCCTGTTCCGCGACCTCTACCCCAACCTGCTCAACCAGATCGACCGAGCCGGCCGCCTGGCCCTCGCCGCCTCCGCCGGACTGATCGCCGAGCAGCACCCCGAGCTTGGCACGGCCCTCGACGCCGCACTGGCGCCCCTGGGCGGCAACGCGGCCCGCGGCCACCAGCCCCTCGCCGACAACATCGCCGCCGCCCGCTGGCTGGCCCGTACCCGGCAACTCGGCCAGACCGGTCTGGGCATCGCCGACGCCGGGCGCGCCGCGGCCCTGCGCATCTTCGGTGACGCCCCGGGCGCCTACAGTGCCGGCGTCAATCGCCTGGCCGAACGTTCGGGCGCCTGGCAGGCGCGCAGCGAGTTGGGCCGGGTCTACCTCAACCGCATGGGCCACGCCTACGGCCTCGATGCCAGCGGCGATGCCGCCCACCAGGCCTTCGAGACGGCCCTTTCCGGCGTGGCCCGCAGCTACCACGGCCGCGCCAGCAACCTGTACGGTCTGCTCGACAACAACGACGCCTTCGATTACCTGGGCGGCATGTCGGTGGGCATCGAGACGCTCACCGGGCGCCGGCCGGAAGGCCTGATCCTGCAGCACGCCGACCCGGCCCATCCGGCCGTCGAGCCCCTCGCCACGGCCCTGCTGTCCGAGCTGCGCGGCCGCTACCTCAACCCGGAATGGCTGAAGCCCCTGATGAAGCACGGCTACGCCGGCGCCCGCACCATGGGCCAGGAGTTCCTCGAGAACCTGTGGGGCTGGCAGGTCACCCGACCTGACCTGATCCAGCAATGGGCCTGGGACGAGGTCAAGGAAACCTGGTTCGAGGACAAGCACAAGCTCGGCCTGCCGCGCTTTCTTGCCCAGGGCCACAACGCCCACGTCAAAGCGCAGATGCTGGCCATCTTCATGGTCGCCGCCGAGAAGGGCTTCTGGCAGGCCGATGACGCCACCCTGAAGCAGATGGGCGGCGAACTCGCCCGCCTGGTAGCAAAGAACGGCCTGCCCGGCAGCGGCCATACCGCCCCCCACCATCCGATGTGGAACTGGCTCCAGCCACGCATCGACGCCGTCGACGCCGATGCCCTCGGCGTGGCCCTGGCCCGGGCCCGGGGTGAAGGGCTGGCGCCTGCCCCCGTCGCGCCCATCACCGCCATGGCCGCCACGCCCCGGCAACAGGGCGCCCGCCATGAGGCCACGCCCCCCCGCCGCGAACAGGCCGCTGTGGCGCTCACCGCGTCCAACCCGGCCGCCGCTGAACCACAGGCACCGGCCGAGCGCCATTACGAACTCCATACCCGCCCGGCGCCGCTCGCCACCCGGCACGCCCCGCCCGTGGCCCTGCTCACCCTGGCCCCGCTGCTCTTCCTCCTCGGCCTCGCCTGGAGCTGCCGCCCCCCTTCAACCTCCACCCACGCCTGATCTCACCATGAACGATTTGCCTACCCTCGCCTGGCTCCACCAGGCAGTCACCTGGCTGCTCGCGCCGGCCCTGCTGGCCCTAATCGCCGCCTGCGCCATCGCCCTGGCCGAGGCCGGCCTGGCCCTCGGCGAACGTCTGTGGGGCCTGCGCCGCCTTGCCGCCAGCGGCGACCTGCTGCTGATCCAGCGCGTCGCCCGACACCGCCTGGAGCGGGCCGACCTGCTGGCCCGCATTCCACCCATGCTGGGCCTGATGGCCACCATCATCCCCCTCGGACCGGGTCTCGCCGCACTGGGCCAGGGCAACCCCTCGGAGCTGGCCAGCGCGGTCACCACCGCCTTCGACGCCACCGTGCTGGGCCTGGTGGCCGGCATTGGCGGGCTGGTGGTGGGCAAGCTGCGCCGGCGCTGGTACGAAGAGCTGCTCGAGAACCTGGAGGAAGAGGCATGAGCGCCACCCGACCGCCCCGCAAGCGCCTGCGCCTCTATTCGCGCCTCGATGCCCGCTTCGACGACCGGGACGAAGACCCCCGTGCCAGCCTGGTCAACCTGGTGGATGTGATGCTGGTCTTCGCCTGCGGCCTGCTTGCCGCCCTGGCGGCCAGTACCCAGGGCGCCCTGCCCCCGCCCAAGCCGGTGGATAAGGGCCGTGCCATCGAGCGTCCGGCCGACGGGCAGGGCCAGGCCGGTGCCGGCATGGATCGGGTCGGTGAAGTCTTCCGCGACCCGAAGACCGGGCAGCTGATCCTCATTGAACCCGGCCAGCCCCAAGGCCGGCCGTGAACGCCATCGCCACCCTGCTGGCCGAAGCACCCGACAGCGTGGAGACAAGGGCATGAGCGGCCATCAAACCCCGGATCGGCGCCTACTGCCGCCACCAGCTGGTGGGCGGCAAACCGGTACGCGAGCATGTCTTCCACCCAGCAAAAGGCCCCGATTGAGCCCATGAAACACCCCGCACTCCGCTTTCTCCACCTGGCCCACCGCTGGCTCGGCATCTGCGCCGGGGTTTTGGTGCTGGTTTGGTTTGTCTCGGGGCTGGTGATGCTCTATGTGCCGTTCCCGAAGCTGGACGTGGACACCCGCGTCGCCCATCTGGACACCCTGCGTACCGATGCAATCCAGTTCAGCCCGGCAGAGGCCGCCCGGGCCTGCCGGAGCACGCCACGGGGCGGCCGCATCGCCATGACCGCCGGGCGCCCGGCCTATCACTTCGCTACCCGCGATGGCGCCTGCAGCGTGTGGGCCGACACCGGTGCGGCCCTCGGCCCGGTGGCGCCCGACATGGCCCTGCGGGCCGCCCGCAATTTTCTGCCCGGCGTCCCCCTGAGCGGGCCGGAAACCATCGAACGCGACCAATGGACGGTATACACCACCTACAACGCCCACCGCCCGCTCCATGTGTTCCAGGCCGCCGACGCGGCCGCCACCGAGCTATATGTATCGTCCCGCAGTGGCGAGGTGGTCAATCGCACCACCCGGCTCGAGCGGGTGGCGGGCTGGGTGGGCACCGTGCCCCACTGGATCTATTTCACCCCGCTGCGCGGCGAGGACACGCGCAGCTGGCGCATGCTGGTCCTGTGGCTGCCGCCGGTGGCGCTGCTCACCGTGCTGCTCGGCCTTGCCCTGGGCATCCAGCGCCTGCGTCTGCGCCATCGCTACCCTCGCGGGCAGGTCACGCCCTACCGCGGCTGGAAACGCTGGCACCACCTCCTCGGCCTGGGCGCTGGCGGCTTTGCCCTGACCTGGCTGCTGTCGGGCTGGCTGTCCAACCACCCCTTCGGCCTGCTCGAATTCAGCAGCCTGCCCCCTGGCAGCGCCGAACGTCTGGCTGGCGGCCCCTTCAAACCGTCAGACAGCGTGGAACTGCTGCGCCGCCAGCTGGCCCACGTCCCCGATGCACGGGAGGCCGAGTGGTCGCGCTTCGCCGGCCGCAGCTACCTGGAAGTGCGCAGCCCCGGGCACAGCCAACGCCTCGACGACAACGCCGCCCCGGCCCGGCCCATCCCGCCGGAAACCCTGGCCAGGGCGATCCACGACATCGAAGGCAAGCCGATCGCCCGCGTCGAGCTGATCCACGAGGCCGATCTTTACCACTACGGCCGGCGCAACCCGGCAGTGCTCCCCGCCGCCCGCATCCGGCTGGCCGATGAGCAGGACACCACCTGGTATCTGGACCCGGCCAGCGGCCGCGTGCTGGCCCGCATCGACAACGCCAACCGCCTGCACCGCTGGGTCTTCAACGGCCTGCACCGGCTCGACTTCCCCCCCTGGCTGCGCTGCCTGCCCTACGCGAAGCCCTCATCACCCTACTGTGCCTCCTCGGCATCACCCTCGCCAGCACCGGCTGCGTGCTTGGCTGGCGACGCCTGCGCCACCGCAAGCCCACGCCCTAACCCACAGGAAATTCCTTCATGTCACGCATTTTCAATCGCCCAGTGCCGGGGGCGCTGGCCCTGCTCGTGTCCGGCCTGGCTACCACCGCCCAAGCGGCAGGCATCCCGACCCTGCAGGAAGTCACTGTCAGCACCCGCCACCAGGACCTGATCGGCGTCGCCGATTCGGCCACCGAGGGCACCGTCACTGCCGCCCAGCTGCGCAACCGGCCACTGCTGCGCCCGGCCGAGGCCCTGGAAACCATCCCCGGCATGATCGTCACCCAGCACTCCGGGGACGGCAAAGCCAACCAGTACTTCCTGCGCGGCTTCAACCTGGACCACGGCAGCGACTTCGCTACCCATGTAATGGGCATGCCGGTGAACATGGCCAGCCACGCCCACGGCCAGGGCTACATGGATCTCAACTTCCTGATGCCGGAGCTGATCCAGGGTATCGCCTATCGCAAGGGCGTGTATGCGGCCGAAGATGGCGACTTCGCCACCACCGGCTCGGCCCGAATCGACTACCGGCGCCGGCTCGACGGTAACTTCGCCGAGTTCGGCCTGGGCCAGAACGGCTACCGGCGCCTGCTTGTCGCCGGCAGCCGCGCCCTCGGCGACGACAATGAAAGCGACGGCCGGCAGTTGCTGGTCGCCGCCGAGCTGATGGGCAACGACGGGCCGTGGGACCAGCCCGAGCGTCTGGTCCGCCGCAACCTGCTGCTGCGCCTGTCGGAGGGCAGCACAAGCCACGGCTACGCCCTGACAGCCATGTCCTACAGCGCCCACTGGACCGCCACCGAGCACGTCCCCGAACGGGCCATCACCTCCGGTGAAATCGGCCGCTACGGCGCCCTGTCCCCCCGGGACGGGGGCCGCACCCGGCGCAACAGCCTGTCGGCCGAATGGGCCCGGCTGGGCGACAGCAGCGCCACCCGGGCCAGTGCCTACGTAATCGACTATGGTCTCAACCTGTACTCGGCACCGTCGGGCTACATCAGCGGCCCCCAGGGCGACCAGCACGAACAGGCCGACAGCCGCATCACCTGGGGCGGCGAGGCCCGCCACGCCTGGTTCCTCGGCCCGGCCCTGCGCGACACCGAACTCGCCATCGGCACCCGCCTGCGCCAGGACCGCATCGGCCGGGTCGGCCTGTACACCACCGAGGGACGCAGCCGCACAGGCACCGTGCGCGAAGACCGTATCACCGAGACCGCCCTCGCCCTGTTTGCCGAGGCCCGCACCCAATGGACGCCATGGCTGCGCAGCAGCCTGGCCCTGCGCCGGGACGAAATCTCCGCCGACGTCACTGCTCTGGGCGGGCAATACAACATGGGCAACGGCGGCAGCGTGCGCGGCGGCCAGACCAGCCCCAAGCTGGGCTTCGTCCTCGGCCCCTTCAACCTGGCCGGCAGCACCGAGTTCTACGCCAACTGGGGCCATGGCTTCCACAGCAATGACGCCCGCGGCGCCACCAGCCACACCAACCCCACCGACGGCAGCCCCATCGACCGGGTCCCCCTGATCGCCCGCGCCCGGGGCGCCGAACTGGGAGTGCGTGCCGCCCCCCTGCCGGGCTGGAACACCAGCCTGACGGTGTGGCAGATGGATCTCGCCTCGGAACTGGTCTTCATCGGCGACGAAGGCATCACCGAACCCCGCGGTGCCTCGCGCCGCCACGGGCTGGAATGGTCCAACTACCTGACCCCGGCCGACGGCCTCATCATCGACGCAGACCTGGCCCTGTCGAAGGCCCGTTTCCGGCAGCCCGTAGGCGGTGGAGACCACGTCCCCAATGCCATTCCGCTGACTGCCTCGGTGGGCATCAGCGCCGACCAGGGCGGCGCCTGGCACGGCGGTATGCGCCTGCGCTACCTGGGCGCCTACGCCCTGGAAGAAAGCGGCGAGCACAAATCCACGCCCTTCTGGACAGCCAACCTCAAGCTTGGCTATCGCGTCTCGAAACAGCTGCAACTGAGCGTGGACGTGCTCAACCTCTTCAACCGTCACGCCAACGACATCGAATACTGGGGTGGCGCGTGCACGCGCAATGAAAGCCTGGGTGGAAACTGCAACGGCGGCATCGACGGCCGCCTGATCCACCCGCTGGAGCCCCGCAGCCTGCGACTGGGCCTGCGCCTGGGCTTCTGAAACGCCGCCGGCCCGGCACTCAGCGGGCCGGCTGCAGCGCGATCACGGCCATGCCGGCGAGGGCCATGGCCGCTCCGGCCACGTCCCAGCGGGTCAGCGCCAATCCGTCTACAAAACGCAGCCACAGCAGCGCCACGGCGATGTACATACCGCCATAGGCCGCGTAGGTGCGCCCCGCCGCAGTGGGGTGCAAGGTAAGCAACCAGGCAAACACTGCCAGGGATGCAGCCGCCGGCACAAGCCACCAGGCACTCCGCCCCTGCCGCAGCACCAGCCAGGGGAGGTAGCAGCCGACGATCTCCATCAAGGCAGTCAGCGCAAACAGCGCAGCCATCCGCAAGGCTTCCATGACGACTCTCCTGCAGGCACACAGGAGCCGCATCGACGTGGCTCGCCGCGCACAAGAAAACGGCCCGCACGAAGGGCGAGCCGAACAGAACGAACAACTGTCAGATTTATGGCGGAAGAGGTGAGATTCGAACTCACGGATGGTTTCCCATCGCCGGTTTTCAAGACCGGTGCAATCGACCACTCTGCCACTCTTCCCGAGGGCGCGAATTCTAGCATGAGCGCGGCGCAGGCCAAATGCCGCGCAGGCAACGCGGTTGAAACTTCTTGGGGGCTCCGCTACTCTCAGCCAGTGCAGGCTACCCTGTTATTCAATTCTGGAGGATTTTCATGCAACTCGACACTTACGGTCAGCAAACGCAGGTACTGTCGCAAAGCGCCAACCGCGTGCTGCGCAACACCTACATGCTGCTCGCACTCACGATGGTGCCGACCGTTGCCGGCGCGCTGCTTGGCGTGCAGATGCAGTTCTCGTTTATGGCCGGCAGCCCGTTCATCTCCTTCCTGCTGTTCCTGGGTATCTCGTTCGCCTTTTTCTACGGCATCGAGCGCAACAAGAACAATGGTCTGGGCGTGGCCCTGCTGCTGGGCTTCACCTTCTTCATGGGTCTGATGCTCTCGCGCATCCTGCAGGTTGCCCTGGGCTTCTCCAACGGTGGCTCCATGATCGCCATGGCCGCAGGCGGCACGGGTGCCGTGTTCGCCACCATGGCGAGCATCGCCAGCGTGTCCAAGCGCGACTTCACCAACATGGGCAAGTTCCTGATGGTCGGCCTGGTGGTGGTCCTGCTGGCCGGCGTGGCCAACATCTTCCTGCAGATGCCGGTGCTGCACCTGGTGATCTCCGCCGCAGTGGTGATGCTGTTCTCGGGCTACCTGCTGTACGACATCAGCAATGTGGTGCGGGGCGGTGAAACCAACTATGTGACGGCCACCCTGGCGGTCTACCTGGATGTGTACAACATCTTCGTCGGCCTGCTTAATCTGGTGATGGCCTTTGGCGGCGGCGATCGCGACTGATCGACCTTCGCAGCAGCAAAAAAGGCGACCTCCGGGTCGCCTTTTTCATGCCTGCAGCACGCACCTCAACCCCGCTCGAACAGGGCGATGGATTCCACGTGGGAGGTTTGCGGGAACATGTTGGCGATGCCCGCACCTTTCAGGTGATAGCCCTTCTCGTGAATGAGCACGGCGCTATCCCGGGCCAGGGTGGCCGGATTGCAGGATACATAGACGATGCGCCCCGGGGCCGACGGCCCGAGGGCCTTGACCACGGCAACCGCCCCCTCTCGCGGGGGGTCGATGAGCATCTTGTCCAGGTGGCCGAGGGCGGCAATGCTGTCCTCGGTGGCCTCGAACAGGTTGGCGGCGTAGAACTCGCTGCGCGCCTCCAGCCCGTTGGCGCGGGCATTCTCACCCGCCCGCCGCACCAGCGCATCGCTCCCCTCCACACCTACCACCCGGGCCCCCAGCTTGGCGATGGGCAGGCTGAAATTGCCCAGCCCGCAGAACAGATCGGCAATGCGCTCGCCGGGACGGGGGTCCAGCAGCTGCATCGCACGGCGCATCAGCAGGCGGTTGATCCCCATGTTGACCTGGGTAAAGTCGGTGGGCCGGAAAGCCATCGACACACCGAACTCGGGCAAGGTGTAAGCCAGCCCCGGCGCCTCGGCCGGAAACAGGCGGCGGGCTGAATCCGGGCCGCTCAACTGGCCCCACACCTGCACCCCCTCGTCGCGGGCAAAAGCCGCCAGGCGGGCTTCATCGGCCGCCGTGAAGGCTTGCAGGTGGCGCAACACCAGCACCGTGATGCCCTCACCAACGGCAATCTCGATCTGCGGCAGACGATCGGGTGCCGACAGGCCCGCGACCAGGGCCCGCAGGCGCGGCACCATGGCCGACACATGCGGCGGGAGGATGGCGCACTCGTCCATGGGCGCCACATAGCTGCTGCGCCGCTCGTGAAAGCCAATCAGCACGCCGCCCTTGCTCGGCACCATGCGCACCGTCAGGCGGGCCCGGTAGCGGTAGCCCCAGGCCGGGCCGACGATGGGCGGATAGAGCACCTCGGCACGGGCCCGTGCGAGGTGCCATAGGGCATCCTCCAGCACCCGTTGCTTGGCAGCCACCTGGGCTGTGGCTTCCAGGTGCTGCATGCTGCAGCCGCCACACACGCCGAAATGCGGGCACGCCGGCGTGATGCGCTGGGAACACGGCTCGAGGATGCGCTCCACATCAGCCACCTCAAACCGGGGCTTCACCCGGTAGGAGACAAAGCTGACCCGCTCGCCGGGCAGGGCGCCCTCGATGAAAATCGTTTTCCCATCCACGTGGCTGACCCCACGACCATCATGGTCCAGGGATTCGATGACGGCTTCGCGGGCTGGCGTGGTACTCATGGGGATGGCGGGCGTACGGCGAGGAAAAGGGCGCCATTTTATCCCCCGTCAGGGTCTTGGCAAGGTGAGACGCTATAATGCCGGCCATGACAAACACTCTTCTGGGCGGCCTGACGGCGGAGGAATTCCTCGCCGAATACTGGCAAAAGAAACCGCTGCTGATCCGCCAGGCAGTCCCCGGCTTCACCGGAGTCGTCAGCAAGGCCGAGCTCTTCGAGCTGGCCCGGGATTCGGAGGTGGAATCCCGCTACGTCACCCACGACAACAGTCACTGGCAGGTCATCCGCGGCCCCCAGAAAGCCGCCGACCTCAAGCGCAAGAACCGCCCGTGGACCGTGCTCATCCAGGGGCTCAACCTGTTCTGCCCCGACGGTGATGCGCTGCTGCATCGCTTCGACTTCATTCCCCAGGCCCGCCTGGACGACCTGATGGTCAGCTACGCCGTGGATGGCGGCGGTGTCGGCCCCCATTTCGACAACTACGATGTCTTCCTGCTACAGGGTATCGGCCAGCGCCGCTGGCAGATCAGCAATCAGGAAGACCGCAGCCTGATCGAAGATGCGCCGCTGAAGATCCTCCAGGATTTCCGCCCCGTGCACGACTGGGTGCTGGAACCCGGCGACATGCTCTACCTGCCGCCCCACTGGGCACACAACGGCATCGCCATCGGCGAATGCACCACCTACTCCATCGGCTTCCGCTCCCCCACCACCCAGGAGCTCGCCCAGCAGTTCCTCATCCACCTCCAGGATACGATCCAGCTCGATGGTATCTACGCCGACCCCGACCTGAAGCGTCAGGCCCACTCGGCCGAAATCGGCGATCTGATGATCGACCGGGTGGCCGACAGCCTGTCGCGCATCACCTGGACGCGGGAAGACGTACGCAGCTTCCTCGGTGCCTACCTCACCGAGCCCAAGCCCCACGTCTACTTCGACTCTCCGGACGACCCCCTCGAACATGATGAATTCGAGGATGCCTGCCTGGGCCAGGGCTATCGCCTCGACGCGTGCACCCTGCTGCTCTTTTCCGGTGGGCAGTTTTTCATCAATGGCGAAGCCATCGCGGTGCCGGACGAAGACAAGGCGATCATCGAGCAACTTGCCGATCATCGCCACATCGAAAGCCTTGCCGGCCTGTCCGAAGAAACAATTGCGCTTCTATATGACTGGTACTGCTGCGGCTTTGCGGCCCCATCAGGATCATTGATCCCATAACAGCCCATACCCCCCTGGGGGCTTGACAAGGCACAAGGAACGTTGCGGCGCCGCAACAATGTCTTTATTCAAGCACTTCCTCCGTGTTACGATACACATCACATCAGGTCCCCCACCTGATCGCCTCTCTAATTAGGTTGTTGTACTTCATTTATCGATAAGGGAAACCAACAATGAAACAATCTCTCCTGGTTGCTGCTCTCGTTGCACTCGCTGTCTCCGCCTGCGGCAAGAAGGAAGAGCCGAAGCCCGTTGAAGCTCCGGCCCCCGCTGCTGCCCCCGCCGCCGAAGTCAAGCCCGCTGAAGCTGCTCCCGCTGCCGCTCCGGCTGCTGATGCCAAGCCCGCTGAAGGCGCTGCTGCTCCCGCCGCTGATGCCAAGCCGGCTGACGCTGCTGCCGCCCCGGCTGGTTCCACCGCCGAGAACGCCGCTGCTGCTGCCGCTGCCACTCCCGAAAAGAAGTAATTCTTTTCCCGGTGAAGAAAAAGCCAACCTGCGGGTTGGCTTTTTTACGTCCATACTCAGCGCCCGCGGGGCGGGCCACAAAAAAAACACGCCGGGCTTGCCGGCGTTTTTTGTTGCGAACGGATGAGCGCGCTTACTTGAGCTGCTGGAACAGCAGACCCATGATCTTGCGTGCCGACTCCGAGGTGTCCGTGCCGCCTTCGCGGGTCAGCACCTGGACTGTTGAAGCCCCCTCGGCGCCCTTCACATAGACCCGATACTGGCTGCCGGAGACCACAGGCGCCTTGCTGCTGCGCCAGAAGGCCAGCTTCGACAGGATGCCCTCGTCGTCGCCCTTCTTCTTGTCGGTTTCCGGATCCACGTAACGCACGTAGTACAAGCCCTGGGAGCGATCCCGGTCTTCCACCGTGAAGCCGACGCGGTCCAGCGCCAGACCAACCCGTCTCCAGGCACGATCGAAGCCTTCCTCGACCTGCAGCACCGCAGCACCGCCCGTGGCGCTCTGGAGCTTGGCCTTCTCGACCTGGGGCACGGCTGCAATCTGGGCCTTGGCACGGGTCTCATCCGCGCCGAGACGAATCATCAGGCGTTGCAGGAACTCGGCCTCAAGTTCGGGATCGGCCTGACGAGGCTGCCAGATGGTCCGGTCCTTGGCCTCGTTCGGGTAGATTTCCATCATGCCCCGATGGCTGATGAAGATCTCCACGAAACCCGCTTCGCCGGCACTTTCCAGACGGGTGCGAAACTTGTCCCGCTCCGGCGTCGAGTACAGGCCATCGATGACCTTGCCGATCGTGTTGCGGATGATGCCGTTGTCGATCTTGGCCCGGTTCTCGGCCCAGTCGGTCTCCATCACGCCGATCTCGGGACGATCCACGTTCAGGATGAAACCGTTCTCCTGCCAGAACTCACGCACCTGGGGCCACAGCTTATCGGCCGTACCGGGAACAACCAGCCAGCGCTGGCTGCCCGAACGCTCGACGCGCATCTTGTCGATGGACTGAGGCGCAACCCGGGTGACCGCGGGCGCGGCCCCGGTGGTGGCCTGCCCACTGCGCTCCGCGTTGTAGGCGGAGAAGGTGGCAGTACCCTTCGGATTGATGTCCGGTACCGCATAGCGGTCGTCGGCAGTGGGTGCCGTGAGGTCGGGGGGGATCTCAAGGGTAGACCGGGTGGGCGCGACCGCCGCACTCTTGTAGTCGATCTTTTTCGATTCCAGCAAGGAACCGGAGCAACCGCTCAGGACGATCGTCGCAACGACGACCGCCGAACCGGAAGCCAGCTTTCGGCTTTGCATGCGTAACCCTCGGGGTGGGAAAGACAGACTCAAACTTCGACGCCGGCCTGACGCATGGCATCACGCACGCGCTCATGGCAGGACTCGGACAGACGGGTCAGCGGAAGACGGATCCCCTTGCCGACGAAGCCCATCTGCTCGACGGCCCACTTCACGGGAATGGGGTTGGCTTCGCAGAAGAGATGACGATGCAGCCCGACCATTCGTGCGTTCAGATCGCGGGCGCGCACACCATCGCCGGCAGCGGCAGCGACGCACATCTCGTGCATCAGACGCGGCGCCACGTTGGCCGTGACCGAGATGGTGCCGTGGCCACCGAGCATGATGAAGGCCATGGCCGTCATGTCATCACCGGTATAAAGGGCGAAATCCTTCGGCGCACGGGCAATCAGGTCACAGGCACGGTCGATATTGCCGGTGGCGTCCTTGATGCCGATGATGTTCGGCACCTCGGCCAGGCGCAGGGCGGTGTCGTTGGACAGATCGGCAACCGTGCGGCCGGGCACGTTGTACAGGATCATCGGCAGCGGGCTCGCCTCGGCGATCGTGCGGAAGTGCTGGTACAGGCCTTCCTGGGTCGGACGGTTGTAATAGGGCACTACCGACAGCCCGGCGACCGCACCCGCCTTACGGGAGAACTCGGTCAGCTCGATGGCTTCGCGGGTGGAGTTGGCACCCGTCCCGGCGATGATGGGGATACGCCCCGCCGCGTGCTCGACGGCAACGCGGATAAGTTCGCAGTGCTCTTCCACATTGACCGTGGGCGACTCGCCGGTAGTGCCGACAACGACAATACCGTCGGTACCTTCCTTGACATGGAAGTCGATGAGGCTGCGCAAACGGGGAAGATCCAGGCTGCCATCCTCGTGCATCGGGGTAACGATGGCGACAATCGAACCGGTAATCATGGGATATCGGGGAGAGAGGGAAAGTTGAGTATTGTACCCAATCACTTCGGGAAGGCTAGACGGGCGCAAACTGGTGTTACGAAAACCGGGCAGAGACCTGCGTCAACAACCCGCCTTGAAGCGAAAAACCCCGCCGAGGCGGGGCGGATGAGCGCCAGGGCCGCCTTACAGGTCGGCCAGAGTCTTGATGTGGGCGACAACGCTGCGTGCCAGGGACGACAGGGAATACCCGCCCTCGAGCAAGGACACGATGCGCCGGTTGGCCGATTCGGCGGCGATCTCCTTGAGCTGTTCGGTGACCCACATGTAGTCAGCCTCGACCAACCCCAGGGAGCCCATGTCATCCTCGTAGTGGGCATCGAAACCGGCCGAGATGAAGATCATCTCGGGCGCGTGGTTGCGCAGGGCCGGAATCCAGATGTTGGTCACGATCTCGCGGAACACATCGCCACGACTGCCCGCCTTGATGGGCACGTTGACCATGTTGGGGGCCGGGTTGTCGGCACCACTGTAGGGGTAGAAGGGATGCTGGAAGATGCTGACCATCAGCACCCGGGGGTCATCCTTGAAGATGTCCTCGGTACCATTGCCGTGATGCACGTCGAAATCGATGATGGCCACGCGCTTGAGACCGTGCTCCTCGAGGGCATGGCGAGCAGCGACGGCCACGTTGTTGAAGAAGCAAAAACCCATGGCCTTGGCGGCTTCGGCGTGGTGGCCGGGCGGGCGGATGGCACAGAAGGCGTTTTCGGCCTGCCCCGACATCACCAGATCGGTGGCATAGATGCCGGCACCCGCCGAGCGCAGGGCAGCCTTCATGGAGTTGGGGCACAGGGCCGTATCCGGATCCAGGTGGCGGATGCCATGCTCGGGCACGCTGGCCAGCAGTTCTTCCACATGCTCGCGGGGATGAGCCCGGGAGATCTGGTCGACACTGGCATTCGGGGCGTCATGAAAGGAGAGGTACATGTCGAGGCCGGCAGCGATCAGACGGTCATTGATCGCCCCGAGACGCTCGGGAGATTCGGGGTGATGCTCACCCATGTTGTGCAGCCAGCAATCCCGGTGCGTGATGAATGCCGTACTCGTCATAAACTGTCCCCTGCCTCTCGCGATTCGTCTTCGATATCTGTCGATTGTCGTATCCGGCGAACGCCTGCTCCGAAACGCACTCCATGCCAGCATGAGGTCGCGTCGGGAAACCGTTCCCCGGATGCTCTTGTGGAATCATTATCCCCTTAACTTCATTCTGAAAAAAGCCTGCGCCATGCCGATCCACATCGCCACCCGCCTCATCGAGGCCGCCAGCCGGATCATCCTTGGCAAGGAAGAGGCCGTGCGCCTTGCCCTGGCATGCATGCTTGCCCGCGGGCATTTGCTGATGGAGGACATGCCCGGGGTCGGCAAGACCACCCTGGCCCATGCCCTGGCCCACCTGCTCGGGCTGAAATTCCAGCGCATCCAGTTCACCAGCGACATGCTTCCGGCCGACATCCTCGGTGTGTCGATATTCGACCAGCGGGACGGTGCCTTCCGTTTCCACCCCGGGCCCGTGTTCAGCGAGATGATTCTCGCCGACGAGATCAACCGGGCCACGCCCAAGGCCCAGAGCGCCCTGCTCGAAGCCATGGAGGAACGCCAGATCAGCGCCGAGGGGCACACCTACCCGCTGCCGGCGCCGTTCTTCGTGATCGCTACCCAGAACCCGGCCGACCAGATCGGCACATTCCCCCTCCCTGAAAGCCAGCTCGACCGTTTTCTGATGCGCATCTCCCTCGGCTATCCGGATCCGACCTCTGAGCGGGCCCTGCTTGCCGGCGAAGACCGGCGCGAGATGCTGGCCCGCCTGCCCCCCGTCCTCGCTGCTGGCGAACTCGACACCCTGCTGGCCGCCAGCCGCCGGATCCACGTCGGCCCGCGCCTCCTCGATTACGTCCAGGCCCTGCTGGCCCGCAGCCGCGAAAGCACCGATTTCTCCACCGGGCTCTCCCCCCGCGCGGGCCTCGCCCTGCTCTCGGCCGCCCGGGCCTGGGCCTTGCTGGCTGGGCGTGACCATGTGCTGCCCGAAGACGTCCAGGCGGTGCTGCCCGCCGTGGCCGGCCACCGCCTGCGCCCCGCCGGTGAAACCCCGGTGCGCCCCGACGAACTGAGCCGCCGCCTGCGCGAAGCTGTGCCTCTACCCTAAATGGACCTGCCCGCAGTACGTGCCACCCTTCACCGCTGGCTGTTCCGGGTCAGCGGGCCGGAGCCGGCCCCCATCCAGCTCGGCCAACGCCGCATCTTCGTGCTGCCGACACGCTTTGGGCTGGCCCTCGCGCTGACCCTGTTGGTCATGTTACTGGCGTCCATCAACTACACCCTGAGCCTGGGCTTCGCGCTGACCTTCCTGATTGGCAGCGTGGCCTGGATCAGCATCCACCACGCCTTTCGCAATCTTGTCGGGCTGAGCATCACGCCGGGCAAGGCCGAGGCGGTTTTCTGCGGCGCCCCCGCACACTTCGGCATCGTCCTCGCCAACCCGGCCCTGCGCCCCCGTCAGGGCCTGCGCCTGGCGCCAAGTGGTGGTGCAGAGGCCATCCAGCGCGCCGAACCCTTCGACCTGCCAGCCTGCAGCAGCGCAGTCACGGACATCCACCTGGCCACCCACCACCGCGGCTGGCTCGCCCTGCCCCGCTTGACCCTGGAAACCCGCCACCCCCTGGGGCTGATCCGGGCCTGGAGCCTGTTCCAGCCGGATGTGCGCTGCCTCGTCTATCCGGCCCCGGAGACGGACGGCCCAGCGCTGCCCGTCGGACGCGAAACCGACTCGGGCCTTGGCGGACAAGGGCACGGGCAGGACGACTTCGCCGGCCTGCGCCATCACCAGCCGGCCGACTCGCCCCGCCACGTGGCCTGGAAGGCTGTAGCCCGGGGTGGCCCGTGGCGCACCAAGGAGTTCGACGGCGCCGGCGCCCGCGATGTGCATCTCGACTGGAATCGCATGCCGGCCAGCATGAGCGTCGAAGCGCGCCTGGCACGCCTCACCCGATGGGTGATGGAAGCGGACCGCGCCGGCATCGACTTCGGCCTGAGCCTGCCCGGCACGAATATCCCGCCGGGCCGGGGCAGCGCCCACCGCCACGCCTGCTTGACCCGTCTTGCGCTGTTCGGGCTGCGTGATGACTGAACCCCGCCTGCGCCCGGACCAGAGCGGTTGGCTGCTGGCCTGCGCTTCCCTCAGCCTTGCCCCCCACGCCAGCCATCTGCCCCTCTCCTTGATCGGCGTCTGCGCCCTGCTGCTGGGGTGGCGCGGCCTGCTGGCATACCATGGCAAGCCCCTGCCCCACCGCTTCCTGCTGTTCGCCCTGGCAGCCAGCCTGCTGGCCCTGGTGGCCGTGGAGTTCCAGCGCTTCTTCGGCAAGGAGCCGGGCATCGCGCTGTTGGCGGGCCTGCTCAGCATCAAGCTACTGGAGACCAACAGTGTCCGGGACGCACGCACGGTGATCCTGCTGAGCTTCTTCATGCAGATGGGGCTCTTCCTGTACCAGCAGAACATGGGCGTCGCAGCTCTCGCCCTGGCCGGCAGCGTCGCCACGGTGGCCGCCCTGCTCGCCCTCGAAGGGCGGGCGGAGGCCCCTCGTGCCCGCAGCCTCGCAGCAGCCCGCCTGGTCATCCAGGGGCTGCCGCTGATGGCCGTGCTATTCGTGTTGTTCCCTCGCATCCAGGGCCCCCTGTGGGGCCTGCCGGCCGATGCCTACACCCACCGCACAGGCCTCTCCGACAGCATGGCGCCTGGCGACGTGGCCCGCGTCAGCGAATCGGCCGCCATCGCCTTCCGCGCCCGCTTCGAGGGCGACCCGCCCCCGCCGGCCGAGCGCTACTGGCGCGGCCCGGTACTGAGTGATTACGACGGCCGCACCTGGCGCCAGGGCCGCCGCAGCGTGGCAGAGGCCCCCGCCTATCGCAGCCAGGGCACGGCCTACACCTACACCCTCACCCTGGAGCCTCACAACCATCGCTGGCTGCTCGCCTTGGACTTCCCGGCCGCAGCACCCGGCCTGCGCTACAGCAGCGACTTCCAGCTCCTAGCCCAGGCACCGCTGCATGCCCGCCTGCGCGTAGACCTCGTGTCCCACCCAGGCACCCTGGTCGGCCTTGACGAAAGCGACGCAGTGCTGCAACAGGCCCTGTACCTTCCCCCAGGGAGCAACCCGCGCACCCGCGCCCTCGGCGCCCGCCTGCGTACCGAAGCCCGGGCGAGCAGTGACATCCCGGCCCTGGCCATCGCCCACTTCCGGGCCAGCAAGCTGGCTTACACCCTCGATCCCCTGCCCTTCGGGCGGGATGACGTGGACAGCTTCCTGTTCGACACCCGCCAGGGCTTCTGCGAGCACTTCGCCGCCGCCTTCGTCGTCACACTGCGTGCGGCCGGCGTCCCCGCCCGGGTCGTCACCGGCTACCAGGGTGGCGAAATCAATGCGGTGGACGGCAGCTTCGTCGTGCGTCAGTCCGATGCCCACGCCTGGACTGAAGTGTGGCTGGCCGGCAAGGGCTGGCAACGCATCGACCCGACCGCCGCCAGCGCGCCGCGGCGCATCGACAGCGGCCTCGCCGGTGCCCTGCCCGGCATGGACCGCCTGCCCCTGCTGGTACGCAGCGACCTGCCTTGGCTACGCACCCTGCGCGACAACCTGGAGGCCATCGACAACCGCTGGAATCAATGGGTTCTCGGGTACAATCCGGCGCGCCAGCAGGCGCTGCTTTCCGCGCTGGGCCTGGCCCGGACCGATTGGACGACACTGATAGCCCTCATGGCAGCCGCGGGTGCCGTCGTGGCGGCGCTGCTGGCCGCCTGGGCCTTGCGCTCGCGCTCGCCGGCAGACGCCATCGACCATGACTGGACACGCTTCTGCCAGCATCTGGCGGCCATCGGACTCCCCCGTGAAACATGGGAAGGGCCCCTGGATTACGCCCGCCGGGTCGGCAGCCGGCGCCCCGACCTGAGCCCCGCTGTCACTGCCATCGCCACCGATTACGCCGGCCTGCGCTACGGCCCGGCCGGCAACGACACCGTCGCCAGCCGGCGCTTTCACCAATCCATCAAGAACTTCCGCCCCCGATGAAAACCGCAACGCTCCGCCAGCGCCCCGGCTCCCTGATCGCCCTGCTTGTGGCCCTCGCCCTCGCGAGCCCCCTTCATGCCGCCGAGCGCTATGCAGACCGGCCGGAGACCCAGCAATTCATCGACGAGATGCAACAGCGCCATGGCTTCGACAAGGACGCCCTGACCTACATCTTCCGCCGCGCCCAGTATCTGCCCTCGGTCATCAAGGCCATCTCCCCGCCCCGCGACCCGGTCGCCGTGCGCTCCTGGCAGCGCTACCGCAGCCGCTTCATCGAACCCGTACGCATCAAGGCCGGCGTGGCCTTCTGGGAGCGTCACCAGGACAGCATCCGCGCCGCCAGCGAGAAATACGGGGTGCCGGAGGAGATCATCGTCGGAATCATCGGCGTGGAGACCATCTATGGTCGTAATACCGGCAGCTATCAGGCCGTGTCGGCCCTGTCGACCCTGGCCTTCGATTACCCGCGCCGGGCCGAACTGTTTCGCGGCGAACTTGAAAACCTGCTGCTGATGGCCCGCGAACAAGGCCGTGACCCGCTCGACTACCAGGGTTCCTACGCCGGCGCCCTGGGGCTGCCCCAGTTCCTGCCCAGCAGCGTGCGCAACTATGCGGTGGATTTCGACGGAGACGGCCGGATCGACCTGCTTAACAGCCCCAAAGACGCCATTGGCAGCGTTGCCCGCTACATGCAGATGCATGGCTGGGAGACCGGCGCGCCGGTTGCCGTGCGTGCCAGCATGGGCGGCGACGCCAACCTGGTGCCGCTGCTCGCCAACGACATCAATCCGGCCTTCGACGCCGCCACCCTGGCCAGTCACGGCGTCAAAGCCGCCAGTGGCGAAACACCGGCTGGCAAGGCGGCCTTCGTCGAGCTGGTGACGCCCGGCGAGGACAGCGAATACTGGCTGGGCTACCAGAACTTCTATGTCATCACCCGCTACAACCGCAGCAGCTTCTACGCCATGTCAGTGTTTCAGCTGGGTGAGGCCGTCAAGGCCGCACGCACCGCCGCGCTGACGGCACGCCGCTAAGCCTGCGCGCTAGCGCTAGTCCAGCAGCGCCAGCGCTTTCTCCGGCGGGCGGGCCACCACTGCCCGCTCACCACGCACAACGATGGGCCGCTCGATGAGGATGGGATGCGCCGCCAGGGCATCCAGCCACTGCTCTTCGTTGAGCTCGCGCCCCTGGTATTCCGCCTTGTAGATGTCCTCGCCCTTGCGCACGATGGACGCGGCCGGCACGTCCAGCTTGCGCAACAGCCCGGCCAGCTCGGCACGGCTAGGTGGTGTTTTGAGATATTCCACCACCTCCAGGGCGAAGCCCCGCTCTTCCAGCAGGGCACAGGTGGCGCGACTCTTGGAACAACGGGCGTTGTGATACACGCGAAGTGTTTCGCTCATGGCATTCAATTCGGGTAATGAAGGGTGATGGCTTTCAGCCATCGGGAAAGCTACAGCAGCACGTCCTTGGACACCCCGCGCCGCTTGATGATGCGGCGCAGCTGGCCGAGGGCCTCGAGCTGGATCTGGCGCACCCGCTCCCGGGTCAGGTCCAGGCTGTCGGCAAGCTCCTCGAGGGTTCGCACCTCGCATTCATCGAGGCCGTAACGGTGGCGGATGACCAGGCGCTGCTTTTCACTGAGCTGGCCGATCCACTCCCGCACCAGGGTTTCCACTTCCAGATCCTGGATCTGCACGTCCGGGGTATCGGCTTCGTCATCCGCCAGGGATTCGCCGATGGACAGAGTGGGGTCGATGTCGAGCGGCGCATCCAGGGACGCGGTGTGCTCGTTGAGGGCCAGGATGGCGCGCACATCCGCCACCGGACGATCCAGGCGCCGGGCCACGTCTTCAAGCGTTGTATCCCCGTTGCCGGCAGCCTCCAGCTGACGCTGGGCACGCAGCACCTGGTTAAGCTCCTTGACCACGTGCACCGGCAGGCGGATGGTGCGCGACTGGTTCATGATGGCCCGCTCGATGTTCTGGCGGATCCACCAGGTGGCATAGGTGGAAAAGCGGAAGCCGCGTTCGGGATCGAACTTCTCGAGGGCATGGATGAGGCCCAGGTTGCCCTCCTCCACGAGGTCGAGCAGCGGAATGCCCCGGTTGAGGTAATGCTTGGCAATGTTGACGACGAGACGCAGGTTGCGCTCGATCATGGTCTGGCGTGCTTCGAAATCCCCCAGCCGGACCCGGCGTGACAGGGCCAGCTCTTCCTCCGCGGTCAGCAGCGGGTTGGCCCCGATCTCATTCAGATACAGCTGGGTGACATCGCCCAGGAAGTCGGTGTCCGGCGACGCCGCCGGCACTTCGAGAAAGACCTCGACCTCCGGGGGCAAGTCCGGTTCGGGGTTTTCCAGTTCCTCAGGCGCTGCCGGATCGTACATGGATTCCTCTCTGGATCATGGGGGACAACATGGTCGTGATCGCATCATGCAACGACACCGTCAGCTCCGGCGCCCTCCCAGTTATCGCGGGGCTGAGGGGCTGGCATCGATTGTCCAATCATCCCCCCCGCTCACCCTGGAAAACCTGGCGTGACTCAACGCGGGGGGAGGTACTTGCCCGGATCGACCGGCTTGCCCTGCCGGCGGATCTCGAAATGCAGCTTGGGACGGTCACTGTCGCTGTCGCCCAGCTCGGCAATTTTCTGGCCCTTGCTCACCGCCTGCCCTTCCTTGACCAGCAGGCTCTGGTTGTGGGCGTAGGCACTCAGATAGCTGTTGTCATGCTTGACGATCACGAGTTTGCCATAACCACGCAGCCCCGTGCCGGCATAAACGACGCGCCCGCCTGCCGCAGCGAGTACCGGGTCGCCCGGCTTGCCGGCCAGATCCACACCCTTGCTCGAGGTTTCGTTGAAGCCGGCGATCACCTTGCCGGCAGTGGGCCAGGCCCACTCGATGGAACCGTTGCTGGCGCCCTTGCCGTCTTCGGGCCGGGACTCCGGCTTCACTTCCGGCTTGGCTTCGGGCTTTACCTCAGGCTTCGCTTCGGGTTTGGCCTCCACCTTGGACTCCGGTTTGGGGTCCACCTTGGCCAAGACCACCGGCGCCTCCGGCTTCTGGGCCTGGGCCCACACCTGCTCCGAATAGGGCAACTTGCCCCCCTTGGGCTCGCGCCGCACACCGTCAGCCGGAACAGCCGCGGGCGGGGTGGTCGGCGTCGCTGCCGGGCGGACTTCCACGGTGGACGACGTGACCGGCCGGGTGACAGCACCAGACTCAGGCGGACGGATCCGCAACTCCTGCCCGACTTCAATCAAGTTGGGGTTCTCCAGCCCGCTCCAGGCCGCAATATCCCGGTAATTCTGGCCGTGGTCGAGGGCGATGCGGATAAGGGTGTCACCCGGCTTGACGATGTAGTAGCCGGGACGCGCCACCCGGGGCGGGGCCACCGGAACATCGGTCTTCTCGGCAGCGGCGACAGGCGGACGCGCCCGCTCGGCCACCGGTGCCGGTGACTTGGTGGCACAGCCGGTCACGCCAAGGGCAAGCGCGAGGGAACACAGGGTAAGACGCGACAACTTCATGCTTTCTGGGAACTTCATTCGGTGCCGGGCAGCAGCGGTACAAAGCGCACTGCACTGAGGCGTGTTTCTCGGATTCCGCGCGCGCTGCGTTCAATCAGCACCAGAACCTGCTCGGCAGCACCCACCGGCAGGATCAGGCGCCCGCCTTCGGAGAGCTGGTCCACCAGGGCCTGGGGCACCTTGGGCGCCGCCGCCGCAACGATGATCGTGTCGTAGGGTGCCGCCTCGCGGAGGCCCAGGCTGCCATCGGCATGTTTCAGGCGCACATTGGGCAGACGCAGGTGACGCAGATTGTTGCGCGCCCGGTCGAGGAGCGGCCGTAGCCGTTCGACGGAATAGACTTCGGTGGCCACGTGGGACAGCACGGCGGCCTGATAGCCGCAGCCGGTACCCACCTCCAGGGTTTTGCCGAGCTCGCGGCCGGCCCGCAGGATCTCGATCATCCGCGCCACCACGAAGGGTTGCGAGATGGTCTGCTGCAGGCCCAGTGGCAGGGCCGTGTCCTCATAGGCACGGGACGCCAGTGCCTCTTCGACAAAGAGGTGGCGCGGCACCGCCATCATCGCCGCCAGCACACGCTCGTCACGAACACCCTGCTCGCGCAGGCGCTCGATCATGCGCGTTCGGGCACGCTGGGCGGTCTGCAAGGCGGCCCGCAATACCTCGCTGCTCATTTGCCCAGCCAGTCCCGGACGGTGGCGATCTGGCCCTGATGGGTCAAGTCGATCTGCAGGGGCGTGATGGACGCATAGCCATTGGCGACGGCATGGAAATCAGTGCCCTCGCCAGCGTCCTGGGCCGCCCCCGCGGCACCGACCCAATACACGGTCTCGTTGCGCGGCGTGACGGACTTGATCGTCGGTTCGGCCTTGTGACGCTTGCCCAGGCGCGTCACCTGGATGCCCTTGATCTGATCAAAGGGCAGATCCGGCACATTCACGTTGAGCAGGGTCGGCACCTTGACCGGATCGCGCTGGAAGCGCTCGACGAGCTCCCGGGCGATGCGCGCCGCGCCGGAGAAATCGGACGCACCCTTGGCCACCAGCGAGATGGCGATGGCCGGGACCCCGAGCAGAAAACCTTCGGTGGCCGCCGCCACGGTGCCGGAGTAGATCGTGTCATCCCCCATGTTGGCGCCATGGTTGATGCCCGACACCACCATGTCCGGCAACTCGTCGAGCATG
This sequence comes from Zoogloea sp., assembly GCF_044344315.1. Taxonomy (GTDB): domain Bacteria; phylum Pseudomonadota; class Gammaproteobacteria; order Burkholderiales; family Rhodocyclaceae; genus Zoogloea. The sequence continues at coordinate 19,552 of NZ_JBIJDC010000017.1, read as the reverse complement.
CCGGTGACTGCCAGATGCACGCAGTCGGTGGGGGTGCCATTCACGTAATGAAAGCCGCTCGCCGCCTTGCGCAGGGACAGGGGTCGATCCAGGGTGAGGGAATTGCTGGCGCCGCTGCGGTCCCGCTCGGGCGCCACGACAGTCACTTTTCCAATCTCGGAGAGCGCGGCCGCGAGGGCTTGCAGGCCGGGGGCAAAATAACCGTCGTCATTGCTCAGCAGAATACGCATGGGGGACCGGGATCAGGCTTTCTGGCGTTGGAATCGGACTCGCGGGATCGGCTGGCCGGACCGGCTGGGGCCCGAACTATGTGCGGCGCTGGCCAAACCCCCGAATGGGCGTCGAGTTTAGCAGAGTCGGCTTCGCACCCGCTAGGCGCTCGCCACCGCACAGTCCCGCGAACCAAGGGCCGCCGCCGCGGTCAGCACGGAAAGTTTGTTGACGGCACCTGTAATCTTTGACGCCCGGCGCCGTCTACCTGACAGATCCTTTCCGGTACGCCCATCATGCTGATCCGCCGCCCCGACGACATTCTGCCCTCCGAGATCACCGCTCCCGGCCTGTACCGGGACCGGCGCCGCTTCATGGGCCTGGCTGGCAGCCTGGCCCTTGCCGGAGCACTGCCCAGCGGTCTGGCCCGAGCCGCCACGTCGCCCATCGGCCCGATCGTGAAAAGCCCCCTGAGCACCTCCGAGAGCCAGACCACCTACAAGGCCGTCACGACCTATAACAACTTTTATGAACTGGGGACCGACAAGGACGACCCGGCGAACAACACCCACCGGCTAAAGCCCACCCCATGGACCGTACGCATCGAAGGCCTGGTGAACAAACCGCGCACCTTCGGGATTGACGAGATCCTCAAGCTGGCGCCACTGGAGGAGCGCATCTATCGCATGCGCTGCGTGGAAGGCTGGTCAATGGTCATCCCGTGGGTCGGCATTCCCCTGGCCAGCCTCCTCAAGCTGGTTGACCCCCAGGGCAGCGCACGCTTCGTGGAGTTCATCTCCCACTACGACAAGGCCACCATGACCCGCGGCGTACTGGACTGGCCTTACAACGAGGCCCTGCGCCTGGACGAGGCCCGCCATCCCCTCACCCTGCTGGCCGTCGGCCTTTACGGGGAGGTGCTGCCCATCCAGAATGGCGCACCGTTGCGGCTGGTCGTGCCCTGGAAGTACGGTTTCAAGAGCGGTAAATCCATCGTCGCCATCCGCCTCACCGAGAAACAGCCAGTCACCGCCTGGATGAAGGCGGGTCCATCGGAATACGGCTTCTACTCCAACGTGAACCCCGAGGTGGATCACCCCCGCTGGAGCCAGGCTACCGAGAGACGCATCGGCGAGTTCTCCAAGCGCAAGACCCTGATGTTCAATGGCTACGCCGACCAGGTTGCCTCTCTCTACACCGGCTTGGATCTGCGCCGCAACTTCTGACCCGATTGAAGTCGAAACCCATCATGACACCCGGCAAGACCAGCCTCTCCGCCATCAAGGCGGCCCTCTTCCTGCTCTGCCTGACGCCAGCCTTCCTGCTCTGGCGCGGGCTGGAAACCGACAGTCTCGGCGCCAACCCCATCGAAGCCCTGACCCGCAGCACCGGCGAATGGACCCTGCGCTTCCTGCTCATCACGCTGATGGTGACGCCCCTGCGCAAGCTCACTGGCTGGCACTGGATCCTGCGCCTGCGTCGCATGCTCGGGCTGTTCGCCTTTGCCTATGCCACGGCCCACCTGGCCACCTACCTGTGGCTGGATCAGTTTTTCGACTGGGAGGCCATTGCCAGGGACATCCTCAAACGCCCCTTCATCACCGTCGGGTTCGCCGCGCTGGTGTTGATGTTGCCCCTCGCCGCCACCTCGAGCAACTTCGCCATCCGCCAGCTTGGCGGCCGCCGTTGGCAGGCCCTGCACCGGGCGATCTATCCGATCGTGCTCCTCGGCTGCGTGCACTTCTGGTGGCTGGTGAAGAAGGACGTCACCTGGCCGCTGATCTACACGGTGATCGCCGTCGCCCTGCTCGGCCTGCGCGCCTGGTGGCGGGAGCTGGAACGGCGCAAGCAGCTGGCCGGCGGCTACCTGCCGCAACAGCCGAAATTCCAGGGCAAGGTGATCAAGATCTTCCAGTCACAGTGAATGGGTCGGTGGCTGGAAACACCCCCATTGCCGTATGCAAAAGCTCGCAAAAAGCCTTCTGCTTGTCTGCAGAATTGGGTAAACGTCACAAACCCGGGGGTGATATCAGGTGATAATCTGCGCTGATCCGGGTTATCGAATTTACGTTTCTCCCGACACCCTCAACAGCCGAATCAGCCGATAAGGATCTGGCTCACGGAGCCATCTCTCCGGCGCAACCCAGCGGTCGGACAGGTCATTTCAATGATCTGTCCTGGTTGGCCCAATCCGAGACTTCATGAGCGTTCGCCAAGCCATACGACTGACAACGCTGGCAACCATTGTCAGCTTCGTACTCTCCTTCATCAGCGTGATCGTCGTATCACGTCTGCTGAGCCCCGAAGAAATTGGCATCTTTTCGGTGGCCGTTTCTGTCATCGCATACACCCACATCCTGCGGGAATTCGGGGTGGGGCAGTATTTCGTCCAGCTCAAGGAACTCTCCAGAGAGCATCTGAGGACCGGCTTTACGGTGATGCTCATGATCTCGTGGAGCATCGCACTCGGGCTCTTCACCCTCCGCACCCCGCTCGCCGAGTTTTACCGCCACGACGGGCTGGCAAGCGTATTCGCCGCCCTGACCGTCAACTTCATCATCCTGCCGTTTGGCTCCCCCATTCTGTCGATGCTCAAGCGCGAAATGCGCTTCGACCGGCTGGCCATTGTCGGCATCGCCAGCTCGGTCGTACAGGTTAGCGTCACCATCGGCACCGCGATGGCGGGAGAAAGCTACATGAGCATGGCGTGGGGCTCTATCGCCGGAAATATCACAAACGTCATACTACTGTCTGCGATGCGACCCGACATCGCCTTGCTCATGCCCACGCGCAAAGGCTTGGTCAAGGTCCTGTCCTTCGGCAGCAAGTCGAGTGCCGGTGCACTGGTCGGCGAACTGGGCACCAGCGGTCCGGATCTGATTCTCGGCAAGACGCTCGGCTTTGCTGCCGTCGCTACCTACAGCCGAGCCGCAAGCCTCAACAACATGTTGCTGGGCAAGGTCAACGAGATTGTCAGGCATGTCTTCTTGCCCGCATTCGCCCAAGGCATTCGTGACGGACAGAGCCCGGCAAACATGTACTACGACTCGATGCGCCTCATTACGGGCATCACGGTTCCCTTGCTGAGTGCCCTGGCGGTTCTGGCCAATCCGATGATCCTGTTCTTCTTCGGCCCTCAGTGGAAGGAGGCCGGTGCGTTGGCGCTATTCCTTTGCCTGTACCAAGTCTTCCGGGCCCCGACTGAGTTTGCTGCCAACGCCCTCGTTGCGGCGGGGCATGCAGGCACGGTTCTTCGCTGCGAGGCCATCAGTCAGGGCGCCGTCCTGGGCATACTGCTGCTTTCCATCTGGCTCGACCTCGACACGGTGGTCTATCTTCTACCCATCGCGTCCTGCATTCATTTCGTGACTTTCGGCTACGCCCTGCAGGGTCACTATGGCCTGACGCACAAGAAGCTCCTTTCTTCCGTTCTGCCCAGCTACAAGTTGATACCTGGAACCATCATGGGATCCGTCGCACTGGAAGCCATCATCCGGACAGGTGCCTGGCAGCCCTCCCCACTCGTACATCTGGCCGTGTCATCCACCCTGGCGGCAGGTGGGTACGTGGTAACCCTCAGACTGTCAGGACACCCCGTTCGCGAAGAACTCATCCGCCTCGTCCCCCCCCTTGCGAAGGTACTCGGCCATTTTCAAGGCAGCACTCGCTAAAGCTCAGGACTACGCCATGTCACTCCCACTTCAGTTCATTGGCCTCTACCACCTTGATGGCAATTCGGCAGCGGACCCCAACGGCTTCATTGCCAGTCTCGTCCACGCAGCGGGTCCGGCCTCGTACCAGGATGCGCACCTTGTCCTGTTTGGATGCGAACAGGACCGCTGGCCCGGACCCTCGATGGCCATCGGCAGCGATGCCATCACCGTTCTGCTGGGTGATCCACTCCTTATCGAAGGTTGCGCGGAACCCCAAGCTCGCAGCCAAGCCCTTGCCACTTTCCGCGACACCCTGAGCCATCAGGCTTACGACTGCCTGCTGAACGCCCATGGCAGCTATTGCGGCCTGAACTACAACAAGGCAACTGGCGCACTGCAATTGTTCACCGACAAGATTGGCATTCGCGGTGTTTTCGTCGCCAGAGTAGGCGATACGGTGCTCTTCAGCAGCACACCGACGCTGTTGATGGAAATAGTCGAGCCCCACTCCGCGATTGATCAGACCGGCATCACGGAAACCCTCGCGTTCGGCTTTCCACTTGCCGACCGGACACGCCTTGAACTGTGCAAACGACTCTTCGAAGCAGAGATCGTCGAATGCCGCCCCGGGAACTACACCCGGCAGCAATACCATCGCTGGGGCTCGGACATCGACCAGGACATCAGTCTCGACGAGGCAGCCGACCGCGCGAACAAGGTCTTTCTCTGTGCTGTGAATGATCGCCTCAAGGCAACCGGCAAAGCCGCGCACTTTGCATTCCTTTCCGGGGGCATGGACTCTCGGCTCATAGTCAATGCCTTGTGCAGCACCTCCGCAGCCGCCCCCATCACCCTCAATGTCGCGCCCGCCGACACACTCGACGCCAAGTTGGGGAACCGTGCCGCGAGCTTTTTCCAGACAAACCACTACGCATTGCCCGCGTCCAGCGAGTCGCTCCTGCTTTCCCTCGACCAAGGGGTCGCCCGGATCCAGGCCGAGCACCCCGGCGTGGACAACAAGCTTTGGTGGTCCGGCGACGGCGGCAGCGTCGGTCTGGGCTATGTCTATCTGACGGAGAAGACCGGCAGCACCGGGCCCCGAAGCACTGAGAGCCTTGCCCAGGCATTGATAGAGCACAATAACTGGCGCATCAGTGAGCGCGCCCTGAAGAACGGATGGCGCCACCTGGGCAAACTACCCCTGCAAGGCGTCGTCGATGAGCTCAAACGCTATGCCCATCTCCCGGTCGAAAAGCAGGCGTTTGCCTTTCTGCTCTTTAACGATCAGCGACGTCACCTGGACAAACACTTCGCCTCACTGGAGCAACGCAGTTTCGACCTGATACTGCCGTTCTTCGACGACCGCTTCGTACAGCAGATCCTGAACATCCCGACCACACACCTTCTGCTGCACCGCCTCTACAACAAGCTTTTCAGCCGCCACTTTCCTGCCAACCACGACATTCCCTGGCAAGCCTATCCGGGTCACGAACCGTGCCCCTTCCCGGACGACACGTCCGGGCGCTATCAATGGGATGAATGGGCCGACAGATCCAGCATTCGGAGCGCCCAGAAAAAAGCAGCAGGCACAGCACTGAGAACCCTTGTCAGCGGTAAGACCCCCGAGCAAGTGAGCAGCCTCAATCTGCTCCTTGCCTCGCTGATAACTTATTTTGGGGCTCGCGACATGCGTTATGTCCTGGAAGTGTCAGAGCACTTCAAGGACAAGCGCTAGGGTACGCAGCATCAGGCCTTAGGCCGGATCGCCGACTTGGGCCGAAAGGCCTTGACCACCGCGTCGTGGGTCTCGATGTAAGGCCCGCCGATCAGGTCGATGCAGTAGGGCACGGCGGCAAAGATGCCGGGCACCTTCTGAGCGCCTTCTGCATCCTTCAGGCCCTCGAGGGTCTCGGCAATGGCCTTGGGCTGGCCGGGGAGGTTGAGGATCAGGGACTGACCGCGGATCACCCCCACCTGACGGGAGAGGATTGCCGTGGGCACGAAGGCCAGACTGATCTGGCGCATCTGCTCGCCGAAGCCGGGCATCACCTTGTGGGCCACGGCCAGGGTGGCCTCCGGCGTCACATCCCGCGGTGCCGGGCCGGTGCCGCCGGTGGTGAGCACCAGGTTGCAGCCCGCCACGTCGCAAAGCTCGATCAGCGTGGCCTCGATGGCGGCCTGCTCGTCGGGAATCAGGCGGGTCTCCATCTGCCAGGGCGAGCTCAGGGCCTTGCCGAACCAGGCCTCCAGGGCCGGGATGCCCTTGTCTTCATAGACGCCGGTGGATGCCCGGTCGCTGATGGAAACCAGGCCGATCTTCAGCACGTCACTCATTCCTCGTCTCCGAGATCCTCGTCGAAGGAATCGGACTCGGTCTCCGAGCCGCCCTCCTCGAGTTCGCGCAGCACCCGGAAAAGTTCGCGGAACGCGCGCGGCGGGCGGTTCTGCTCCTTCTCCTTGATGGCGTTGCGACGCAGCACCCTCAGTTGCTGCAGGTCGGCGCCGGGATAGGTCTCGGCGATGCCGTGGAGGGCTTTTTCATCCTCGAGCAGCTTGGTGCGCAGGTTTTCCAGGCGGTGCATCTTGGCAGTTTCGGTGGCCGACACGCCCTTGAACGCATCCAGGGCGGCGCGGATGGGCTCCGGATCCACGTTGCGCATCAGCTTGCCGATGAACTGCAGCTGACGCCGGCGAGCCTCGTGGGAGGTGAAGCGCTGGTAATCCTTGACCGCGTCACGCAGGTCCTCATCGATGGGCACCCTGGCAAGGCGTTCCTTGCCGAGTTCGGCCAACTCGCGGCCGAGATCCTGCAGCGCCGTGCTCTCGCGCTTGAGCGCGGACTTGCTGGGGCCGGTGTCTTCTTCGTCTTCGTGGTATTTGTGCTTGGCCATCTGGGGGCGGGAAGTGCTCTGTAAGGGTAAGATTATAGCCTTTAGCCCCAGCCCCCATTCGCAAAGCCATGGCCGACAACCGTTTCAGCTTCAGTCAGGACAATCTCAAGACCATCGCCGAGGACATTCTCAAGTTCGCCCGCAAGCGCGGCGCAACGGCCTGCGAGGTGGATGTCTCCGAAGGCTTCGGCCAGTCCGTCAGCGTCCGCCGCGACGAGGTGGACACCATCGAGTACAACCGCGACAAGGGCGTCGGCGTCACCATCTATGACGGCCAGAAGCGCGGCTACGCCAGCACCTCCGACTTCTCGAAGGACGCCCTCAAGGCCACCGTCGATGCGGCCGTCTCGATCGCCCGCTTCACCGCCCCCGACCCCGCCGCCGGCCTGCCTGAAGAAGCCCTGCTGGCCAGGAGTTTCCCCGACTTCGATCTGTACCACCCGTGGAAGCTGTCTACGGAGGAGGCCATCGAACTGGCCCGCCGCAGCGAACGCGCCGCCTTCGCCGTCAGCCCCGAGATCCGCAACTCCGACGGTGCCAGTGTTTCCATGCAGGAAGCCCACTTCATCTCGGCCAACAGCCTGGGTTTCATGGGCGGCTACGCCAGTTCCCGGCACTACCTGTCGTGCTCAGTGATTGCCGGCGAAGGCGATGACATGCAGCGCGACGACTGGTACACCACCAAGCGCGACCCCGCCGACCTGGCCGATGCCGACGAGATCGGCACCTTCGCCGCCGGCCGTGCCCTCGCCCGCCTGGGTGCCCGCCAGATCCCCACCTGCGAGGTGCCGGTGCTCTTCGAAGCCCCCCTCGCGGCGGGCCTGATCGGCGCCTTCGTGCATGCAGTCAGCGGCGGCGCCCTGTATCGCAAGTCCACCTTCCTGCTTGACAGCCTGGGCAAGGCGGTCTTCCGCCCGCACATCCAGATCTGCGAGCGGCCGCATCTGGCCAAAGCCTTTGCCAGCAGCCCCTTCGACGACGATGGTGTGGCCACCCACGACCGGGAAGTCATCATCGACGGCGTGCTGCAGGGCTACTTCCTGAGCACCTACTCGGCCCGCAAACTGGGCATGCAGACCACCGGCAATGCCGGGGGCAGCCACAACCTGCTGGTCAAGCCGGGCCAGTACGACCTGGACGGCCTCATCAAGCAGATGGACCGCGGCCTGCTGGTCACCGAACTGCTCGGCCACGGCGTCAATTACGTCACCGGCGACTACTCCCGCGGCGCCGCTGGCTTCTGGGTCGAGAACGGCCAGATCCAGTATCCGGTGCACGAGATCACCATCGCCGGCAACCTCAAGGACATGCTGATGGGCATCCAGGAGATCGGCTCCGACGTGCTGGTGCGCGGCTCCAAGCACTGTGGCTCCATCCTGGTTGATCGCATGACCGTGGCCGGCGCCTGATCCGGCCCGCACTGATTTTGGCATCACCCTCCGTCCAGAAAGAGAAAGAAGAGGAAACAACATGGAACGGCGTAGCTTCCTGAAACAGGCCACGGCCGGCGTTGCTGCCGGCGCCGTGGCCGCACCGGCTCTCGCGGCCGATCTGCCCACCATCAAGTGGCGTCTGGCCTCGGGCTTTCCGAAGACCCTGGACGCCATCTACGGCGCCACCGAAACGGTCGCCCGCCGCGTTGCCGCCGCCACCGGCGGCAAGTTCCAGATCGGCCTGTTCGCCGCCGGCGAGATCGTACCCACCCCCGGCGTCCTGGATGCGGTCAAGGACGGCACCGTCGAGATGGGTCACGCAGCCTCCTACTGGTACATCGGCAAGGACCCGGCCCTGGCCTTCGACACCGCCCTGCCCTTCGGTCTGAACAGCCGCCAGCAAACCGCCTGGATGTTCGACGGCGGCGGCATGGAGCTGATGCGCGAGTTCTTCAAGGACTACAACATCGTCAACATCCCCTGTGGCAACACCGGCACCCAGATGGGCGGCTGGTTCCGCAAGGAGATCAAGAGTCTCGACGACCTCAAGGGCCTCAAGTTCCGCGTCGGCGGCTTTGCTGGCCAGGTGCTGGCCCGTATGGGCGTGGTGCCCCAGCAGATCCCCCCGGCCGACATCTATCCGGCCCTCGAGAAGGGCACCATCGACGCCACCGAGTGGATCGGCCCCTATGACGACCAGAAGCTGGGTTTCAACCGGGTGGCCAAGTACTACTACTACCCGGGCTGGTGGGAGGGCGGCCCGCAACTGTCGATCTACGTGAACGCCAAGCACTGGGCCTCCCTGCCCAAGGAATACCAGACCATCCTGGAAGATGCCTGCGCCTATGCCCACGCCGAGATGCAGGCTGCCTACGATGCCAAGAACCCCACGGCCCTGAAGCAGTTGATCGGCTCCGGTACCCAGCTGCGTCCCTTCCCCCACGAGATGATGGCTGCCGGCTACAAGATCGCCACGGAGCTCTACGAGGAAACCGCCGCCAAGAACCCGAAGTTCAAGAAGATCTACGAGCCCTGGAAGAAATTCCGCGACGAACAGCTGCAGTGGTTTGCCGTAGCCGAGAACCGCTTCGACAACTTCATGCAGGCCGCCCGTACGGGCAAGGGCCGCAAGTAAGTCCTGCAACCTCAAGGCCTGCGGGGGGGCGGCTCAGGCCGCCCTCGGCACGTCTGCCCAGGGGCCCTGGACCGATCTTGCATTTGCGCAAGGCAGCATAGGGTTTTCCTGACTGTGCGGGGCCTGGAGGCTCATGAATAATCAGTTCACCTTTCGTAGCGATTCCCAGAGGAGACAAAGTGGAACGACGTTCATTCATCAAGAAGGCCGGTGTCGGCGTAGCCGCCGGTGCAGTGGCAGCCCCCGCCCTGGCCGCCGAGCTGCCCACCATCAAGTGGCGCCTGGCTTCCAGCTTCCCGAAATCCCTCGACACCATCTACGGCGGCGCCGATGTGATGGCCAAACGGGTGGCTGCAGCCACCGGCGGCAAGTTCCAGATCCAGGTTTTCGCGGCCGGTGAGATCGTCCCGGGCCCGGGCGTGATGGATGCGGTCAAGGATGGCACGGTTGAAGTCGGCCACACCTGCTCCTACTACTTCATTGGCAAGGACCCTACGTTCGCCTTCGACACCGCAGTACCTTTCGGCCTCAACAGCCGTCAGCAAACGGCGTGGATGATGGAAGGTGGCGGCCTTGAGCTGTTCCGCGAGTTCTTCAAGGACTACAACATCCACAACATCCCCTGTGGCAATACCGGCGCCCAGATGGGCGGCTGGTTCCGCAAGGAAATCAAGTCCGTCGAAGACCTCAAGGGCCTCAAGTTCCGCTGCGGTGGCTTTGCCGGCCAGGTGCTGGCCAAACTCGGCGTGGTGCCCCAGCAGATTCCGGGCGGCGATATCTACCCGGCCCTCGAAAAAGGCACTATCGATGCCGCCGAATGGATCGGCCCCTACGACGATCTGAAGCTGGGCTTCAACAAGGTGGCCAAGTACTACTACTACCCGGGCTTCTGGGAAGGCGGCCCGCAGATCTCCCTCTACGTGAACAGCAAGCAGTGGGCATCCCTGCCCAAGGAATACCAGACCATTCTGGAAGACGCCTGCCTGTACGCACACGCTGAAATGCAGGCCCGCTACGACGCCAAGAACCCGACCGCCCTGAAGCAACTCGTCGGTTCCGGCACCCAGCTGCGTCCCTTCCCCAACGAGATCATGGCTGCCGCCTACAAGGCCGCCAACGATCTCTACGAGGAAACCGCCGCCACCAACCCGAAGTTCAAGAAGATCTACGAAGCCTGGAAGAAATTCCGCGACGAGCAACTGCAGTGGTTCTCCGTAGCCGAAAACCGCTACGACAACTTCATGCAGGCCGCCCGCAGCGCCAGCGCCAAGGCCAAGAAGTAAGCTGCTTCATCAGCCTGTAAAAAGGGGCCGCGCAGCGCACGGCCCCTTTTTCGTGGACATCCGGCGTGAGTTTGCCCATCCCTCCGCCCCTTTTGCACATCAGGACAAGCTGAGCAATTTTTGCGACGATGACGGCTTCCTGCGCCACGGAAAGCCCCGCCATGATCAAAGCCATCGCCCTCCTGCTCGCCTTCCAGCTCGCCGGTGAAGCCCTGCGTGTCGCCCTCCACCTGCCCGTCCCTGGCCCTGTCATCGGCATGGCGCTGCTGCTCGCCTGGCTAGTACTGCAGGGCGGCCCCGACGACGCCCTGCGCAGCACCTCGGGCACCCTGCTGCAGAACCTGTCCCTGATGTTCGTGCCGGCCGGCACCGGGGTGATGCTCCACGCCGGGCGCCTGTCCGACGAGGCCTGGCCCATCGCGGTGGCTCTGGTTGCAAGCACCCTGCTGGGCCTGCTCGCCACCGGCCTGACCCTGCACGTCCTGACCCGTCATCGCTCCGGGAGCCCACAATGAATGGCGGGGCCATGACCGAGATCTGGGTCTATCTCTCGGCCCAGCCGCTCCTGTGGCTCACCCTGACCCTCGCCGTCTATCTGCTGGCCATAGCCCTGCATCGCCGGGCAGGCGGGCATCCGGCCGTCAATCCGGTACTGATCTCGGTCAGCGTCCTCGTCACACTGCTGCTGCTCACCGGCACGCCTTACCAGCGCTACTTCGATGGCGCCCAGTTCGTGCACTTCCTCCTCGGCCCCACCACGGTGGCCCTCGCCATTCCCCTTCACGGCCAGCTCAAACGGCTGCTGGGCATGGCCGGCCCCCTCGTGATCGCCCTGGTGATCGGCTCCCTGACCGCCGGTCTGTCGGCCTACGCCATCGGCGCCCTGCTCGGCGCCAGCGCCCCCACCGTGGCATCGCTCGCCCCCAAGTCAGTCACCACCCCCATCGCCATGGGCATTGCCGAGCGCCTGGGCGGCCTGGCTTCCCTGACGGCCGTGTTCGTCATCCTCACCGGCATCTTCGGAGCGATCTTTGCCGACGGTCTTCTCAAGCGCGTTGGCGTGAAGGACGAGGCCAGCGTCGGTTTCGCCCTGGGCCTGGCCTCCCACGGCATCGGTACGGCCCGGGCCTTTCAACTCGGCGAGCAGACCGGCGCCTTTGCCGCCCTGGCCATGGGCCTCAACGGCCTGTTCACCGCCCTCACCCTGCCCTGGCTGCTGCCCTTGCTGGCTGCGGCCCTCAAATAATCCCGGGTCATGATTGACGCAAGGTTAACCAGGGTTCGCCTCAGCTTGTAGCTACCCTCCGCGGCCCCGATAATCGGGGCCGTCTGCCTTCTGCTGCACTGCAACCATGGATCTGCTGATCGACGTCATCCTGCGCGCGGGCCGCTCCGCGGTCGAGTTGTCCTTCTTCGTCCTGCTGCCGGTCATGGTGGTGATGCTGTCCCTGATGCGCCTGCTCGAAGCCAGAGGCGTGCTCGACTGGGTGGTCGCCCGGCTGGCACCCGGCCTGCGCCCGCTGGGCCTTACCGGCCTCGGCGTGTTTGCCGCCCTGCAGATCAACTTCGTAAGTTTCGCCGCTCCCGTGGCCACCCTGGCCATGATGGACCAGCGTGGCGCATCCAGCCGGCACCTGGCGGCCACCCTGGCGATGGTGATGGCGATGGCCCAGGCCAATGTCTCCATGCCCATGGCGGCCATGGGCCTGCATTTCGGTGTTGTCCTCGGCTGGTCGCTGGTCGGCGGGCTGGCAGCGGCGGCGGCCACCTACTACGGCTTCGGACGCAAGCTCTCGGCGGCCGAACGCCCGGTGGACGAAACCCTTCATCACCCGGTGGCCGAAAGCGCCAAGGGCGTGCTCGACGTGATAAACCGGGCCGGGGCCGAAGCCTTCAAAATCGCCGTTGGCGCCATCCCCATGCTGGTCCTGTCCCTCACCGTGGTGCTGGCCCTGCGCCGCCTGGGTGCCCTGGATGCCCTGACCGCGCTGCTCTCACCCCTACTGTTGAGCATCGGCGCCGACCCTGGCCTGATCCTGCCCACCCTGACCAAGTATCTGGCTGGCGGCACTGCGATGATGGGCGTCATGGACGAGATGATCCGCGCAGGCACCGCCAGCGCCGCCACCCTCAACGGCGTGGCCGCAGGTATGTTGATCCATCCCCTCGACATTCCCGGGGTGGCGGTACTGATTTCCGCTGGCCGGCGGGTCGCCGACGTCTGGAAACCTGCCGCCCTGGGCGCCGGCGTAGGCATCGTGATGCGCATGGTGGGCCACGGTCTGACAGGCTGAGTTCTCTCCCTCGCCGCCCGTTTGCCGCAGCACGGCATTTCACTAGGCGAAATGAACCGACCTGCGCTAACATCCGCCATCCCTGATTCACTGGCAGAAAATCCGTTGTCCACGCAAGAGCCCGCAAAGAATCCGATCCAGGTCATCGAGCGCATGATGACGCTGCTCGACGTCCTGGCCCGGCACCCCGACCCAGTTCCGCTCAAGCAGCTCGCGGCGGAAACCGGGCTGCACCCGTCCACGGCCCACCGCATCCTCGGTGCCATGACCAGCAGCGGCTTCGTCGAACGCAGCGATGCGGGGGTCTATCGCCTTGGCATCCGTCTCCTTGAACTCGGCAGCCTGGTCAAATCGCGGATCTCCCTGCGAGAAACCGCCATGGCAGCAATGCTCAAGCTGCACGCCGCCACAGGCGAAAGCGTGAATCTCGGTATCCGTGCGGGCGACGAGATCGTCTACGTGGAGCGCACCTCCAGCGGACGCTCCTCGGTGCGGGTGGTCCACATCGTCGGCGCCCGGGCGCCCCTGCACACCACCGCCACCGGCAAGCTCTTCCTGGTTGAGGACGGCCCCCAGAAGGTCAAGGAATACGCCCGTCGCACCAGTTTGCCTGGCACCACGCCCACGTCGATCACCACTTTGTCAGCCCTTGAAAAGGAACTCGACAAGGTGCGCCGTCACGGTGTGGCTTACGACCTGGACGAAGTGGAAAATGGCGTACGTTGCATCGCCGCGGGCATCCGTGACGACAGCGGCGAGCTGGTGGCAGGCTTGTCCCTGTCCACCCCGTCGGAACGCTTTGATCCCGACTGGGCTCCACTCATCCGGCAGACCGCCGACGAAATCTCCAACGCCCTCGGCTATCTGCCTCCGATAGGGCGTTAAGCGCATCACCGGATCCATGAAAAACGGGCGCTGCTGGCGCCCGTTTTTCATGCAGCAAGCGGAAAGCTCAGGTCGCCGGGCCGCGGACTTGTGCAGCCAGCTTCTGCTGGGCCGCTGCACTTTCGAGCCAGCGCTTGACCCGCTGGGCATCCGCCACACGGGTGAAACGCCCGAAGGAGTCGAGCAGCACGATGATCATCGGCTTGTTGAGCAGCCAGGCCTGCATCACCAGACATTTGCCGGACTCGTTGATAAAGCCGGTCTTCGACACACCGATCTGCCAGTCAGGACTGCTGACCAGCGCATTGGTATTGTTGAACTGGCGCGGGCGGCCATTGAGGTACACCACGTAGTTGGCGGTGGTGGAGAACTCGCGGATCAGGGGGTAACGGGACGCGGCAGAGACCATCTTGACCAGGTCGCGGGCGCTCGACACATTGGCCGAGTTGAGGCCGGTACTGTCGGAGAAGCGGGTATCGCGCAGCCCCAGCGACGCAGCTTTGCGGTTCATGGCGGTGATGAAGGCGTGGGTGCCGCCCGGGTAGGTCCGGGCCAGAGCAGCGGAGGCCCGGTTCTCGGACGACATCAGGGCCAGACGCAGCATGTCCTCACGGGACAACTCGGTACCGACCGGCACGTGTGAACTGCTGCCGCGCAGGGTATCCACATCTTCATGGGCAATGGTGATCAGATCCCCAAGGCCCAGCCGGGCGTCGAGCACCACCATGGCCGTCATCAGCTTGGTGATGGATGCGATGGGCAGCACTGCATCGGAGTTCTTTTCGAGGATCACGTTGCCAGTAGCCTGATCGGCAATCATGAAGGCGGCGGAATGGAGCAGCGGATTGCCGTCGTGATCCACCTCGGCAGTCACGGCCGGCAAGGCGCGGGACATGACGATCGCAGCAGCATGGTGATGCCCCTTGACGGCAGCCAGCCGGCCATTGCTCCTGGACTTGGCAAGCTTGCCAGCCTTTGCCGGCGACGCCTTGGCCACAGACACCTTCTTGGTGGCAACCTTGGCAACAGGGGCCTTCTTGGCGGAACTACGCTGCGCAGCAGCATGAGCACTGCCTGCAGCCACGGACACCAGGGCAAAAACGCTCAATACGGCCAGTACGGTATTACGGATTTTCATGGTCTTCAAACTGGATCGTGAGCCGGAAGCCGGGGCTTCCGGAATTGCAAATCTGTTAGGGGGAACGGTGCTGCACCGGCTGCATCGCCTCGATTCCGGATCGAGCGGAAGCCGAACATCCCTGATGTATCCAAAGCCCGCCTGTTCTTAACGGCAGACTTCCATTCAAAATAATGGGTTATTTTAAATATCTGAAGCTTTTTGTGAATGATTTTTTTTGATTTTTACATGCACGACGCTAAGCCGCACCCACACGTCGCATGCTCAAGCGCTATCGACACGTAGAAAGCGGGCCAGTTCGGCGCGACGACTCATGGCATCCCGATACCCCAGTTCCATCAGCGACCGGGTGTAAGCCCGTTCAAACAGCAGGTAGGAGAGCAGCACCGACCCGTTCTTGCGCGTTGCACCAACTCCACGCAGAACCAGTCGCAAAGCGCGCGGTAAAGCCGCACGATGCCGCGTCGCAAGATAGTCGAGGCGTTGGGATGGCGCAATCACCAGCGTCTCGATCGGCTTCAGCGGAATGCCGCTGGCGAGCCGCTGCTCGGGCGTAAATGCGTTCAGGGTGGCGTTGATCCGCTCGAGCCGCTCCAGGTCCATCGCCAGGCCATCGAGAAAGATGCTCGACAGGGCATGGCCCGCCACCTGGGCCGGTGAGGGATAGGCATCGGTTCGCTGGCGCGCCTCTTCCGAGCGGCGCCCCCCGGCGATCACCAGGATGCGGTCGGCCCCCAGGTGGATCGCCGGGCTGATGGGCGCAAGCTGGCGCATGGAGCCATCGCCAAAATATTCGCGATTGATCCGCACTGCCGGGAACACAAAGGGAATGGCACTGGATGCCAGCAGATGCTCGACCTTGAGCTGGGTGCGCACCCCGATGCGCTGGGCGCGCCGCCAGGGCTGCAGGTCTTCACTGCCCTGAAAGAAGGCCAGACTCTCGCCAGAGGTGTATCCCGACGCCGTCACCGAAATGGCCTGCAAGTGCCCTGCGGCAATGGCCCTGTCGATGGCACCAAAGTCGAGCTGAGCCTCCAGCAGGGCGCGCAAGGGCGAGTTGTCGAACAGGGAGCGGGGTGACTGGTGGATCAGCCAGCCCAGAAAGACGGCCGAGCCCCAACGCACCACCGACTCGGCAATGGCCAGGGTATCGGCCCGATAGACGTGCTCAACCCGAAAGTTGCGCCAGATATAGGCCAGCTTGCGCACGGCCTCATCGAAATTGGCGGAAAACACCGCCAGCGCCACCGCATTGACGGCGCCCGCCGATGTTCCACACAGGATGGGGAACGGATTGCCGGGGCGCTTGCCCCAGACATCCCGGATGGCGATCAGAACGCCGACCTGATAGGCAGCCCGCGCGCCCCCCCCTGTCAGAACCAGCGCCGCTCTCCCCTCACCCATGCTGCCCCTCCGTGATGTATCTCACGGAGTTTAACGGCAGCAGGGTGCGAAGGGCTGAGGGCCTGACGATCAGCGACCGGCTTCGACCACCGTCAGCGCCGTCATGTTGATGATCCGGCGCACCGTGGCCGTAGCCGTGAGGATATGCACCGGCTTTGCCGAACCGAGCAGGATGGGCCCGATGGTCATGCCTTCACCGGCAGCCGTCTTGAGCAGGTTGAAGGCAATGTTGGCGGCATCCAGGGTCGGGAAGATCAGCAGGTTGGCATCTTCCTTCATCTTGGCATTGGGGAAGATCTGCTTGCGGATGTCCGCATCCAGGGCCGCGTCGCCGTGCATCTCGCCTTCAACGTCCAGATCCTGGTGTTCCGAGTGGAGCATCACCAGGGCCTTGCGCATCTTCTCGGCTGTCGGCGAACTGTCAGTGCCGAAACTGGAGTGGGACAGCAGGGCAATGCGCGGCTGAATGCCGAAACGGCGCACCTCGTCGGCAGCCAGACGGGTCATCTCCACCACCTGCTCGGGTGTCGGGTCGTAATTCACATAGGTGTCGCACAGGAACACCGTGCGGCCCGGCAGGGACAGCAGGTTCATGGTGTAGAAGTTGCGCACCCCCTTCTGGCGGCCCAGCACGGTCTCGATGAACTTGAGGTGCAGGCCGTGCATGCCATAGGTGCCGCAGATCATGCCGTCACCGTAACCGAACTTCAGCAGCAGCGCGCCCAGCAGCGTGGCGCGACGACGGACTTCGCGCTTGGCGTAGTCCACCGACACGCCCTTGCGCTCCATCAGGGAGTGGTAGTGGCTCCACAGCTGGTCATAGCGCGGATCGGAATCCGGATTGACCATCTCGTAGTCGAGCTCCGGGCGCAGGCGCAGGCCGAAGCGCTCGACGTTGGCAGCCACCACGTCTGGACGGCCGATCAGGATGGGGCGGCACAGGCCCTCATCCACCACCGTCTGCACGGCACGCAGCACGCGCTCGGCCTCGCCTTCGGAGAAGATGATGCGCTTGGGTGCCCGCTTGGCGGCCTGGAAGACCGGCTTCATGACCAGGCCGGACTGCCACACGAAGTTGTTGAGCTGCTGGCGGTAGGCTTCGAAATCGGTGATCGGCCGCGTCGCCACACCGGACTCCATGGCCGCGCGGGCCACTTCCGGGGCGATCTTGACGATCAGGCGCGGATCGAAGGGCTTGGGGATGATGTACTCCGGGCCAAAGCCCGAGACCATCTCGCCGTAAGCCGCGGCGACGATGTCGGAAGCCTCGGCGCGGGCCAGCTCGGCAATAGCCTTCACCGCGGCGAGCTTCATCTGGTCGGTGATGGTGGTAGCCCCCACGTCCAGGGCACCCCGGAAGATGAAGGGGAAGCACAGCACGTTGTTCACCTGGTTCGGATAATCCGAACGGCCGGTGGCCATCAGCGCGTCATCGCGCACCTTCTTGACCTCTTCGGGCAGGATCTCGGGAGTCGGGTTGGCCAGGGCCATGATGAGGGGCCGCGACGCCATCTTGGCCACCATCTCGGGCTTCATCACGCCACCGGCGGAGAGGCCGAGGAATACGTCGGCACCCTCGATCACCTCGGAGAGCTTGCGCGCGTCGGTGACCTTGGCATAACGGGCCTTGATCGGATCCATCAGGGTGGTACGGCCTTCATACACCACGCCTTCGATGTCAGTGACCCAGATGTTCTCGACCGGCACGCCGAGCATCACCAGCAGGTCAAGGCAGGCCAGGGCGGCCGCGCCGGCACCGGAGGTCACCAGCTTGACCTTGTGCAGATCCTTGCCGAGCAGGTGCAGGCCGTTGAGGATGGCTGCGCCGACGACAATGGCCGTGCCGTGCTGGTCGTCGTGAAAGACCGGAATCTTCATCCGCTCGCGCAGCTTGCTCTCGATGTAGAAGCACTCCGGCGCCTTGATGTCTTCGAGGTTGATGCCGCCAAAGGTCGGCTCCAGGGCGGCGATCATGTCGATCAGCTTGTCCGCATCCGGCTCGTCGATCTCCAGGTCGAACACGTCGATGCCGGCAAACTTCTTGAACAGCACCGCCTTGCCTTCCATGACCGGCTTGGCCGCCAAGGGGCCGATGTTGCCCAACCCGAGCACGGCGGTACCGTTGGTGACGACACCGATCAGGTTGCTCCGTGAGGTGAGGCTGGCCGCCTCGGCCGGATCCTCGACGATCGCATCACAGGCAGCGGCCACACCGGGCGAGTAAGCCAGCGAAAGATCCTGCTGGTTGGTCAGCGCCTTGGTCGGCGCGATCGAGATTTTCCCGGGCTTGGGCAGGCGGTGATACTCGAGTGCGGCCTGGCGAATCTGCTCATCCATTGCGTTGTCCCTCTCCGTTAAGTGTGTAGTGTGTTTGACCATCATCCGGCCAAACGGCATTTACGACAATTCGTGACATCCACATCATTGGGCCTTGACGTCAAGGTGACTGGAAGGTTCGATGCGTGGCATAATTGCAGGCTAGCTCATTCGGGGTTTGCCCCGATTGACTCCAATAATACGCGCCGCGCCCTGGTGGCCCAAAGACGCGATTGCCCAGCCGGCAGGACTCCCAAGCCGGCAACACGAAACAACGCATCCGTAACGTCCTGGAGAATCGTCAGATGTCTCAAAGCATTGCCGAAGCCGCCATTGCCGCCGCGCCCGCATACGTCAAGAACCAGAAACTGAAGCAGTGGGTTGGCGAGATCGCTGCCCTGTGCGAACCCGAGCAAGTTGTCTGGTGTGACGGCTCGCAAGAAGAATACGACCGCCTGTGCGCTGAAATGGTCGAAGCCGGGATGCTGATCAAGCTGAACCCGGAAAAGCGCAAGAACTCCTACCTCGCCTGTTCCGACCCCTCCGATGTGGCGCGTGTAGAAGACCGCACCTACATCTGCTCCGCCAACAAGGACGACGCCGGCCCCACCAACAACTGGGAAGACCCGGCCAAGATGCGCAAGACCCTGAACGAACTGTTCAAGGGCTGCATGCACGGTCGCACCCTGTACGTGATCCCCTTCTCCATGGGTCCGCTCGGCTCTCCCATCGCCCACATCGGCGTGGAGATCTCCGACAGCCCCTACGTGGTCACCAACATGCGCACCATGACCCGCATGGGCAAGGCCGTGTATGACGTGCTCGGCACCGATGGCGAGTTCGTGCCCTGCGTGCACACCGTGGGCGCCCCCCTCGGCCATGGCGAGAAGGACTCCGCCTGGCCCTGCAA
>NZ_JBIJDC010000091.1:0-19553 GCF_044344315.1 Zoogloea sp. | reverse complement strand
AACGACAAGCCGTTCCTGACCGGCGAGCGCACCGCCGAAGGCTTCTACAAGACCAAGAAGGGTCTGGACCAGGCCATCTCCCGCGCCATCGCCTACGCCGAGTACGCCGACCTGGTGTGGTGTGAAACCGGTACGCCGGATCTGGAATTCGCCCGCAAGTTCGCCGAAGCCGTGCATAAGGTTCACCCGGGCAAGATGCTGGCCTACAACTGCTCCCCGTCCTTCAACTGGAAGAAGAATCTGGACGATGCCACCATCGCCAAGTTCCAGAAGGAGCTGGGCGCAATGGGCTACAAGTACCAGTTCATCACCCTGGCTGGCATCCACTCCATGTGGTACAACATGTTCGATCTGGCCCAGGACTACGCCGCCCGCGGCATGTCTGCCTACGTCGAGAAGGTTCAGGAGCCGGAATTCGCTGCCCGCGATCGTGGCTACACCTTCGTGTCGCACCAGCAGGAAGTGGGCACCGGTTACTTCGACGATGTGACCACCGTGATCCAGGGTGGCAAGTCCTCCGTGACCGCCCTGACCGGCTCCACCGAAGAAGAACAGTTCCACTAAGACCCGGATCGCCGGTAACCCTCACCGGCACGCCTGGTTGATGAGCCCCCGCAGGTGCAAACCTGCGGGGGCTTTTTAACGCCTGCCGTAGCAGGCCGAGGCCTCCAGTAAAATGGCGGTTTTTCGCCCGCCGCACTGCACCATGCAATCCCTGTGGATGATCGTAGCCAGCCTGCTGTTTGCGTGCATGGGCGTTTGCGTGAAGCTCGGCTCGGCTTACTTCACGACCGGAGAACTGGTGTTCTACCGGGGGTTTGTCGGCCTGCTGATGATGGCCCTGCTGCTACGCCTGCAAGGCACGCCTTACGCCACGCCCCACTGGCGGCTGCAACTGTCCAGGGGCGTCTCGGGCACCATCGCCCTGATGTGCTACTTCTTCGCGCTCGCCATCCTCCCCCTGGCCACGGCGGTCACCCTCAACTACACCTCCCCGCTGTTCGTCGCGGTCCTGCTGGCGTGGTGGCTCCGGGAGCGGGTCGGAAAATCCCTGTTCGCGGCAGTTGGCCTGGGGTTCATCGGCGTCATACTGCTCCTCCAACCCACCCTTCAACCTGAACAGTGGGCTGGAGCCCTGGCCGGCCTGGGCTCCGGCCTCATCGCCAGCCTCGCTTACATCAACGTGCGGGAACTGGGGCGCGCCGGCGAGCCCGAGGCGCGCACCGTGTTGTGGTTCTCTCTCATCACTACCGCCTTTGGCCTGCCCTGGGCCCTGTCATCCGGAAGCCTCCACGCCCTCAGCGCCCAAGAGGCTGCCATCCTTCTCGGCGTCGGCGGCTTCGGCGGATGCGCCCAGCTCGCGATGACCCGGGCGTACCGCTACGGCAAGACCATCGTCTCGGCCAACCTCGCCTACACCACGGTGATCTTTTCCAGCCTCTTCGGCGTCGGTCTGTGGGATGAGCATCTACCATGGACGTCGGTGCTTGCCATCCTCATCATCATTGCCAGCGGTGTGCTGGTATCCATCGCTTCGCGGAAACCCACGCCAGCCCTAGAGTCCGATTGAAGCGCAGGCAGCGGGGGGCTACACTGGCAGCGTCCAGTCAGCCCAGAAAGGAAGCAGGCGATGATCACCACCGACCACAAGGAAAACCGGGTCAACGTAACTGTCTTCGGCGAGTTCACCCTGGCCGACTACAAGGAGTTCGAAGAAGTCGTCAACTACAAGGTGCAGTTCGAAGGGCCGGTGGACCTACTCTTCGACCTGAGGGAGATGAACGGCTTCACCGTCGACATGGCGCTTGAGGAAATCCGTTTTGCTCGTGCTCATGCCCACGACTTTGCCCGTATCGCCATTCTCACCAAGGACCAATGGGTCACCTGGAGCGCGTGGTTGTCACAGATGTTTGTGGACGCGGACATCCGCGTCTTCGACGAGACGGACGATGCCGAAGCCTGGCTCGGTGGCGTAGAGACACCCGTCGCCTAAGGACACATCGCCGTGCCCGTGCCCTTTACCAGCCTCATCAACGTCAACGATCTCGCTCAACTGGCCACACCGGAGTGGAGAGTTTTTGACTGTCGTTTCAGCCTGGCCGCCCCGCTGTTCGGGCGGCAGGCCTATGCCGCCGGGCACCTTCCCGGCGCGTTCTTCCTTGATCTGGAGGAAGACCTGTCAGGCCCGGTCACGGGCCGCAACGGGCGCCATCCACTGCCCGCACCAGGCTTGCTGGCCGACAAGCTCGGCAGCCTCGGTGTTGGCGACCAGACCCAGGTGGTTGCCTACGACGATGCAGGAGGCATGTTTGCGGCGCGCCTGTGGTGGCTGCTGCGCTGGCTGGGGCACAGCCAGGTGGCGGTGCTCAACGGCGGCCTGCAGGCCTGGGTGTCGAGCAGTCATCCCCTCAGTGCCGAGACGCCTGAAGCCCATGCTGCGGCCTTCACCCTCAAGCTGCAGAATGGCATGAAGGTCGATGCCGACTACGTGCAGCATCATCTGGGCTCACCCGAAATGCTGCTCATCGACGCCCGTTCCCCCGACCGCTACCGGGGCGAGAACGAAACCCTCGACCCGGTGGGTGGGCACATTCCCGGCGCAATCAATCGTTTTTTCAAGGACAACCTCGGCCCGGACGGATGCTTCAAACAGGCGTCGGAACTGCAGGAGGAATACGGACAGATCCTGAAGGGGGGAGACGCGCACACTGCAGTCCTTCAATGCGGCTCGGGCGTAACGGCCTGCCACAACCTGCTCGCGATGGAGGCTGCAGGACTTGATGGTGCGCGTTTGTACGCGGGTTCATGGAGCGAATGGTGTGCAGATCCAGCCCGGCCCGTAGCAACCGGTCCGGACTGAATGGGCCCGGATCGGGCTCCCTGAAGGTCAGCGCTTGCCCAGGAGGTCGCCGAGGGCCGACAGCCCTTGACCGAAGAGATCGGCGCCCGCATCCGGCACTTGGCCGTTCGGGGTCAAGCCATCAATGACCTGGGGAAGCAGCTGCGCAAGCTGGCCTGCAACCGCCTCTTGGGGCAAGCCGAGCTGAGCCGCGATGTCGCCCAGGCCCCCGGCACCACCCAGCACCTGGCCAAGCTGGTCCGCGCTGACCGGCAGATTCTGGCCCGTCCCCACCCAGGACGCCACCTGCTCACCCAGCCCCGCCTGATTGAGTTTGGACAGAAGACCCCCGAGCCCGCCCTCGCTGTTCTGAATCAAATTCAGCACCAACTGGATCAGGGGCGACTGCCCGCCGCCTTGTGCGCCTCCCGCCAGGGAACCGAGAACCTGTCCTGCAAGTTGATCGAGCAAACCCATACACTGCCTCCAGTCAAAAAAGAGTGGGATACACCTGGAACCGGCGTGTGCCTTTGGCACCATGCCAACCACGGCCTTACCCCCGACCCGCCACACTTCGAAACGAGTGTCGCAGAGTTTTCACACTCTACCCTCAACCCGAGGCTGCGCCGTGACGGTTTGCAGAATCTGACCACTTTGCCCGGGCCGGTTAGAATTGAATCTTTTGGCAGCAGGCGACAACACCATGACCCAGGACGAACTCAAGCAACAGGCCGCACTGCGGGCGCTGGACTACGTGATCGAAGGCGCCATTGTCGGCGTCGGCACCGGCTCCACCGCCAACTTCTTCATCGATGGGCTGGCCACGATGAAGGATCGCATCGCCGGCGCGGTCGCCTCATCTGAAGTCTCCGCCCGTCGCCTTGCCGGCCATGGCATTCGCCTCCTCGACATGAACGATGTGGATGACCTGCCGGTCTATATCGATGGCGCTGACGAGATCGACGCGTCACTGGCCATGATCAAGGGCGGTGGAGGTGCCCAGACCCGGGAGAAGATCGTCGCCGCCGTCGCCCGCAAGTTCGTGTGCATCTGCGACGCCACCAAGAAGGTGGCGCAACTCGGGCGCTTCCCCCTTCCGGTCGAGGTCATTCCCATGGCCCGCGCCCAGGTAGCGCGAGAGCTCGTTCGATTGGGAGGCCGGCCCGTGCTGCGCCAGGGTTTCACTACCGACAATGGCAACCTGATCCTCGACGTCCATGACCTTACCATCAGTGATCCAGCCAGCCTGGAGATCACCATCGATGGCATCGTCGGGGTCGTGACCAGCGGTCTGTTTGCCAAGCGCGGCGCTGACGTGCTGCTGCTGGCTACGGCTGACGGCGTGGTCACCTTTGAGCGTAGTTGAAACAAAAACGTCATGTTGCGCTGCTAGTCTTTGACGATTACCTATCACCACCCACAGGACTTCCCATGAACGAGCACACCTCCAAGAAGTTTGACGCAGAGCTGGAAGGTATCCGCACCCGCGTTCTGCAGATGGGCGGCATGGTCGAACTGCAAATCGTGAAGGCCATGGAAGGCCTCTCCGACGGGGATCTGCTGCTGATCGACCAGGTCATCGAGAACGACAACCGGGTCAATCACCTGGAAATCGAACTGGACGAAGCCTGCAATCAAGTCATCGCCAAGCGCCAGCCCACCGCCGTGGACCTGCGCATGATCAGCACCGTGCAGAAGACCATCACCGACCTGGAACGGATCGGCGATGAGGCAAAGAAGATCGCCAAGACCGCCAAGCAACTGCACACCACCGGATCGGCATTCACACCCCAGATCCGCCTCGCCCATATTGCCGACGCGGTCGTGGACATGCTGCGTACCTCGCTGGATGCCTATGCCCGCCTGGACACCATTTCGGCTGCGCAGGTTGTCCGACAGGACAAGGAAGTGGATGCCGAGTTCAAGGGCATCATGCGTCAGCTCATCACCTACATGATGGAAGATCCGCGCACGATCTCCCAGTCCATTGAGCTGATGTTCGTGGCCAAGTCGGTCGAGCGCATCGGCGACCATGCCAAAAACATCGCCGAATACGTGGTCTACATGGTCAAAGGCCGCGACGTGCGCCACACCAGCCTCGAGGAAATCGAACGCGAAGCCACGCGCTGAACTCATCTCCCCCGGGGGCGTCCTGCGCGGCGCCCCCGCAATTTTCAGGCGATTCGTCACCTTCGATCGGCATATGACCTACGGCGACTCCGGGAGCCCATTTGGGGCTGCTAGAATCCCGTCCATCATCCGATTGCCGGACGCCATCGCCACCATGCCGCTCAAGTTCGAACTCCTGCAGGCCGACGACTATTCCCGTTACCTGCTACGGGAAAAAACCGACATCCTCTACAACCTCCGGGCCCTGATGCAGAAGCGGGCCATGCTGAGCGCCTTCATCGACGCCAGCGCCGACTCCTTTCTCAGTGCCATCCTTGCCGTCACCCCGGACGAAGGTCATATCATCCTTGACGCAGCCAGCGATGAAGCCATCAACCAGCGCGTCGAAGCGGCTGAGCAACTGATCTGCGTCACCCAGCTCGACAAGATCAAGATCCAGTTCGCCGCCCGGGGCATCGAGCGCTTCCCCCACGAGGGCCACGAAGCATTCCGGATCGCTGTGCCTGACGTGCTATTGCGCCTGCAACGGCGGGAGTATTACCGCCTCACGGCCCCCAGCCCCCACTGCCTAAGCTGCCAGATCCCCATTGTCGTGGGAGGCGAAAGCAAGGTGGTCAGTGTCGAAGCCGATGTCGTGGACATCAGCGGCGGCGGGCTGGCCATCACGGTTCCGCCCAATGGCATCGTCTTTGAGCCTGACATGGAGTTTGCCGATTGTCGGCTGATGCTTCCCGAGGTGGGCCCCATCGCAACAGCCCTCCGCGTGCGCAACCTCTTCCGCATCACCAACCGGGATGGCAGTGTCGTGCTGCGGGCGGGCTGCGAGTTCCTGAACCTGTCGGCCAGCATGGCATCGTCCATTCAGCGCTACATCCTCCGCACCGAGCGGGAGCGCAACGCACGGGAACGCATTCGCTAAGCCTCTCCCGCGCACTCAAACAAAAAGCCGGCAACGCCGGCTTTTCTGTTTTCGTGATGCGGCTCACCCGCCGACAAGCGAAACTATCGTTTACACGGACATGTTCATGATGTCCTGGTAGGCCGTGACCAGCTTGTTGCGCACCTGGACCATCTGCTGGAACGACAGGCTGGCCTTCTGTAGATTGACCATCACATCCTGAAGATTCACGTCGGGGTCACCGGCGGAGAATCCCTTGGCCATCTCCTGGGCCTGCTTCTGAGCGGAACTCACATCGGCAATGGCGCTTTGCAGGACCTGACCGAAATCGGTTTCGCCAGCCGCAGTTGCTGCTTGGGCAGCCTTGCCCGACGCCACCTGCGAAGTGGCGCGCAGCTCGGACAGCATTTGATCGATTCCGCGGGTATCCATGATCCAGCTCCTTTTTCTCGACTATAGCAGAGCAAAGCACGTGCCAAGCAGCACAAGAGGCCATCAGCCGGAGAACAGCCCCTCCTCGCGGTACTGCTGAAGCTTGTAGCGAAGCGTCCGCTCCGAGATGCCAAGCTGCGCCACTGCACGCTTCCGCGACCCACCCACCTCCTTCAGCACCTGCAGGATGTGCTCGCGCTCAAGATCTTTCATGTTGGCCGGACGCCCCGCATCCTTGGCGCCCTCTGCGGCGTCGACGGCAAAAACTACCGATTCAGCGGCAAAATTTGCCGAAACGGCAAGCGGTGAAACCAGCATGCGCACGGGCTCCCCATTCCAGTGGGGCAGGCACAAACGAATCGTCTCCGCCGACACGGCCTCACTGCCACTCAGGATCAGGGCCCGCTGCACCGTGTTTTCAAGCTCCCGCACATTGCCAGGCCAATGATAGGTCACCAGCACGGCTTCGGCCTCCGGCGACAGCCGGCCGGCACGCTTAAGGCGCACGCCATGCATCAACGCGAAATGCCGCGCCAAGGGAACGATGTCGCCGGGCCGCTCGCGCAGGGACGGAATGGCCAGCGGAAACACGTTGAGCCGGTAGAACAGATCCTCCCGGAAACGCCCTGCAGCCACTTCCTTGGTCATGTCGCGGTTGGTCGTCGCCAGCACCCGGATGTCCAGCGGAATGGTCTTCTTGCCGCCCACCCGCTCTACCTCCCGCTCCTGCAGTACCCGCAGCAGCTTGGCCTGCAGCCCCAGTGGCATCTCCGAGATTTCATCGAGCAACAGGGTGCCGCCTTCCGCCTGCTCGAACTTGCCTGCCTGGGATGTCGCAGCCCCGGTAAACGCGCCTTTCTCGTGGCCGAACAGGGTGGCTTCGAGGAGAGTGTCCGGTATGGCCGCGCAGTTGATGGCCACAAAGGGGCCGCTACGCCGCAGGGAGTGTTCGTGGAGATAGCGGGCAAAGACCTCCTTGCCTGTGCCGGACTCCCCATTGAGCAGCACCGTGGCGTCCGTTTCAGCCACCTTGTCGGCCAGGGCCAGCAGGTTTCGGGTATGGGGGTCGGCAGCAATCATGCCGTCTGCCTGGCGAGTCACGGCATAGCGCTGCACATGCTCGAGCAGCACTGCGGGTTCAAAAGGTTTCATCAGGAAATCACAGGCGCCACCGCGCATCGCATCCACGGCCTTCTCCACGTCACCAAAGGCGGTCATCAACAGAACGGGAAGTTGGGGCAGGCGCTGGCGCAGCTCCGCAAGGAGTTGCAGACCATCCATGGGCTGCATCTTCAGATCGGACAGGACCAGATTGAAGGCCTGCCGATCCACTTCCGCCAGGGCGGCCGGGCCATCGCCGACCCCGGTAACGGCATGGCCGGCAAGCTCGAGGGTCAGACATACCGCGTCCCGCAGGGGAGCGTCGTCTTCGACAACCAGGATGTGAAGGGCTTCTGGCATGGGGGTCTCTCTAAAACTCGGGTGCTACGGGGCGTCAGCCGCCCATGGCGAGGGTCAGGGTGAAGGTGGAGCCGCGGCCGGGCTCCGACTCGATACCGATGTCGCCTCCGTGGGCTCGGGCTACCCCCCGGGCGATCGCCAGCCCCAGACCGGTTCCGTCGGGGCGGGTGGTAAAGAACGGCTCGAAAAGCCGCGACTGTAGGGTGGGGTCGATACCGCGACCGTCATCGGCAACCCGGAAGCAGGCCAGTGCGCCGTCGCTGTCCGCGTGGAATCGGATGGTGCCGCCCACGTCCAGAACCTGGACAGCGTTCTCGAGAAGATTGGTCAGGGCCCCGGCAATCGCCTTGCGATCCCCCACCACCTTAGTCTCCCCACAGGCACAGGTCGCGTCAAAGCGCAGGCCACGGGCCCGGGCGACGGGCTCCAGGGTCTGGGTCAGCTCGGCCACCAAATCACAAATGGCAAAGGGCTCCCGCCCGAGGGTCTCGCCCCGGGCAAACAGCAGCATGTCGCGGATCAGCTTTTCCAGGTGACGCAGGCGCTCAAGGGCTCGGGTGCCAACACGCTCCTTGTCGGCCGGGTGCATGTCCTGCTGCACCAGGGTCGCGGTGTAGAGCAGCGCCGCCGACAGGGGCGTGCGCAGTTGATGAGCCAGGCCGGCAACCATTTCACCCATGGCGGCGAGGCGTTCGTTGCGCTCGGCCGCCAGGCGCATGCGATGGGCGTCGGTCACATCGGTCAGCAGTACGATGCGACCCTCGCCAGACTCCAGCGGCGCATCAACACGGGTGACGCGCCAGGTCTCTCCGGCATGGTCCAGCTGCCACTCACCCGGTGTTTCGGTGCCGACCAGGCGGGTAGCGCAAAATGCCGTCCAGTCCACGCCTGCCAGCGGGGCACCGAACATGCCCTCGACAGCCTTGTTGGCCTGAACCACCCGGGCATCCCGGTCGAGCACAACGACCCCTGCCGGCAAGGCGCCCATCAAGACGCTCAGGCGTTCGGTCAGCTGACCAACCTGGGTCTGCAACCCGGCATAGGCGCCAGTCAGCGCCTCGGACGCCTGGCTGAACTGGCGGAAGGCATCGGCCAGCTGGCGGGCATCGAGACGGTCTTCAGTAGCAGGGTCGGTCATGGATGGACGGAGAGACGAAATTCACCGGTTCGCAGCTTAGGCCTGCCGCAGGCCCGGCAAGGCGGCAAATAGGCGGCAAAAAGCGCCGTTAATCCCCCTGTAGAAAAATCTGGCCACACGCCAGAATGCGAGCATCCGAAATAGGGGGAATGTTTCCATGGCAGCAGAAGAGGCCGCCGCTCCGGTACCGCCCGCCTCACCGTTCGCCCAGGTGCAGGAGAACATCCGCAACCTGTCCCAGCGCCAGAAGCTTGCTGCCGGCGCTGCGCTGGCGTTCGGCATTGCCCTGATCGTCGGCGTGCTGCTGTGGAGCCGCCAGCCGGACTATTCCGTGCTGTTCTCCAACCTTGCCGAGAAGGATGGCGGCGCAGTCGTTGCCAGCCTCCAGCAGCAGAACATCCCCTACAAGTTCTCCGAAAACGGCAACGCCATCCTGGTCCCCGCCACCCAGGTCCACGACCTGCGCCTGCGCCTCGCCGCCCAGGGCATCCCCAAGGGAGGGCTGGTGGGCTTCGAGCTGATGGAGACCCAGAAGCTCGGTCTGTCCCAGTTCCATGAGCAGGTGAACTACCAGCGTGCCCTGGAGGGCGAGCTGTCCCGCACGATCTCGTCAATTGCCAGCGTCGCTGGCGCGCGGGTGCATCTGGCCATTCCCAAGCAAACGGCCTTCCTGCGCGACGAACAGAAACCCACCGCCTCGGTGATGGTGAACCTGCACACCGGCCGCAGCCTGGACCAGGCCCAGATCGCCGGCATCGTGCACCTGATCTCGTCCAGCGTGCCCAACCTGTCCAATGACAACGTGAGCGTCATCGACCAGGACGGCAGCCTCCTCACCAAGAAGCCCGACCCCCTGCGCACCTCCCTCGACGCCTCCCAGATCAAGTACACACGCGAGCTTGAAGAGGGCTATATAGGGCGCATCAACGCCATCCTCACGCCGCTCTTCGGCAAGGGCAATTTCCGCGCCCAGGTTTCCGCTGATGTGGACTTCAACCAGACCGAGCAGACCGCCGAAACCTACCGCCCCAACCCCTCCCCCGAACAGGCCATCCGCAGCCAGCAGAGCAACGAAAGCCAGACCCGCGACCAGGGGCCGCAAGGGGTGCCCGGCGCGCTCAGCAACCAGCCTCCCGTGCCAGCTACAGCCCCCCTGACCACGCCTGCAGTACCGGGGACGGCCGGCGCCGACGGCCAGCTTCCGCTCACCACCAGCAAGAGCGCGACCATCAACTACGAGGTGGACAAGACCATCCAGCACACGCGCAAGGCACTCGGCCAGATCAAGCGCCTGTCGGTGGCGGTGGCCATCAACCACAAGGAAGAAAAGGACAAGAACGGTGCTGTCAAGACCGTTCCCCTGAGCGACGACGAGCGCAAACAGGTCGAAGACCTCGTCCGCGAAGCCGTCGGTTACAGCAAGGACAGGGGCGACACCATCAACGTTGCCAGCAGCGCCTTCGTGGCTTCCGACAAGGACGCCTTCGAGACTCCGATCTGGAAAGATCCGGACAACGTCGCCCTGTTCAAGGAGCTCATCAAGTACCTGGTCATCGCCGGCGTGATCGCCTTCGTAGCCTTCGGGGTGATCCGGCCGCTGATGAAGCAGGTCATGCCGCCCCCACCCGAAGCGAAAGACGAGGACACTGGCAGCGCAGCCGGCCGGGCCGACGGAGAGGAAGGCGAAGAAGGTGAGGCCGGCGAGGACGAGGACGGTGCCGAGGTGGCCCTGTCGCCCGAAGCCGCCGCCCGCCTCGCCTACGACGAAAAACTCGCCAAGGTGCACGAGATCGCCAAGAACAACCCGCGCGTGGTCGCCAACCTGATCAAGGAATGGATGGGAAGCAATGAGCAGCAACGATGAGGGCCAGGAGAAGGGCGCCCTGCTGTTGATGACCCTGGGCGCCGACGAGGCCGCCGAGGTACTGAAGCAACTCGGCCCGAAGGAAGTCCAGAAGCTCGGCGCAGCGATGGCTGGCATGCCGTCCCAACCGCGGGAGAAGCTCGAGATCATTCTCGACGAATTGATCGCCTTTGCCGAAAAAGGCTCGCCTATCGAGGCCGATCACGAGCACATCAAGGCCATGCTCACCAAGGCCCTCGGCGACGAGCGGGCCACCCACCTGATCAGCCGCGTGCTTCAGGGCTCCGACACCGCCGGCATCGAAAGCCTGAAGTGGATGGACGCACCCACCGCCGCCGACATGATCAAGAACGAGCACCCCCAGATCATCGCAACCATCCTGGTGCACCTGGAGTTCGACCAGGCCGGCGAAATCCTCAAGCACTTCACCGACCGCCTGCGCAACGACGTACTGCTGCGCATCGCCACGCTGGACGGCGTGCAGCCAGTCGCCCTGCGCGAACTCAACGAAGCCCTCACGCGCATGCTGGCCGGTGCGTCCACCGTCAAGAAGACCGCCATGGGCGGCGTGCGTCACGCCGCCGATATCCTCAACTTCGTCGGCTCGGCAGCGGAGACGGCAATTCTCGACAACGTCCGCGAATACGATCCGGACCTGGCCCAGAAGATCCTCGACGAGATGTTTGTGTTCGAGAACCTCATGGAGCTCGACGACCGGGGCATCCAGACCTTGCTGCGCGAAGTCCAGAGCGACTCCCTGGTCATCGCCCTCAAGGGAGCGCCGCCGGAGATGCGGGAGAAGATCTTCAAGAACATGTCTCAGCGCGCCGCCGAAATGCTCCGCGAAGACCTGGAATCCCGCGGCCCGGTACGCCTGTCGGAGGTGGAGGCCGAACAGAAGGAGATCCTCAAGACGGCCCGTCGCCTGGCCGAAGAGGGTCAGATCGCGCTTGGCAGCGGCGGCGGCGACGATGCCTTTGTTTAAGCCTCACCGCCCACCATGTCCATGAACCGTCACCAGGCTGTCGGCGCCTACCAGCGCTGGGACCTCCCGTCCTTCGACACGCCCGCAGCGGCACCGCCTCCCGCCCCGGAGCCTCCCGGAAGCGGCGCGACTGAGCTAGGCCCGGACATCACCGAAACGCCGCCCCTCCCGCCCGTCGAACCGCCGCCACTGCCCGAGGCGGCGATCGACCCCGAGCCCGATATCCACCTGCCCACGGCGGAAGACATCGAGCGCATCCACGAGGAAGCCCGCAAGGATGGCTACGCCGCCGGTTACGAGGAGGGCACGGCCCGCGGTCGCATCGAAGCCATGCAGTTTCATGGCCTCGTCGAGAGCCTGGAAAACTCCATGACCAGCCTCGATCAGGAGGTGGCTGACGAGATCCTGGCCCTGGCCACCGAACTGGCCCGCCAGATGGTGCGCCAGACCCTCGTCGTGCGCCCCGAGTCGGTCGTGGACCTGATCCGCGAAGCCCTGCTGCAACTCCCCCAGGCCCATGCCCTGATCCACATCAACCCGGAAGACCTGGCCATGGCCAAGGACTACCTGGGCGAGCAACTCTCCCACTCCAGCCATCGCTTGATCGACGACCCCACCATCACCCGCGGCGGCGTGCGCATCGAAGCTGCCGGCAGCCAGATCGACGCCACGGTGCAAACCCGCTGGCGCCGGGTCATGGACAACCTCAGCCGCAACATCCCATGGGATGGGGAAGCCCCCTGATGGAGCACGGCACTGAAACCTGGAAGTCCTTTCTTGCTGACGGGCGCAAACTCGTCGGCGCCACCACGCCCTACCAGGTGTCGGGCCGCCTGACCCGCATCAACGGGCTGGTCATGGAAGCCTCCGGACTCAAGCTGCCCCTCGGCTCCGGCTGCCGCATCATCATTCCCGGCGGCAGCTCCGTGGAAGCCGAAGTAGTGGGCTTTCATGGCGAGAAAATCTTCCTGATGCCCACCGACGACGTGTTCGGCCTGGCCCCAGGAGCCCAGGTGCTGCCCGTCGAACCCACCCAGCCGCCGCTGATTGCCGGCGAACGCATCGAGCCGCGCCGCCGCGCGTCCGACCGGGCCAAGCACCTGCCCATGGGCGACGAACTCCTCGGACGAGTGGTCGACGGCGCAGGCCGCCCCCTTGATGGCCTCGGCCCCCTCGCGGTACGCCACTCCCGCCCCCTCCAGGCACGGCCGATCAACCCCCTTCAGCGGGCTCCGATCAACCAATCTCTGGATGTCGGCATTCGTGCCATCAACGCCCTGCTCACCGTCGGTCGGGGTCAGCGGATGGGCCTTTTCGCCGGATCCGGTGTGGGTAAATCGGTACTGATCGGCATGATGGCCCGCTACACCGCCGCCGACGTGATCGTCGTCGGTCTGATCGGCGAGCGGGGCCGTGAAGTGAAAGAGTTCATCGAACACAACCTGGGCCCGGAGGGCCTGGCCCGCTCGGCCGTCATCGCAGCCCCTGCCGACTGCAGCCCGCTGATGCGTCTGCAGGGTGCCTCCTATGCCACCACCGTGGCCGAATATTTCCGTGACCAGGGCAAGGAGGTGCTGCTGATCATGGACTCCCTCACCCGCTACGCCATGGCCCAGCGTGAGATCGCCCTGGCCATCGGCGAGCCGCCGGTCACCCGGGGCTACCCACCATCGGTGTTCGCGCGCCTGCCGGCGCTGGTCGAACGGGCCGGCAACGGCCCCGAGGGCGGCGGTTCGATCACCGCCTTCTACACCGTGCTCGCCGAGGGCGACGACCAGCAGGACCCCATTGCCGACTCCGCCCGGGCCATTCTCGACGGTCACATCGTGCTGTCCCGCAACCTGGCCGATCAGGGCCACTACCCAGCCATCGACATCGAGCAGTCGATCTCCCGGGCCATGCACAACCTGGTCAAGAGCCAGCACTTCGACATGGTGCGGCGCTTCAAGCAGCTTTTCTCCCGCTACCAGCGTTCCCGCGACCTGATCGCAGTGGGCGCCTACCACGCCGGTTCGGACCCGGTTCTCGACCAGGCGGTCGCCATGTACCCGCGTCTGGAAGCCTTTCTGCAGCAGCGCATCGAGGAGAGCGAACCCTACGAATCCGCCGTGGAGAAGCTCCACGCACTGTTTGGCGCCACCCAATGACGCACCCTCCGGCCGGCAAGGTCATCAGACCCCGCCCCTAAAGATTCCCGTCACCCGTCCGATAAAGCCGAGAGAAACAGAAGATGACCGAGCAGTTCCCGCTACAGCCCTTGCTGGACTTGGCCAATAACCGCATGGACGATGCGGCGCGCCGTCTTGGCGAGCTGATTGCCAGTGATCGGGCCGTCGAGGAGAAGCTCGCCCTCCTGGTGGAATATCGCCAGGAATACCAGGCGCGCTTCGTGGAGACCGCCCGCAACGGCATCGGCCCAGATGCCTGGCGCAATTACAGCGCTTTCCTCGCCAAGCTCGATGAGGCCATCGCCCACCAACAGGGCGTGGTCACGGAATCCAAGCGGCGCGTGGAGCAAGGCCAGCAGGAGTGGGTGGACCAGCGCAACAAGGTGAAGGCATTCGACACCCTGTCGCACCGTCACCAGACCCAGCAGGCCCGCAAGGAAGCCAAGCAGGAACAGCGGCTCACCGACGAACACGCCGCCAAGCAGTTCCGGGACCGCGGCAGCGAAGAATGAAGAATGTGTCGGCCAGCGCTGGCACGTGGCTTGCTGATACGGAGTTGTCTGCATCCTCACCAGGAACAACATCATGTCCGGACCGGCCTTGAATCCCATCGCGAACATCGCCCCCGCGGCCCCGCCGAAAGGCCCTGACGCCTCTAATCAGGATGTCTCCGCCCAGTCCGAGCCGGACAAGGCAGGCACAGGATTCGCGTCCGAGCTGCAGCGCCAGATGAAGGGCAACTCACCGCGGGAAGACGAGCAGGGTACCCAGTCCGATAGCGACGCCGACGCAGCAGCTCGGGCCGCCGCTACCGTGCAGGCCCAGCAGCCGCCCCTCCAGCCCGAACTCGCCGCACTGCTGGGCGGGCATCTCCCCGCCGCCCTCCCGACCGCAGACCTCCAACCCGCCGAAGGCACCCCCGCCACATCCGAGGATGATGCAGCCACGCTGCTCTCCAGCGACACCAGCGCCCTGCCCGGCGGCGGCCTCTTCGCGCTGCCCACCTCACTCACCCCTGAAGCCACCACCCGGGTGACAAGCGGCAATGGGGATCTGCAGACGGCAGAGAGCGCCCCCCGCAACCCGGCAAGTTTTGCCGCCAGCTCAGGCAAAAGTGAAGACGTATCACTTCATGGCGCGCCCCCTGCGCTCGCGGACACGCCCCTGCGTGCAGCCGAAACCCCCGTCGCAGCAACGCCAACCAATAGTTTCGCGGCCATACACGCGGCCGCCCTGGCCAACCTCCAGGGTGCTGCGCCCCCGGCGGCCCCCGCGCCCGTGCCCATGCACGTGGCCACACCCGCGGGCAGCCCCGGTTGGCCCGAGGAAGTCGGCAACCGGGTCAGCTGGATGGTCGGGCAGACGGAGAGCCATGCCGAACTCACCCTCACCCCGCCCCAGCTGGGCAAGGTGGAAATATCCATCACCGTCAGTGGCGACCAGACCAGCGCCCAGTTCGTGGCCGCAACCCCTGCCGCCCGCGAACTGATCGAACAGAGCTTGCCCCGTCTGCGGGAAATCCTCGAACAAAGCGGCATCAGCCTCGGGCAGACTGACGTGGGCACCTCGGGCCAGCCCGGCGACCCCGAGCGCAGCCCACGCGGCAGCCAATGGCGGGGTAGCGGCGGCGGCGACGAAAAACTTGCAGCAAGCGCAGTGCCGGCCCAATGGGCCAAGCGCGGCGAAGGTTTGGTAGACACGTTTGCCTGAAGCGTTACAAATGGCGGGCCCTGATGCCCCTATTCAACGCTTGCCGAGCAGCCGTGGTGGATAACAATGGACGCAAACAAGGAGTGATCCAGCATGTCGAAAGCACCGGCCAAGGCTGAAGGCGCCGAAGGCGAAGCCGCCCCCGCCAAGGGGGGCAAGAAAAAGATGATCATCATCATCGTGGCAGTTCTGGTACTGGCCATTGCCGGCGCCGCTGCTTTCATGATGATGGGCAAGAAAAAGCATGCCGAAGGTGAGGACGCTGAAGAAGAAGCCGTCTCCCACGAGCCCCCAAAAGTCAAGGTAGATCCGTCCAAGCCGCCGATCTTTGTTCAGCTTGAGCAATTCACCGTCAACCTGGCGCCTGAAGAAGGCGAACATTTCCTCCAATCCACCATGGTTCTCAGGGTAGCCGATGCCAAGGTGGGCGACTCCCTGAAGCTCTACATGCCCGAACTGAAGCACCGCATCATCATGCTCCTGTCTTCGAAGAAACCGTCGGACCTGGTCAGCGCGGAAGGCCGTGAGGAGCTCGCCGACGAGATCAAGGAAGAGGCCAACGATGTGCTTGGCTACGCTCCCAGCCCAAAGAAGAAGAACAAGCGTAACCGCCCGGAAGATGACGGACCGGTGCTTGCCGTGCTGTTCAACCAGTTCATCGTGCAATAACGGGGTGTAGTCATGGCCCAGGACTTTCTCTCCCAGGAAGAGGTGGACGCGCTACTAAAGGGCGTCACCGGGGAGAGTGACGACACAGAGCATGCGGAAGAGAACACGAGCGGGGTCCGGGACTACAACCTGGCCACCCAGGAGCGCATCGTGCGTGGGCGCATGCCCACCATGGAGCTCATCAACGAGCGCTTCGCCCGCTATCTGCGCATCGGCATGTTCAATTACATGCACCGCAACGTCGAAGTCTCAGTGGGGCCGATCAAGGTCCAGAAGTTCAGCGAGTTCGTACGTAACCTGGTGGTACCCACCAACCTGAACCTGTTCATCGCCAAACCCCTGCGCGGCACCGGGCTCGTCGTCCTCGACCCGAACCTGGTGTTCCTGGTGGTGGATAACCTGTTTGGCGGCGATGGTCGCTTCCACACCCGTGTCGAAGGCCGTGATTTCACACCTACGGAACAACGCATCATTCAGGGCCTGCTGAAGGTCACCTTCGACGAATACGCCAAGGCCTGGGCGCCCGTGCAGAAGCTCGAGTTCGAGTATGTCCGCTCGGAAATGAACCCCCAGTTCGCCAACATCGCCACCCCCAGCGAGATCGTCGTAGCCGCCTCCTTCACCTTGGAGTTCGGCGGTTCCCAGGCGGAGATGCACTTCTGCTTCCCCTACTCGATGCTGGAGCCGATCCGCGAGACGCTCTACTCGACCATGCAGAGCGACCACATCACCCAGGACAATCGCTGGGTGAATATGATGGGCAAGCAGCTACAGACGGCCGAGGTCACCCTGGTGGCACGCCTGGGCACAGCCAAGGTCACCCTGCGGGATATCGTCCAGATGAAACCGGGCGACGTCATTCCCCTCAATATCCCGGATACCGTGCAGGCCGAAGTGGACGGCATACCGTTCATGGAATGCCGCTACGGTGTCCAGCGCGGTCAATACGCCCTCAAGGTGGAACGCTTCCTGGCCCAGGAAGAAGAAACCGCGGCCAAGGGCTAGGAGCACACCATGTCAGAAACCGACACCCCCGACGAAAACCAGATCAGCGACGACGACTGGGCTGCGGCCATGCAGGAGCAGGCGGCAGCGGAAGGACTCACCGACCCGGCCGAGCCTGCCGAAGATGATGGGTCCCCCTACCAGGCCAAGCCTGCCAGCCAACTTTTCCCGGACTTTGGCCAAGCCGGCGCGAAGAGTGGATCGATCAATGATTACGACATGATCCTGGACATCCCAGTTCAGCTCACCGTGGAGCTGGGACGCACCAAGATCGCCATCCGAAACCTGCTGCAACTGGCCCACGGATCGGTGGTGGAACTCGACGGCCTGGCTGGCGAGCCGATGGATGTACTGGTCAACGGCACGCTTATCGCCCAAGGCGAAGTCGTGGTTGTGAACGACAAGTTCGGCATCCGCCTGACTGACATCATCACGCCAGCCGAACGCATCCGCAAGCTTCGCAGCTGAACCTGCCGCCGGCCCGAGTCTGCGCCGGCCCCCGCCCTCAGCCCGCAGGCGCTGCGTCACCCGCCCTTGAGCGCATCAGAACAGAGCGGGTTGGCCGCCGATCGGGGGCATTGGCCCGATGCAGCAGCCAGCGCTCCCCGAGAATCTGCAGCGCCCGCTGACGCTTGGCTTCATAGGCACTACCGGAAGCGGCCTCCGGCAATTTTTCCTCAGACGCGGCAGCCGCCGGCTGGATGTCACGATGCCACAGCAACATGATCACACCTCCTGAACCCGACACTTTCTTTGATTGATAGCACACGGGGCGGTTCATCGGCAAACGGCGCAAAGCACAAAAATATGCCCCTTTTGCATGCTTAATCGACCCATGCCGGGACGGTCATCGCGGATAAGCTGACGGCAGACTTCCCCTGGCTCCCTACCTCAATGCCTTTTCCGCTTCCTGCTGCCGGCCTGCTCTTCCTGACCAGCACCGCGATCGCCGCGGACGGCAGCACCTTCGATGCCACAGGAAGCGTCATCCAGATGCTGCTCGGGCTGGGCCTGGTGATCGGCCTGCTCTACGCCAGCCTGCACGTGCTACGCCGAATCGGAGGCGGCAACGCCCACGGGGCGGCCCTGCTAAAGATCCGGGGCGCAACGGCAGTCGGCCCCCGGGAACGGGTCGTACTGGTGGAAGTTGGCGACAAAATCCTCGTACTCGGGGTCGCCCCCGGGCGGGTGAATACCCTCCACACCCTCGATGCTGTGGACCTCCCCTCCCCTGGCACCGGTAGCTCACCCCTGCCCGGCAGCAAGGACTTCCAGACCTGGCTCAAGCAGACCCTCGAACGCCGCACCCGATGAAAACCCTCGCCTCCCTCCTCCGATGCTGCGCCCCCCTGCTCCTGCTGGCACCCCTGCCAGTCCTTGGCCAGATCATGCCGGCTCTCACCAGCACGCCTGCGGGCGGCGGCGGCACCCAGTACAGCCTGTCCATCCAGACCCTGCTACTGCTCACCTCCCTGAGCTTCGTGCCCGCCCTGGTGCTGATGACGACCAGCTTCACCCGGATCATCATCGTCATGTCCCTGCTGCGCCACGCCATGGGCACCCAGACCTCGCCGCCCAACCAGGTCATTGTCGGCCTGTCCCTGTTCCTCACTTTCTTCATCATGTCGCCGGTGCTCGACAAGGTCTACACAGAAGCCTGGCAACCCCTGTCGGAGAACCGCATCACCTTCAACGAAGCCCTCGACCGGGCCACCGTACCGGTCAAGACCTTCATGCTCAAACAGGTGCGTGAGCCCGATCTCAACCTGTTCTCCAAGCTTGCCAAGACGCCCCGGGTCGACAAGGCCGAAGACCTGCCCATGCGCGTGGTGATTCCCGCCTTCGTCACCTCCGAGCTCAAGACCGCCTTCCAGATCGGCTTCATCGTCTTCATTCCCTTCCTGATCATCGACATGGTCGTCGCCTCGGTGCTGATGTCCATGGGCATGATGATGATGAGCCCGGCGATCGTCGCCCTGCCCTTCAAGATCATGCTCTTCGTGCTGGTGGACGGCTGGAATCTGCTGATCGCCTCCCTCGTGCAGAGTTTCGGATAGGAGCCTACCGTGACCCCCACCACCGTCATCGACCTGGGCCGCCAGGCCCTCGAACTCACCCTGCTCGTCTCCGCCCCGCTGTTCATCGCCGCCCTCGCCACCGGCCTGATCATCTCCATCTTCCAGGCCGCTACCCAGATCAACGAGCAGACCCTGTCCTTTGTCCCCAAACTGATCGCCACCTTCATCACCCTGGT
>NZ_JBIJDC010000090.1:0-19596 GCF_044344315.1 Zoogloea sp. | reverse complement strand
TATGTCCGCGGGCGACTCAAGCCGCCCCTACACCCCCACAAACTCCTGCAGACCCCTGCGAACCCCACCTCGCACATCGACCATGACCCAGCACTCTGCCCGCCCAGCCATCAACCGCCTGTTCCGCTTCCAGTGGGAGCCCGCCCAGCAGGCCCATGTGCTGCTCTACCCCGAGGGCATGGTCAAGCTCAACCAGAGCGCGGGGGAGATCCTCAAGCGCTGTGATGGCGCACGCACGGTGCCGCAGATCGTGGCCGACCTGGAGGCCGCCTTCAACGCCAGCGGCCTGGCCCCGGAAGTCGAGGCCTTCCTGGAGATGGCCGACGCCCAGAACTGGATCACCTGGAACACCGACTGATGGACATCCTGCTCGTTCCGCCTGCCGCCCTGCAGCGCCGTCCCGGCCCCCTGTGGCTGCTGGCCGAAGTCACCTACCGCTGCCCCCTGCACTGCGCCTTCTGCTACAACCCCGTGGACTTCGCCCAGGCCGGGCCGGAGCTGTCCACCGACGACTGGCTCAAGGTCATCCGCGAAGCCCGCGCTCTGGGCGCCGCCCAGTTCGGCCTCTCCGGCGGCGAGCCCCTGCTGCGGGACGACATCGAGATTCTCGTCCGCGAAGCCCGCAAGCTTGGCTTCTACACCAACCTCATCACCTCCGGCGTGGGCCTCACCGAAGCACGCCTCGCTGCCCTGAAGGACGCCGGCCTGGACCACATCCAGCTCTCCTTCCAGGACGCCACCCGCGAAGCCAACGACCTCATCACCAACACCCGCACCTTCGACCTCAAGCGCAAGGTGGCCGCCATGACCAAGGCCGCCGGCTACCCCACGGTGATCAACTGCGTGCTGCACCGGACCAACATCGACCACCTGGACCGCATCATCGAGATGGCCGCCGAGATCGGCGCCGAATACCTGGAACTGGCCAACACCCAGTACCACGGCTGGGCCTTCCTCAACCGGCAGGCCCTGATGCCCAGCGCCGCCCAGCTGGCCGAGGCCGAGGCCGTGACCGAACGCTGGAAGGCCCGGCTCGGCAAGAAGATGCGCATCCTCTTCGTTACCCCCGACTACCAGACGAAGAAACCCAAGAAGTGCATGAACGGCTGGGGCGAGGTCTTCCTCTCCGTCACCCCCGACGGCCTCGCCCTGCCCTGCCACACCGCCCGCATGCTGCCAGGGCTGGAGTTTCCCGATGTGCGCGATCACAGCATCGACTGGATCTGGCACGAATCGCCCCTCTTCAACCGCTTCCGCGGCACCGCCTGGCTGCCCGCAACCTGCCAGAGCTGCGAGGACAAGGATAAGGACCATGGCGGCTGCCGCTGCCAGGCCTTCATGCTCACCGGCGACCCCGGCGCCACCGACCCGGTGTGCCCAAAATCACCCGACCACGCCCTCATCGACACGGCCCTGGCCGAAGCGGAAAAATCCGGCAAGGAGCACCCACTGGTCTTCCGCGACCCAAAGAACTCCGCCCGGCTGGGCCGCGCCTTCTGACGAGCCCCGGGGCTGGAGAAGGCGTAAATGCAGGCATGTCGGCACCTGCTGCGGCACTCCGGAGGATCGATCCCGCCGTGCTAAGATCGCGCGCTGCAAGGCCCGATCCCATGATATCAAACCCATTCCGCGCTTCATTTCGTTCCTTACTCGCCGCCGCCCTGACGACCTGCGTCCTCGGAGCCTGCACGACTGCACCCGTTACCTCGACACCGGACGCCGGCACCGATGCGGCAGGCTCCAGCCGGGACGACGCATCGCCGGGCAGCACCACCCGCCCGCCCGCTCCCCGCCCAAAGGCCCCGCTGCGTAACGACAAAGCCCCAGTCAAGGTGGAAAAACCCGCCGCCAAGGGCCCCGAGATCATCGTCGAAGAAGCGCCTTCCGAGCCCCCCCTGGTCGGCCCGGCCTGGTTGTCCCAGTGCATCAACCGGCAAACGGAGGGGGGCGTGATCCGCTGCGATGCAGACCGCCTGCTCACCGAGCCATCCCCCCGCGTCAAGGTGTACACCCGCGAGCCCGGCGCCGCTGGCCGCACCCGCACCGGGCCGATCCAGCTGCGTAGCAACTTGCCCCGCAAGTTCCGCTTCTTCGTTGTTCCCTGAGCCCATCACCCACTGCGCGTCACCGCAACACGCCTGCAACATCGCGAAGCTCCAATAGCGTCCAACCCCGGCCATCCGGCCGCAAGGAGAACGCTATAGACACCACTGCGCCAGATGGCGAACTGCACATCAGCCCCCTGGACGCCACCGATTCGGCCGCGCGGGACGCGGCGGCCCGTATCCTGCTGACCGCCTTCGCCGACCCGGAGCGCTACGGCATGGCGCGCATCGTCGAACAACTGCAGGCCATGCCACCGCCCTTCTACCGGCGCTTCTTCATCTGCCGCCAACACGGAGAGGTCGTCGGGGTGGGCGGCATCAAGGCTGCCGATTGGGCCAGCGACACTCACATCCTCTACCTGTCGGCCGTCGCCGAGCACGCCCGCGGCCAAGGCATCGCCCGTACCCTCATCGCCGCCCGCATCGCCTGGGTGATGGAGAACTTCCCCAACGGCAGGCTGCTGGTGTCCACCGCCCGCAGCCGCCGCTTCGCCCGCCTCGGCTTCCGCCTGATGGGCAAGGGCGAAGCCGGCGGAAGGAGGCTGATGATGATGGAGTTCAAGACAAACTGAGCCACTTCCGAAGTCCTGTACATCTTGATTCCATGGCCCTGAGGGCTATTCTTCCGCGGAACGGAGCGCATTATTCCGGGCGAATCGAAAGCCATGACAAAAACAGGATTGGGGAGAAGCACAGTGGCCAGCAACGTAAAGATCCGGGTCATCGGCAAGAAAATCGAGAATGCATCCCTGTGGCTGACCACGCAGGGCAACACTGGCGAACTGTTCCCGGGTGTCCAGGCCTTCGGTATCGAACTCGCCACCGAATCGGCGCGGGGCAGCAGTCAAAGTGTGCTCAACGAGATCCCCGCCGGCGCCCTCGTCGAAGTCGAGGTCGAAGGCGATCTGCACTTCTGGACCACCGCCGACGACCTACGCGAACGCCTGGCCGACCCCGACAATCCCGATGCCCGCGGCGTCGACAGCGACGGCGCCTGGACCCTTCCCGCCAGCCTGGATCTACCCGATGCGCGGCGCGGCTTTTACGGCAAGCTGGCCCTCAAGGCGCTGCGCTGGCTCGACATCCATCCCGATGACGCACTACGCGACACCATTGTCGAGCGCGCCCAGAACCGGGCCGTTCCCACCGAAGGCCTGTTTCCGGTGGACGCCAATGGCAGCCTCGGCGCCAGCCTAGCCTCCCCCATCCCGGACGGAGGCCCGGTGCTGATCCTCCTTCACGGAACAGCCTCCAGCACCACAGGCAGCTTCTCCCGGCTCTGGACCGATCAGACCGACAAGTGGAAGGCCCTGCGCAAGCATTTTGGAGAGCGCATTTACGCACTGGAGCACTGGACGCTGACCCGCAG
Source organism: Zoogloea sp. (assembly GCF_044344315.1). Classification (GTDB taxonomy): domain Bacteria; phylum Pseudomonadota; class Gammaproteobacteria; order Burkholderiales; family Rhodocyclaceae; genus Zoogloea. The sequence continues at coordinate 16,122 of NZ_JBIJDC010000090.1, read as the reverse complement.
CCCCATCGAGAACGCCCTGCGCGTGGCGCGCCTGCTGCCGCAAAAGGGCAAGGTCAGCCTCCTGTCCCACTCGCGCGGAGGTTTGGTGGGCGAAATGCTGTGCCTTGACCCGGGCAGCTTCGACCTTAACGGCGCTCTCGCTGCCCTGGATGCCGAGAAAGCCAACAACGCCTCCGAAAGCCGGGCCATTGACAGCCAGAAGGCGGACCTCCGCGAGCTCCTGGATGAACTTTTCAAGCGCCCCGCACTGTCCATCGACCGCTTCGTGCGCGCTGCCTGCCCATCCCGCGGCACCAGCCTCGCCGGTGACAAGCTCGACAAGTTCAGCTCCCTGCTGGTGCTCGCTGCCATCGGCCTCGAGATGAAGGAGAGTGGCACGCGCAGCTTTGGCGGCCCGGTGGGCAAGCTGATCGGGATTGGCGTAGACACCCTCTGGGAGACCGTTGCCGCCGTACTGACCAGCCGCCGCCGGCCGGACGAACTGCCCGGCCTGCAGGCCATGATGCCCGGCTCGAGCCTGGTGAGCATCATCAACACGGCGCCGGCCCGGGGAGAACTCTTCGTCATCGCCGGCGACGCCGCCCCCGTCGAGGGCGACCGTCTGGCGGCCTTGCGCATCTGGCTCGCCGACCGCTTCTACGAGCGCGACCACGATCTGGTGGTGGATACCCGCTCGATGCTGGATGGCGCCCGGCGCACCAGCGCCGCCGAAGGTCCACGCTGCAAGGTCCAGTTCCGCAGCGGCGCCGACGTCAATCACTTCAGCTATTTCCGCAACGACGACAGCGCTGGCGCCATCGTCGCCGCCCTCACCCACGCCGCCGATGCCGACGACCGTTTCAAGGACTACTTGGGCGAATGGCCCCTTGCCGATGGCACCGGCGAACATGCCCGAGGCTGGTTCAGCCCGCGTAATCAGAAAGATCCCACCGGTCCAGACGTACGAGGCACCGTGATCCTCATCCCGGGCCTGTGCGGTTCCGAGCTCCTTGTGAACGAGGACGAAACCTGGGCCAAGCTCCTCGCCCTCGCGGGCGGCGCCTTTCGCAAGAAGCTGAATATCAAAAGCACCGTCACCGCCGGCGGGCCCCTCGCCGACACCTACGTGCCCCTCGCGAACACCCTGCGCCAACGAGGGTACAAGGTGACCATGCATGGTTACGACTGGCGCCAGTCCCTGAGCGAAGCGCTGCCAGAACTGGTGGAGGCCATCGACGCCGCACTTAAGGCGACCATCGATTCCCGCAAACCTGTGCACTTCGTCGCCCACTCCATGGGCGGCGTGCTCCTGCGGGCCGCCTTCGCCAGCGACAAGGACCTGTGGGCGCGCTGGAACAGCCACCCTGGCGACCCGCGAGTGCTGATGCTCGGCACACCCAACCAGGGCTCCCACGCCATCACCCTGCTCCTCACCGGGCGCGACACCTTCTTCCGCCAGCTCGCCCTCCTGGACGTCTGCCACTCCCAGGAAGAACTCCTCAAGACCGCCATCCATTTCCCCGGCGTAATGGAGCTACTGCCCTTTACCCCTGAGGGCGACGACAAGAACATTCGCGATCTCGTTACCTGGGAGGCTTTCCAGAAAGCGGACGGCGGAAGCAAGTGGCCGCTCCCCATCGCAGAGGTTCTGAGCAGTTCCCGCGACATCTGGCGCACCCTCGACGGCGATCCACTGCTTCTCAGCCCACGCCTTGTTTACGTGGCCGGCGTGGCCGAGCAGACCCCCGAGAAAGCGCTGATCGACGCAAAGGGGCGCTTTCAGCTCATGGCCACGCCCCAGGGCGACGGCCGCGTACCCTGGGCCACCGGTATCCCGGAGAGCTGCATGGCCGGAGAGCGTGTGTACTACGTACGCGCCGCCCATGGCGACCTGCCCAAGGCCAGCGACGCCTACGACGGCTACCTGGACCTTCTCGAGAAAGGGCGCAGCGACAAGCTCGCCACCCATCCTCCGATCTCCCGTGGCAGCAGCCAGTCTCGCGCCTGGCGCACCGAGGAGAGCGAGGCCGCCCTCTTCCCCAGTCGCGGCGAGCTCATCGCGGCGGCCACCGGCGGCACCCTGCGCTCAGCCCGCAAGGTCAGCCGCAGCAACTACCGCACCGAAGTACGCGTGCTCCACGGCGACCTGCTGTACGCCGAATCGGCGGTAATGGTCGGTCATACCTGGGGCGCCAACGCCCTGGAGTTCGCCGAAAAGCTCCTCGACCAGGCCCTTGGCGGGCGGATGCAAAAGCGCCTCGATGCCGGGCTTCATGCGGGCGCACTGGGTACGTTTTCGATCTATCGGAAGAACAGCAACAAAGGCTTCACCAAAGGCGCCATCGTCATCGGCATGGGGCGCATCGGCCAGCTCTCGGGTGGGCAACTGTCCCAGGCGGTATCCCGGGCGGTCGCCTCCTTTGCCATCGAGGAATTGGAAGCCCACCAGGCACAAGGTGCCGACGGCGCGAACAACGAGCCCTTGAGCCTGGGCGTCAGCACGCTGCTGATCGGAGCCGGAATTGGTGAGCTGACCCTGCAGGACTCCGTGGCGGCGATCATGCGCGGCCACCGGGACGCCCGCCTGCGCTTGCGGCAGGCCGGCCTGGCCAGCCGGGTCCGACTCGCGCGGCTGGACTTCATCGAAGTGCTCGAAGACAAGGCCATCCATGCCCTGCGCGCCGCCCGCGATACCGTGGACGTGGACACCGAGCTGGCCCGTTCCTTCTTCGTCGATGCCGCCATCCGGCCCCACCCGGGGCACCGCCGCCGGGCCGCCGCAACCGCCGAGGAAGGGCTGTGGCAGCGTATCGCCATCAGCACGATCGGCAACGACGACACCGGCGCGCCGCCACGCCTGATGTTCGATGCCTACGGCGAACTGGCCCGCGCCGAGCGCACCTACAACGCAATTCCCTTCAAGGACATCGAGCGCTTCACCGAAAGCCTTATCGGCAGCACCGTCGACCAGGAGCAGGTTGGCCGCGCCCTCTTTGAACTGCTGGTGCCCAACTGGCTGAAAGATCTCGCCCCGGACCGCCGCCGCACCCAGCTCGTCCTCGACAAAACCGCCGCCGCCTACCCCTGGGAACTGTTGCGCGACCGGGCCACCGATCACGAAAGTGACAGCGGCCAGCCGCTGTCCGTGCGCAGCGGCCTGATCCGCCAGCTCACCACTGGACAGTTCCGCCTGAACGTAAGGCGGGCGAACAACTTCAAGGCCCTGGTCGTGGGCGACCCGGAGCTGGGCGAATGGGCCAGGTTCCTGCGCCCGCTGGAAGGTGCCGTCAAGGAAGCCCGCGCCGTTGCCACCCAGCTCGAGGGCGCCGGCATTCCGCCCAGCCTGCACGTCCAGGACGAGGCCCGGCAGATCCTTCTCGATCTGTTCAGCGATGAATGGCGCATCCTGCATCTGTCCGGCCACGGCGTTTACGAGCAGAACATTCCGGCCACCGAAACCCTGCCGGCGATGAAAAAGGCGACCGGCATGGTGATAGGCGGCGGCGACCTGCTCACCCCCGCACACATCGAGCAGATGCGTGCCGTACCCGACTTCGTCTTCCTCAACTGCTGCAACCTGGGGCGCATCGAGGAAACAAGCACCGCCGATCTCGCCGGCCGGCCCGGCGCCGGTGTTCGCCCGGGCAGCCCCGGACTGGCCGCCAACCTGGCAACTCAACTCATCGAAGCGGGTGTGCGCTGCGTCATCGCAGCCGGCTGGGAAGTCCGTGACGACGCCGCCCAGCTCTTTGCCGAAACCTTCTACGACCGCTTCCTGGCCGGCGAGAGCTTCGGCGAATCGGTGCTTGCCGCCCGACGCACCACCTTCGAGCAGTACAGCAGTTCCAACACCTGGGGCGCCTACCAGTGCTACGGTGATCCCGGCTTCGTGCTTTCACACCCCCGCCAGGCTGCCGCAAAAAAACCCCGAGCGCCCCGCTACGACTACCTCTCAGCCACCGAGGTGCTTTACGAACTGGAGCGCCTCACCCTTCGGGCCGGCCTCTCCCGCGAGCTCGACAAGGACGCCGAGACCTCACCCGAGCGCCATTCCAAACCTCTCCTCGCCCTGTGCGAACGGCAGGGCTGGATCACCCGCGGCGACATCCTCGAAGGCTTCGGCCGCCTGTTTGCCGAGTACAGCTTTCATCACGAGGCCATCGACTTCTATCGCCGGGCCCTGTCAGCCCCCGACGGAAGCGCCTCCCGCAAGGCCGAGGAGCAACTCGCCAACATGCTCACCCGCAGGGCAAAGGTATTGGCTGACCAGGGCCAGCACGCGGCCGCAACGGACACCGTTTCGGGAAACGGGAACGGCGGATTTGATGAAGCCTTTACCCTCCTTGACCGGGCGACAGCCATCCTGGCTGTGAGCGACCCCGACCGGCAACCCAACGCCGAGCGGCTGAACCTGCAAGCTGCCGTCGAGAAGCGCCGCCTGCTCTGCCAGATCAAAGCCGGCGAGACCACTGGCGTGCAGCACACCCTGGAGGCCATGCTGCGCTTCAGCAGCCTGGCCACCGACAAGACCCGGGAGGAAGGCGGCGACGTTCGCTACCCGGCCCTCAACGCCGCCAACGCCTGCGCCCTCTGCCTGCTGGTCGGCGCTGCGCCCTCGCCCGAATCACTGAGCAACGTGAAGCACAACCTGCAAACGCTAAGGGACGCTGAAGCCAGCACGCCGGCCAAGGGCTTCTGGGGCAAGGCGGCACGTGCCGACCTGTTGCTGGCCGAAGGCCTGTTTGCGCTAGCCAGCAGCAACAGGGGCAAGAAAAAGCTCGACGAGGCCCGAGACGCCTATCAGCTACTCATGAGCGGTCAGGTTGCCCCGCGGGAGCGGGAGTCAGTCAGTTCAACCATCGACATCCTGCTGTTGGTCATCACCCACCTCTCCCCAGCCAGCGGCAAGGAAGAGGCCGCAGCCACCGCAAAAAGCGCCCTCGTCGACATCAAGGCTGCGCTGACACCCTGAACGCCAGCCCCGCCTGACAGTGTGACGGCCGCCTCCGGGCAGCCGTCACGGACCTGTATAATCGCGGACTTTTCCGCCTTACCGCACCGCACCATGTCCGCCACCCAGGAAATCGCCCGCCGTCGCACCTTTGCCATCATCTCCCACCCCGATGCGGGCAAGACCACGCTGACCGAAAAGCTCCTGTGGTTCGGCGGCGCCATCCAGGTGGCCGGCGAAATCCGTGCCCGCAAGGCCGCGCGCCATGCCACCTCCGACTGGATGGAACTGGAAAAGCAGCGCGGCATCTCGGTGACCTCGTCGGTGATGCAGTTCCCCTACCGCGAGTGCGTCATCAACCTGCTCGACACCCCGGGCCACGAAGACTTCTCCGAAGACACCTACCGCACCCTCACCGCCGTGGACTCGGCGGTCATGGTCATCGACTCGGTGAACGGCGTCGAAGCCCAGACCATCAAGCTCCTCGCCGTGTGCCGCCTGCGCGACACGCCCATCGTCACCTTCATCAACAAGCTCGACCGCGAGGGCCGCGAACCCATCGAGCTGCTCGACGAAATCGAATCGGTGCTGGGCATCCAGTGCGCCCCCATGACCTGGCCCATCGGCATGGGCAAGCGCTTCCGCGGCGTGTATCACCTCTACAACGACAGCATCCAGTTCTTCGACCCCCAGGCCGAAAAAGGCACCTCCGAGATCATCCAGGGCCTCGACAACCCGCGCCTGGATGAAGTCATCGGCGACCAGGCCGACGAGCTGCGCATGGACATCGAACTGGTGCGCGGCGCCTCCCACACCTTCGACCGGGAAGCCTACCTGGCCGGCAAGCAGTGCCCGGTGTTCTTCGGCTCGGCGGTCAACAACTTCGGAGTACAGAGCCTGCTCGACGCGGTGGTAGACCTCTCCCCCGCCCCCCTGGCCCGCCCCTCCAAGAGCCGCCAGGTGCAGCCCGACGAACCCAAGTTCTCCGGCTTCGTGTTCAAGATCCAGGCCAACATGGACCCGAAGCACCGTGACCGCATCGCCTTCATCCGCGTCTGCGCCGGCCGCTTCGAGCGCGGCGGCAAGCTCAAGCAGGTGAGCACCGGCAAGAGCCTGGCCATCAACAACGCCATCACCTTCATGGCGCAAGACCGCAACACCACCGACGAAGCCTTCGCCGGCGACATCATCGGCATCCCCAACCACGGCACCATCCACCTGGGCGACACCTTCACCGAAGGCGAAGACCTGCAATTCACCGGCATCCCCAGCTTCGCGCCGGAACACTTCCGCCGCGCCCAGATCAAGAACCCCCTGAAGATGAAGCAACTTCAGAAGGGCCTCGAACAGCTCGCCCAGGAAGGCGCCACCCAGCTCTTCCGCCCCACCACCACCAACGAACTCATCCTCGGCGCCGTCGGCACCCTGCAGTTCGACGTGGTCGCCCACCGGCTGGAGTTTGAATACGGCGTGGACGTGATGTTCGAATCCTGCAGCTACGTCACCGCCCGCTGGCTGCGCGGCTCCGACGCCGACCTGCGCACCCTCGCCGACAAATCCCCCGCCAATATGGCCTTCGACGGCAACGGCGACTACGTCTACCTCGCCCCCAACCGTGTGAACCTGCAGATGGCCCAGGAACGGTTTCCGGACATCAAGTTTCTGGAAACCCGCGAGATCTACTGAGCCCAAGACCCCCGGCGAATCGGGGGTTTTCTTTTGGCGGGGTCGAAGTCATTCGACCTCCCCGCACACTGCCCCGCCAAGCCCCAATCAGGCCCGGCGGGCGAATGCTCCCCCTACAACGCCCGCACGATCTGATGCCTTTGTAGGGGCGAATTCATTCGCCCACGCCCGCCCAGCTGCACCACACCAAAGCCCCCGCCAACACACTCACAACACCGCATCGAGCGGGCTCACCACCCCGCGCCCACCGCGATTGAGCACATGGGTGTAGATCATGGTGGTCTTCACGTCCGCATGCCCCAACAGCTCCTGCACCGTGCGGATGTCGTAGCCCGACTCCAGCAGATGGGTGGCGAATGAGTGACGAAACGTGTGCGGCGACACCATTTTGACGATGCCGGCGACTTCTGCCCCTTGCCATCGCGCACCAGAATCTCCCTCCGCGACACGTCCACATCCTTCACCCGAAAACGCAGGCATTCCAGAAGCCGCAGCCCACCGCCATACAGCAGCCGTGCGGGAAGGACGACCTCCGGATCATCCATCGCACCCAGCAGGGCCGACACTTCGGCGCGGGTCATCACCGAGGGCAAGCGCCTGGGTTTGCGTGGCCGCGCTCACGTTGCGCTCTACTGCCAGCACGCCCAGAAACGCCTCCACCTCCACCTTGCCCATGTCCCGCGGGTGCCGCTTGTCATGAAAGAAGATGTAGCGTTTAATCCATCCAACATAAGCCTGCTCAGTTCTCAGGCTGTAATGCTTGACCCTGATCCGCTCCCGAACCTGATCCAGCAAGCGGGGCGACGAGGGGGGAGCCGCAAGAAGGGTAGACGACATGATGACGCAAAACTCCTCGATTACTGTATTTATATACAGCAACTTAGCACATCTTCGCGGCTTATGCGACAGTCGTGTAAGACGCCAGAGGCGACATTTGTCGTCTACTTCACGTTAGGCCTATGTACGAAATCCATGCGTTTACGGCAACAGCAGTAGCAACTGCCGAGTGCAGCGGAGCATTTCTCCCGGGCGATCGTCATGCCCTACTTGCATTCCTCAGACAGGCAGAAGGTACTGAGCATGATTGGCCAACTGTGGAGGAGTGGATCAATCAAGCCGGATGGATCGACATTCGGTTCGAGCGGGGCGGCACAATTTTTCCGGAGAACCTGAGCGGCAAAGCCGATTACCTTATCAACGCATTTGAGAAAGCCATGCAACACGAGTTTGGATTCGTTGCCTACGATGAAGTGCTACCGCAAGACTCTGAGGCGTAAGCAATTTGCGCAATCAGCATCCCTCGTGGCTGGCCGTGCAGCGCCCAACCTACGTCGCCGGCCTAACTGGTCGTTGCACACGGACGACCATGCTTCGCATGGCCGTCGGTGAACTTTGGCGTTGGGCGTCTCAATGACTGGCTTCGTTTGCGCCACTTGCGGGCAATATCACAATGAGTTGCCAATGTGCTTCGGTGCTAGCGCTCCCGCACTTTGGCTTTCTCTGCCGGAGGCTGAGCGCAATTCTCGCGGCGAACTTACCTCCGACCAATGTGTATTGGATGACAAGCACTTCTTTGTCCTCGGTCGCATTCTTCTCCCGGTCATCGATGGTCCCGGCCCTTTCGTTTGGCTTGCGTGGGTCTCGCTGAGCGAAACGAATTTCCTTCGTGCATGCGAACTCTGGCATAGCGAAGGGCGCGAAACTGAGCCTCCATATTTCGGGTGGCTGCAAAGTGCGCTGCCCTATGAGCCCACCACTTTGAGTCTCAAGACCAGCGTCCAAACCATGCCTGCTGGCGAGCGCCCCAACATTGTCCTGGAGCCCTCCGATCACCCGCTGTCACTTGAACAACAGCATGGCATCACAATGGCTCGCGTTCAGCAAATTGCCGAGGCTTGTCTACATGGGTAGCACGACGCCCAACATCACAATCCACCGGACCTCCGGCAAGCTGCGCTTGCCTCCGTCCGGTGATTTTCAACGTTGGGCGTCAAAGCAGATCAAACCGCAATGAACTGGATCTCTAATCTCGTCGCCGAAGCCAACCGTGACTTGGTGTTCATGTGGCACATAACCTCTGGCCGTTTTTCTACCCCACCCGGAGTTGCGGCGCCATCGGAGAAAGAGATCGACGAAGCAATTTCAAGGCTAATTGAAATTGGGGCACGCGTTGGCTTCGGCGATCCCGATTTAGCGGAATTCACCATTCCACCGGAGATTCTCGTTAACGGCAAGCCTTGTGCATCAATCATTAGTGAGCTGCGCCACGCAAATCCTACGGAATACGAATTCCTGGTGTTTGCGGTTCGCAACCCTGCCGCCCAACCCTACGCTGCAGCAGACCACCTTCGGCGTCCGCTGAGCTAAGACGTTAGCGCTCAAGGAGAACCCATGTCCAACACGCAGTTCGCCTTTCTAAAGAAGTCACAGGTTCCGAGCGGCGCGGCGCTTCAAGCATCAATCGACGCGCTCGGCTTCGACTTGAAACTCGATCCCACTCTCAACCTTCTAGAAGACTCTGGCTTTTCGCCATGTGTATTGGCAGGAATCTCTGATGTCGGGTTCGAATTGTTCACAGAGCCAGCCAAGGACGTCATTGGCGACAACGACGAATTCCTAGAGACAATCGGGGATAGTGACTTGGCCGTAAGCATGATTTGGCGTGGCAGCATGAAGGACTGCGCATCCGTGCTAATCGTTAGTTGCGCGCTGGCAAAAGACTTCGGTGCGGTCATTTCATACGAAGGAGAACCTCCTGAGCCATTCGAAAATCTGCTGGAGGCTACACGTGAAGCCATCGCCGAAGCCAAGAATGAGCGCTAACAAATCGGTCAAGGCCGCTCCCTCCGGTCGCTTGACGCTGCGCGATAAAGCGCCGCGCAGCGCCCCTTACCTACAACGTTAGCCACATCGGATCGTACTTATGGCATACGACTTAGAAAATCGATTAGTTATTGGCGTCGCCTCTAGCGCGATGTTCGACCTATCAGCCTCCGATGCTGTCTTTAAGAGAGACGGAGAGGCTCTTTATCGTAAATTTCAGGAAAGAAACCTCAACAATCCTCTTCCAAAGGGAATCGCCTTTTCATTCATAAAAAGACTCCTGTCTCTCAACGATCTAAGCCCGAAAAGCGACGACCCTCTGGTTGAAGTCATACTTTTATCCAGAAACGATCCTGACACAGGCCTTCGAGTAATGAAGTCGATTGAGCATTACGGGATTGGAATGACAAGAGCCATATTTATGCAGGGGAAAGGTCCGTATGAATTTATTCCTGCACTCAACATCTCGCTGTTCTTATCTGGAAACAAAGATGATGTGGAGTCGGCTATTCGTCTCAACATGCCTGCTGGCCATGTAATGAACTCAGCCGTTGTTGATGATGATGAAGATGCAGGCTTGAGGATCGCTTTCGACTTTGATGGGGTGCTTGCTGATGATGAGTCAGAGAGCATTTATCAAGCTCACAAAGACGTAAATGAGTTCAAAGCTCATGAAGTCATGAATGCAATGCAACCCCACAATCCCGGCCCATTGCAGCAGTTCTTGGTTCGCGTTTCCTCGATTCAGTCCGTAGAGGAGGAAAGAAAGAGGAATCACCCCACATACAAGAACAGGCTTCGAGTATCAATCGTAACCGCCCGGGATGCTCCTGCTCATGAGCGAGCGATGAACACATTAAAGAGCTGGGGCGTTATGGCAAACGACGCCTTCTTCCTGGGCGGCATCGAGAAAAGAAAGGTTCTTGGGGTTTTACGCCCACACATATTTTTCGATGATCAGTCTGGTCATTTGGAGACAGCCTCCGAGGTAGTTCCGTCAGTCCATATTCCCTTTGGGATTACAAACAAGAAAGCCGAGAGTGCGGGCTAACCATTCCGTCGGGAGGGACCGCCCACAAGCTGTGCTTGTGGGTTCCCTTCGCGGCTTCGCCGCTACGGCGGCCCCTCACGTCAAAGGTTAGGTGGCCTGAATGTCTGTGCCTCTACAACTCATTCTTCTGCTCGCGGCGACACACGTAGGTGGTTTTGTCGCGGCAATGGGAAGCGGATTCTCTAACGCTGTCGAACCTGAGAGTTTCAGCACCGCCACAGAAGTGTTTTGGCTGGTAGTAGGCACACTTTTTTCCGCCCCCCTCTGGCTCCCTGCTGTTGTGCCAAATCGGTTCTCTGTCGCGCTCGCACTGTGTCGCAGAGTTGGTGCGGCACTTCTGTGCGTTCCCGCTTTCTTGTTCGGCTCCATCATCGTGCACAACGTCACTCGCAGTGCCTCGGGGCTTAGTGTTTCGTCATCCGCGCTTGTTCAAGGCACCGTTCTCTTAATCGCGTGCATCACTGGTGTCGCCATACTTCTGTGGCCTGACATCAAGGCCCGCGCTAAACCCGCCGCGCTCAACCTCGCTCCCTTCGGTCGCTGGACGCTGCGCGATAAAGCCGCGCAGCGCCGGTTAGCTCTACGTTAGGTTCCAATGAAGAGAGTGCTTCTCTGCTTAGTCGCCACGCTGTTAGGTGGTTGTGTCCTCATTCAGTTCACTACGCGCGTGTCGTTGGCCGGGAGCGAATCTAGGTGGCTCTTATACGTCGAAGAACCAACTTCCGCGATGGAGTTTTCGAAGCATGGTTTGTTCTATGGAAATATTCCAAATCGCTATATGATAGAAATGCCGGCGAGATCAGGATATTTCGAAAGTTCTAGGTTATCGGTATTAAAAAGCGTAAATGGTGCGTACGTGGAGAAGGTACCCTTAAGTGGCGGCTCGCTGGAAATTAAAAATTGCGTCGTCACCATTTCACTTAAGACAAATGCCGCGATGATGTCATTTAATGGACGGCATACACTACCCTCCTATGGGTGCAAAGCCTCTTGATACAGGCCGCTATGCGCATGAAACCTAACCTTTCAATCGACCTGACTGCCCAAAGCTGCGCTTTGGGTTCCCTTCGTTGCTGCGCAACTCCGGCAGCAGGTTATTTCCAACGTTAGACCTCACAACGCCCTATATGAACAACAACCGCTCTGTCTCAGCTGCAATCGGTGAATATCTCGTTCTTGGCGAACTGCTAAAAAGGAACATTGAGGCTTATCTCGCTCACGGTGAAACGCAAAAGGGATGGGACGTAGTAATCGTCACAAACGAGAGCACAAAGCGCGTTCAAGTCAAGACCATTGACTGGCCAAACCAGCTCGCGGTCAACGGAAACTTTGCGGGCGGGTTCGACTACTTGGTCGTTGTGCTACTTGATAGGTTAAACCCTCGAAGCCGATTCTTTGTGTTTGAGCACGGAGAACTTGATGTTCTTCTCTCCGCACCGAACGTGCTAAGGACAGGCGGCAAACGAACGCTGACAATGAGTCAGAAGTCCATGGACTCGCGCGTAAAGCAGCACGAAGACAACTGGAAAATTCTGCAACCGCCTCCCGCAGAGTCAAAACAAGAAGTCCTTCATGCAGGCTCAGAGAATGAGGTCTAACCCTTCCATCGAGAGGACGTCCCAAAGGCTGCGCACTTGTGCCGCCTCTCATGTCAAACGTTAGGCACAACTATGCGGCTCTATCCAATTTGCCTGCTCGTACTTCTACTATCAAGCTGCGGCGGTCCATTTCGCCCACCGAATTTTGAGAAAAGTGTTCAGCTTGCAAGCGAGGGTTCGCTTTGTGTAACCAGGCTTCAAGGCACTTGGCCAAATCTGCCACACAATCCAATTCAGTGGTTTGTCGGCGGAAGAACAAATCTCTTAGTTACAGTCCGCTCCCCGTCCAAGCAGGAAAGGTACACCACCGACCAAATCACTGTTTATTACACGTGGCCTAATTCCGCTCCTTATCAACTAAAAGAGCTGTCAGGCTACGTTGAGCACCAGGGTGAGTTATTCATTGTCGATCTATCTCAAAACTTAGATAAAACAACAAATAGACAACTTGAAATGAACGGTAAATATGTCGTCAAAAATCCAAACGGTTGTACCTAACCCTACGGTCAAGGCCGCTCCCTCCGGTCGCTGGACGCTGCGCGAAAAAGCGCCGCGCAGCGTCCTTTACCTGGAACGTTAGCCATCCTCCACATGTCGCTAGAAACTAGAGCCTTTTGCCATAGAGCCGTCGCCTATCTAAAGGTTGAAGAACCTCTGTCTGGACACCCAGTCATGGAGCTACCAGACTCTGAAAGCCCCGTCATTCGGGCGCTGGGTCATCGGTTGCTTGCAGCGTACTTGGTCGACGAAGGAGAGTCGTTCGCATACGTTCAGTATCGACATCTGACAGAAGCAGGCATGAGCATGGAAGAGTTGCATGCCATTGCCGTTCAGAATCTGGCTGCACTCGCGGAAGAGCGGGTCGAAGTAAGGCAATACGGAAATATCTACGCCGTCCTGATGGGTGGCAACTTTGAAGCAAGCCTTGTACTACTGGAGGAGTTTTGGTCAGAGTGGTACTCGCACCTTGCACCGAACGGGCACGTAGTCGCCTTTCCGGCCAGAGATGTTCTGGCGTTCGGAGATTCACTGACTGCAGAGGCAATCAACGAGCTAAATCAGGTCTGCCAGCGCGGCAGCAACGAAGTCGATCATCCTCTTACGAACACGCTTTACCGGCGGGAAGCGTCTTCCTGGTCGCCGCTGTATGGCTAACCCTTCAATCGAGAGGACATGCCTCGGCAAGCCGGGTCATGCCTCTCATGTCAAACGTTAGGAGCGAAGCTTGGGTATTGTCATTGCTCTCTTCTATTTGCCAGCACTTGTATTCATGTGCTGGCTATCTGGCTTCATCGCACAACGGCTGGTCGTTAAATCGCAAGAAACAAAGGTTCTGGCTCACTGGAAACATTACGTTTATTTCGTCTTCGGAACCGTGCTGGGTACCGCTGTGTGCGCGATTGCCGCCTATCTACTCAATGGCAACAACGAGTGGGAGATGTTATTTCAACGAATAGCAACTTCACTGTTAGCGCCACCAATATTGGGCACTTCAATTTCGCTGCTTTCACGCTCACTGGCCAAAACAGGCTCTGTTTATCTAAATCGGTTTGCACTGGGTATTTTTCAAAGTATTTGGCTTATTCCCGCGATAGGTCTTGCTTATTCCTCACAAGGGCTTTTCACCTCCGGAATTGCCTTCGCGTTTATTCCAGTAGTAGCCGCAGTCGTGTTCGCGGTGGCTGGTTTGGCCGCTCTGGCACTGAAACCAATTTTCCCGGTTGAGCGCTCTTAACATGGCGCTCAACCTCGCTCCTTTCAGTCGCTGGACGCTGCGCGATAAAGCCGCGCAGCGCCGGTGACTTCTACGTTAGGGCTTATCAGATGAACCTCATCCCACGAAGCCTTCTGTGGGTCGCAACAGGGCTCGCATGTTTGGCAGGCCAGTCAATCCAAAACGCTATTGCTTGCCCTCCATCACCTGGCCCGGCCAAGCCATGGGCAGAGGTTGTAAAAGGAGCATATCAATATGCAGAAAGCGTATTCATTGGCACGGCGGCCGAACTGCAAAAAATCCCATCTGACCGAGGTCCTAATCGTCTAGTCGATCAAATCCACTTTTCAGAGATGGAGGCACTTAAAGGAGAGCCAGGCACGGATAGTGTTGTTGAAACTGAAAACATTGACGGGCTACCTCGTGGTTGCGGCTTTAGCCTACGAGTCGGCATCCGTTATCTCATCATGGCTCGGGGTAAAAATCTTACGATGGCTTTGCCCATGGATGAATCCGGTAACGGCTATGACATTGCAGAAACCATCAAAATCATTCGCAATTTTTCGTCCAATGAGAAACCCAAGCCATAACAATCCGCTGCACCGGACTGTCGGCCAGCTTCGCTGCCCGCCAGCCATTGAGCTCTATCGTTAGGCGTCTCGAACACGCCCTCGCACATACCTCGTATGCCTATGGACTGCATCACCACTCAAGCCACTTCAGTCGCTACCGCGACGCTGGCAGCGCTAACCGCGATCTTTTCTGCCGCCACCGCATACCGCAGCTACAGGCTGACGCGCACCATTCACGAAGATGCAAAGTCGGACGAAAGACTAATCGTTGGCGCCATATCTCACCCCGAACTCAGAGAGCGCAGCCACGCCGAGGCGTTGATTCAGCTTCCCATTTTCAACAAATCAAAGCGCAAAGCGTATATCGACGGGTTGTCTGTTTACGATCGCGCCGCCAAGCCCATCGAAGTTACATGGTCACAAGAAATCGACGACCTCGGAAACGTGAAGCACGCATCTGAGCTTGTTGGCATCATTGACGCCGTCACAATCTTTATCCGGCGGAATGACGGTCAAGAAATTGGATACGCCCGCGTACTCCTTTCGCATTCATTCTCCGAGACCCGCTACGTAGTCATATTTGATTCGTCAGTCCAGTTCGTAAAAGCAGCCCATGAAACAGCGCGCAATTTCTGAGTCGACGGCGAACACTACGCAATTAGTGTTTTGTAGCGAAGACGTCAACCCGGATGATGTAACTCGCCTACTCGATCTCACCCCTACTCAATCGGTGAAGGTCAGCGATTCCGCCGAGTATGAGAATGGCCATCGATACATCTCGCATCTTGGCATATGGAAACTAGAGTTACTCAACGCGAATGTTGATCACACTATCGAAGAACAAATCGATCAGTGGATTGATCTGCTTTCACCCAGATCAGAGGCGCTCAGCCATCTCAAGGGATTAGGCTACCGCCCATATCTCGATTGCAAAGCGGCGTCTGGTTCGTTGTCGCTCTGCATTGAACCCGAGTTGCTGGTGCGGCTTGGCGAACTCAATATATCTCTTAGCGTTTGGCTTTATGAATAATCGTCTGTGCCATCAGGCGCCTAACCCTGCGGTCAACACAGACCTTGTGCGAAACGGACCTTGCGCGCAAGGCCGGTTACTTTCACGTTAGGCCGCAATTTCCCGTCTGAAGTCATGAAAGCCTCTATGCGACAAGGTAATACCAAAATTAGCCAAGTTCTGTGTGACGCCTGCGAAAGCGATGTTGTCATCAAAATGATCTTTGATAACATACGAAATATCGGGATCGCTGGCTTCGTTTTGGCGGCAAGCAAGTGGTACATCAAGCAGCCCCCTCAGAATTGGCTCTCGGTCGTAATGTCCTTAGTCTTGGCTGTTGTCGGGGTTTTCTTGCTATTCGCGAACCTTTGGCACTTCTCTCAAAAGCTGAGAGCCTTGCCATTCCCCCTGTTAGTTCGCAATATCTTGGCCACGGTCTATGGTCTCGTCTTTTCCGCACTGCTTATGTTCTTGGCAAGTCGTCCCTAGAGAAGGGGCAGTCGTTCACATGAAACTCAGACTTGCTGGCAACCTGAGCAAGCGGCCTAGCACCTTCTAAGGACATCCCCGTCAAGTACCGTTTCCCAATGACCGGCCGGCAGGCCGGTTTTCCGTAAGCGTCCAGCCAAGTCATCTTCTCAGTCGCTCGTAATCCCCTGACGATCATGTCCTCCAACACCATCTTCTGGAGGACACATGGACGCTTCAACAGTCAATCTTCCCACCGCCGGTCGGCGTC
>NZ_JBIJDC010000089.1:0-19598 GCF_044344315.1 Zoogloea sp. | reverse complement strand
GGTCGTGTGGGGCAACCACTCCCCCACGATGTATGCCGACTACCGCTTCACCACCTCCAACGGCGACAAGGTGCCGGCTCTGGTGAATGACGAAGCCTGGAACCGCGACGTGTTCCTGCCCACCGTTGGCAAGCGTGGCGCCGCCATCATCGAAGCCCGCGGCCTGTCTTCCGCTGCCTCCGCCGCCAACGCCGCCATCGACCACATCCGCGACTGGGTGCTGGGCTCCAATGGCGAATGGGTCACCATGGGCATTCCGTCCGACGGTTCCTACGGCATCCCCGAAGGCATCATCTACGGCTTCCCGGTCACCACCGAGAATGGCGAGTACAAGATCGTTCAGGGCCTGGAAATCGACGAATTCTCCCGTGAGCGCATGACCCACACCCTCAACGAACTTCTCGAAGAGCGTGATGGCGTCAAGGATCTGCTGGGCTGATTTGCCTGACAGTATCCTGCAGCAGGATCAGACGCGGGGGCGGAAACGCCCCCGCGTTTTTTTGTTGACCGGTTTTTGCTAATCTCCGCCCATCTGCCCCAGCCGACTGCACACATGTCCTCCCTACCCCATCCTGAGCACGTTCTTTTCCAGGGCGAAAAGCCCTTCCCCGTCCTCCCGGCGGTTGACCACTACGCTGGTAGCGAGAAACTGATGCGCAAGGCGCTGGCGCTGCAGGAAGAGCTCGGCCCCGTCTTCGACATCACCTGTGACTGTGAGGATGGTGCCCACGCCGGGGCCGAGGCCGAACACGCGGAGATGGCTGCGGCATTGGTGTTGTCAGACGACAATCGCTTCGGCCGGGTGGGCGCACGCATTCATGACATCACCCACCCCCACTGGGAGCAGGATGTAGAGATCCTGGTGAGCAGGGCCGGCAACCGGCTGGCCTTTCTCACCATTCCCAAACCGCGCAGCGTCGCCGATGCCGCGCGCCAGATCGAAAGTATTCGCAGCGCCGAAGAACGGCACGGCGTTGAGAGGGCGATCCCCGTCCACGTCCTGATCGAGACCCATGGCGCGCTACGCGACGCATGGGACATCGCTGCGCTGGATCGGGTCGAATCGCTCGATTTTGGCCTGATGGACTTCGTCAGTGGTCATCATGGCGCCATCCCAGGTGCGGCCATGCGCAGCCCCGGGCAATTCGACCACCCCCTCGTAGCGCGCGCCAAGTGTGACATTGCCGCAGCCGCCCTGGCCAACGGTGTCGTGCCATCCCACAACGTGACCACCGAGCTGAAGGATCTGGATTACATCCGCCGCGACGCCGAGAGGGCCCGCCGGGAATTTGGCTACCTGCGCATGTGGAGCATCCACCCGAACCAGATCGTCCCCATCATCGAGGCCATGCGTCCAGACTTTTCCGAAGTCGAGGACGCCTCCTCCATCCTGATCGCTGCCCAGGACGCGGCGTGGGGGCCGATACAGTACGCAGGCAAGCTCCACGACCGGGCTTCCTATCGCTATTACTGGGAGTTGCTGAAACGCGCACGTGCTACTGGCATGAACCTTCCTACGGACGCAGCTGCGCGTTTCTTCCAGATCAAGACCGGATAAGCCGCAACAAAAAGCCCGGCTATCAACCGGGCTTTTTGTTGCTCAAGGAACGAAAGTCATCAATCCGGCAAAGCGAGCTTGTTGTCAGTGCTGAACTGGTAATCACGGAAAACGTGCTCAGCAGAGAGAATTTCGTAATTGCCGTCCTCCCCCTTCCGGGACGTGTCCTTGAGGCGGTAGGTATAGTGCCCGCAGGTCCACAGATCGAAATTCCGCATGTGGGTGCACATACAGGTCTTCTCCATCACCGAAATCTTCTTGACACCAGGATGCAACTCAACCTGGCGGTTATAGGCATCGATGTAGGAGCAATTGCCGGTGCTATCCAGCAAATAACCATAAGCCTCACAGTTGGGGCGAATCCCGGACCCGATTGCCGGACTGCCGGTCAGCATGCGCATGGGGTAGCCTGTGGGAGAAATCTGATTGACCACGATTTCTTCTTCACTGGCCTTGAAATAATGCTGTTGCACATCCTCGGGCAGGCCGCACTCACGGGTCACGGTAAAGCGCGTTGCCACTTGGACGGCACCTGCGCCATTTTCCAGGAAGGACACCGCATCGCTACCCGTGAAAATGCCACCCGCAGGAATCACAGGTATCTCAAGCTTCTCCGCAATCAGCCAGGCCTGGATCTCGGCAACGATAGTAGCCAGGTCGTACTTGGCCCAGTCCATGCCGAAGCCCAGGTGACCGCCGGCCAGGGGGCCTTCAACCACAACGTAGTCAGGCATGCGGTTGGTGCGGGCACTCTTGCGGAGGAACAACTGCAGCGCGCGGAGCGAAGAAACGATGATGCCGAGCTTCGCATCCCGGAAGCGCGGATGATCCTCGATCAGTGCGAAGGAACCAAGATGGAGACCGGCTGCCAGGGTGATGCCATCGGCCCCGGCATCGAGTGCGGACGCAAGACGCACGCGAAGGGTTTCCTTCGGCGCATTCATGGTTAACTTCTCCATGCAGTTCACGAAGACCATGCCAGGACCGCGCTTGGCCTCCATGGTGCGCCCCACGTGGAGACTGGTCGCCTCGGCAAGCTGACCGAGGTCGAACTGGACAACAGACTTGTCTGAGTTGGCGACGTTATACTTGTATTGTTTGAGCTTGTCCTTGACGTACTTGGTATTGAAGCGACGGTCGGCAACCGTCTTCACCATTGCATCCGAGATGTGACCAATCCCGCCCAGCCGAGCAGCCTCAAGTGCCAGATCTGCAGTGGAGATGTCCACCCCCATACCGCCGATCACAATTGGCACCAACTCCTGCTTGCCGAAGCGTAAACGGAAATCATCAACTCGTTTCATGAAACCCCTTCCAGACAGACGTGAAGTGCCACATTGGCGACAGGCCGGCTGCGGCCTAGCTCGGTATTATCTCATCGCCCCAGTACATCCGCTGCGTCTTGGATCAAGGAAAACCACCAGAAGTTGCGCAAAAACATCGAATTCCGAGCCTCGCCGACAGCCGAAATCCGGTACAGGTATGGGGCGAGGTAAATTTGTTACTTTCGCAAGCGCGGATAAAGTCACGAAGTCCGCTAAAATCACGCTTCCGAAGTTGCCTGCTGCCTGATGTCCCAGTCCACTCCTCCCCCTCATGAATGCGCTGTCCTGTTTGCCGATCTTGTCGGCAGCACACAGCTGTATCAGCGTGTGGGCGACAAGTCGGCCTTTGAGGTTGTGGACAGGAGCATCCGCACCATGCGAATTGCTGTCGAAACCAAGGGCGGCCGGGTCGTCAAACATACCGGTGACGGCCTGATGGCTGTATTCCGGGATGCAGACAGCGCAGCTGATGCAACCCTCGCCATCCACCAAACGATCAAAGAGCTCCCGGCTGCGCCCGAGCAACGCCTTGCCGTCCGGATCGGCTTTCATTTTGGTGCGGTCGTCGCCAGCGGCACCGATGTATTCGGTGACACCGTGAACTTTGCTGCTCGCCTTGCCGAGTTGGCCTCCCCCGGCAAGGCCATCACGGCAGCCGAGACAGCCCGGCGCCTGGGCCCGGAGTGGCGCTCGGTGCTGCATACGCTGCCGCCCCGGGTCATCCGGGGCGTGACCCGACCGGTGGAACTGTGCGAGCTGATGTGTGAAGCGGTGGGTGAGCTGACGATCGTCCAGAGTGACCACTTCCTGCTCGACACCGAGCCGGAGCTACGGCTCTATCTCGACGCCGTGGCCCTGACGCTCAATGCCACCAAGCCCAGTGCCCGCATTGGCCGGGACCCGGCGGCAGACCTGGTGATCGCGGATACGCAGTCATCCCGGCGTCACGCCGAAATCGAACTGCGCGGCGACAAGTTCGTACTGATCGATCGCAGCAGCAACGGAACCTTTGTTCAGATCGACGGGGAACGGGAGTTCCTGCTGTCCCGTGAAGAAGTCGTTTTGCGGGGCCGCGGGCACTTTGCCCTCGGCCGCAGTTGCTCCAACAGCCCACAGGTCGTCAGCTTCGTCTGCATCTAAACATCCCCGTGTGCGGGATGTCTGCATCAGCCCCTCAGCGCCACACCCAGCGCCTGTCCGCCCACAGCGACAGCCTCGTTCGACTGGGGGAAGAACTTTCCGAGGGTGAAGAAGCCATGCACCATGCCCTCGAACTCGTGGACCGTTACGGCCACTCCGGCCTCGCGCAGCGCCTCCGCGTAAGCCTTGCAATCATCGGTCAGCGGATCGCAACCCGCGACGATAAAGGTGGCCGGCGGCAGCCCGTCAAAACGCCCTGCCAGCAAAGGGGACGCACGCCAGTCCTGCCAATCGTCCTGATTGGGGAGGTACTTTTCAAAAAACCAGGCCAGGCTCTCCGTATCCAGAAAGAAACCGTTCGCGTAAGTCCGGCGGGACGGACGCTGGCTCAGGATGTCGGTACACGGATAGATCAGCAACTGCAGTGCAGCCTGAGGCCCACCCCGATTGCGCATCTGCAAGGCGGTGACGGCGCTCAGGGTTCCTCCGGCGCTATCTCCGGCCAGGGCAAAGCGCGCCGGGTCAATCCCCAGCAGGGCCGCATTGGCCAGCGACCAATCCACCGCCCGCTGGGCGTCATCCACCGGCGCCGGGAAGGGGTGCTCAGGTGCAAGACAGTAGTCAACCGACAGGACGGCGCACCCGCTGTGATTGGCAAGCTCGCGGCACAGCACGTCATAGCTGGGGATATTGCCAACACACCAGCCGCCACCATGAAAGTAGAAGGTGACCGGCAAGGCATCATCGGGGCGGGAGTGGATCGGCCGGTACAGCCGCGCCATGAGCACCCCGTCACGGGCGTGAGGTCGGGGAATCGGCACGTCCGTCACCGACGCCACCGCCGGCGCCTCGGGGCGCAGGGCAAACTGGAGCTTCTCGAAGGAATGACGTGCCTGATGCACATCCAGTTCATGGAAGCGGGGAGCGCCGACGCGGTAAACCATGTCGAGCAGGGCCTTGGCTTGGGGATCGAGGGCCATGGGGGCTGTCCGGAATGAATCAGGTATCGGAAATTATGCCCTCGGCCGCAGCGCTGCCGAACGCAGAACACGCCGCATTTGCGGCGAGGCGTCCGGCCCGCTACCATGCGCGACTTTCCGAAGAACAGTGTCGCGCGGCGAGAGCCTGAAGAAAACTGGTGCCGAGAGTGGGACTCGAACCCACACACCTTGCGGCGGCGGATTTTGAATCCGCTGCGTCTACCGATTCCGCCATCCCGGCATGGGAAGCCGCGCATTATCTACGAAACCTCCGACTGCATCAACACATGGCCTGGAATCTCAACGACTTTGATTACCTGCTCCCCGACGAGCTGATCGCCCAGGCACCGCTGGATCGGCGCACCGACAGCCGTCTGCTTCAGGTACAACCCAGTCTGGCCGACCTGCATTTTGCCGATCTGCCCAGTCTCCTCACCCCCGGTGATCTGCTGGTTTTCAACGACACCCGGGTGATGCATGCCCGCCTGTTCGGCACCAAAGACACCGGTGGCCAGGTGGAGGTGATGATTGAGCGCCCCCTCGGCAGCCACGAGGCCCTGGCCCAGATCCGCGCCAGCAAGTCGCCCAAGCCGGGCACCCGGCTCCACCTGGAAGAGGCGCTCGACGTGGAGGTGCTCGGCCGTGCTGGCGAGTTCTTCCATCTGCGCTTTCCCGACACCGACGATCTGGTCGCCCTGCTTGAGCGCCACGGTCGCCTGCCACTGCCGCCCTACATCGAACGCGCCGCCGGCAACACGGACGAATCCCGCTACCAGACGGTGTACGCCCGCGACCCGGGCTCCGTCGCCGCCCCCACGGCCGGCCTGCACTTCGATGAAGCCCTGCTGGCCCGACTAGCCTCCCAGGGCATCAACAGCGCCTTCGTGACCCTGAACGTGGGCGCTGGCACCTTCCAGCCCGTGCGCGCCCACGACCTTTCCGAACATCGCATGCACACCGAAGCCTACTTTGTGCCCGAGGCCACCGTGGACGCCATTGCTACCACCCGGGCCGCCGGCCGCCGGGTGGTCTGTGTCGGCACCACCAGCATGCGTGCGCTGGAATCGGCAGCTCGCTCCGGCCCTCTGCAAGCCGGCAAGGCGGAGAGCGACCTGTTCATCCTGCCCGGCTACGACTTCCAGGTGGCAGATGCCCTCATCACCAATTTCCATCTGCCCAAATCCACCTTGCTGATGCTCGTCTCCGCGTTTTCCGGCATGGAGACCATCCGCCGCGCCTACGCCCACGCCATCGAACAGCGCTACCGCTTCTTCAGCTACGGCGACGCCATGTTCCTGACCCGGACTGCCCCATGAAATACGAACTCCTCGCCACCGACGGCGCCGCCCGCCGCGGCCGCCTGACCCTCAACCACGGCACCGTGGACACCCCGGCCTTCATGCCGGTGGGCACCTACGGCACCGTCAAGGGCATCTCACCGCAGGATTTGCGCGACATCGGCGCCCAGATCTGCCTGGGCAACACCTTCCACCTGTGGTTGCGCCCGGGCCTGGAAGTGATGGAAGCCTTCGGCGGCCTGCACCAGTTCATGGCCTGGGACGGCCCCATCCTCACCGACTCCGGCGGATTTCAGGTCTTCTCCCTGGGCGCCCTGCGCAAGATCACCGAGGAAGGCGTGCGCTTCAGCTCACCGGTCAATGGCGACAAGCTGTTTCTCACCCCAGAGGAGTCCATGCGCATCCAGAAGGTGCTCAACTCCGACGTGGTGATGATTTTCGACGAATGCACGCCCTACCCCGCCACCGTCACCGAAGCCGCCGACTCCATGCGCCTGTCCCTGCGCTGGGCCCAGCGTTCCAAGGACGAATTCAATCGACTGGAAAACGACAACGCCCTGTTCGGCATCGTCCAGGGCGGCATGTATGAAAACCTGCGCGACGAGTCCCTCGCCGGGCTGGAAGATGTCGGCTTTCACGGCTATGCCATCGGTGGCCTGTCCGTGGGCGAGCCCAAGGACGACATGCAGCGCATCCTCCATCACACCGCACCGCGCCTGCCCAGGGACAAGCCCCGCTACCTCATGGGTGTCGGCACGCCGGAGGACATCGTGTTCTCCGTGCAGGCCGGCATCGACATGTTCGACTGCGTGATGCCCACCCGCAATGCCCGCAACGGCTGGCTGTTCACCCGCCACGGCGACATCAAGATCCGAAACGCTCGCTACAAGACCGACACCCGCCCCCTCGACGAATCCTGCGACTGCTACACCTGCCGCAACTTCTCCCGGGGCTATCTGCACCACCTCAACCGCCTCAACGAAATCCTCGGCGCGCGGCTGGCCACCATCCACAACCTGCACTACTACCAGCAACTCATGCGCGACCTGCGTGATGCCATCGCAGCCGGAACCCTCACCGACTACGTCGCCCGCTTCCATCGGGAGCGGGCCGGCCAGGGCGCCTGAAGCTTGCGCAGTGGGGGTGGGCTGAAGCTGCAGCTTCGCCCACCCGAGCCTTGCCGCTATAATCGCGCCTTTTCCCCGCTTCCTTCCATGCAGGTATTCCGCGGAATTCCCGAGCGCTCCGACCACGGCTGCGTGCTCTCCATCGGCAACTTCGATGGCGTGCACCGCGGCCATCAGGCCTTGCTCGCGAAACTGACGGCCAAGTCGCGGGCCACAGGCCTGCCCTCCGCAGTGCTCACCTTCGAGCCTCACCCGCGCGAGTACTTCACCCACGAGAACCGGCCGATCCGCCTCACCTCCCTGCGTGAGAAGATCCTGCGCATCGCCGATCAGGGTGTCGACCGCCTCTACATCGGCCGTTTCAACGCCCGCTTTGCCGCCCTCACTGCCGAGCAGTTCATCGAGGACATCCTGATCCGCGGCCTGTGCGCCCGGCACCTGATGATCGGTGACGACTTCCGCTTCGGGAAAGGCCGCCAGGGCGACTTCGCCATGCTGGAAGCGGCCGGACAGAGCGTGGGTTTCAGTGTCGAGGCCATGCACACCCTCGTCCATGAAGGTGAGCGCGTTTCCAGCTCGGCCGTCCGCGCGGCCCTCGCCGAGGGCGACATGCCCCACGCCGCCCGTCTGCTCGGCCGCCCCTACAGCATCAGCGGCCGGGTCATGCACGGCGACAAGATCGGCCGCAGCATCGGTTTCCCCACGGCCAACATCCAGCTCAAGCATCGCAGCCCACCGGTGATGGGCATCTACACCGTCAGCGTCGAGGGCCTCGCCGACAAGCCGTGGCCCGGTGTCGCCAGCGTGGGCGTACGCCCCACCATCAACGACGCCGGCCGGCCCACCCTCGAAGTACATCTCTTCGACTGGACGGCCGAATGCTATGGCGCCCACCTCAAGGTGAACTTCCTCGCCAAGCAACGCGACGAAGAACGCTACGACACCCTTGACGCCCTGACCGCCCAGATTGCCCGCGACGCCAACCAGGCGCGTGCTTACTTCGCACAGAATCCCCTCTGAATTCACAGGCAGCACAGACCATGTCCGACAACCGCAAGACCCTGAACCTGCCCGACACCCCCTTTCCCATGCGTGGTGACCTCGCCAAGCGCGAGCCAAGCTGGGTGGCCGACTGGCAGCAGCGCAAGCTCTACCAGAAGATCCGCAAGGCCTCCGCCGGCCGGCCCAAGTTCGTGCTCCACGACGGCCCTCCTTACGCCAACGGCAGCATCCACATCGGTCATGCGCTGAACAAGATTCTCAAGGACATCATCGTCCGCTCCAAGACCCTGGCCGGCTTCGACGCCCCCTACGTGCCGGGTTGGGACTGTCACGGCCTGCCGATCGAACACAAGATCGAAGTGACCCACGGCAAGGGCCTGCCTGCCGACAAGGTCCGCGAACTGTGCCGCGCCTACGCTGCTGAGCAGATCGAGGAGCAGAAGAAAGACTTCATCCGCCTGGGCGTGCTGGGCGACTGGGACAACCCGTACCGCACCATGGACTTCGGCAACGAAGCCGGTGAAGTGCGTGCGCTGGCCGAAATGGTCAAGCGCGGCTGGGTCTTCAAGGGGCTCAAGCCGGTGAACTGGTGTTTCGACTGTGGCTCGGCCCTGGCCGAGGCGGAAGTGGAATACCAGGACAAGGGCAGCCCGGCGGTGGACGTCGGCTTCCCCTGTGCAGAGCCGGACAAGCTCGCCGCCGCCTTCGGCCTGCCGCAGCTCCCGGCCGGCAAGGATGCCTGGGCGGTGATCTGGACCACCACCCCGTGGACCATCCCCGCCAACCAGGCCCTCAACGCCCACCCCGAGCACGAATACGCGCTGGTGGACACGCCCCGCGGCCTGCTCGTGCTGGCCACCGAACTGGTCGAACCCAGCCTCAAGCGTTTCGGCATCGAAGGCACCATCGTCGCCCGCACCGCCGGCGCCCAGCTGGAAAAGATCAACTTCCGCCACCCCTTCTACGATCGCCTGTCGCCGGTGTTCATCGCCGACTACGTGGGCCTCGACGCAGGTACGGGCATCGTTCACTCGGCGCCGGCCTACGGCCTGGAAGACTTCAACTCCTGCAAGGCCAACGGCTTCAGCAACGACGACATCCTCACCCCGGTGCAGAGCAACGGCGTGTATGCCGAATCCCTGCCCTTCTTCGGCGGCCTGCATATCTGGAAGGCCAATCCGGTCATCGTCGACAAGCTGCAGGAAGTGGGCGCCCTCTTCTCCCACGAGAAAATCACCCACAGCTACATGCACTGCTGGCGTCACAAGACGCCGCTGATCTACCGCGCCACCGCCCAGTGGTTTGTGGGTATGGACCTCAAGCCCAAAGGCGGCCCGAGCCTGCGTGAGCTGGCTCTCGGCGGCGTCGATGCCACCCAGTTCTTCCCGGCCTGGGGCCAGGCGCGCCTGCACGCGATGATCGCCAACCGGCCCGACTGGTGCATCTCGCGCCAGCGCAACTGGGGCGTGCCGATTCCCTTCTTCCTCGACAAGGCCACCGGCGAGCTGCATCCGCGCACCGTCGAACTGATGGAAGAGGTCGCCCAACGTATCGAGAAGGAAGGCATCGCCGCCTGGTTCAAGCTCGACCCCGCCGAACTTCTCGGCGCCGAAGCCGGCCAGTACGACAAGATCAGCGACACCCTCGACGTGTGGTTCGACTCCGGCACCACCCATTGGCACGTGCTGCGCGGCTCCCACCCCGACGGCCACACCAGCGGCCCGCGTGCCGATCTGTACCTGGAAGGCTCCGACCAGCACCGGGGTTGGTTCCACTCGTCTCTGCTCACCGGCTGCGCCATCGACGGCCACCCGCCCTACAAGGCCCTGCTGACCCACGGTTTCGCCGTGGACGGCGCCGGTCGCAAGATGAGCAAGTCCCTCGGCAACGTGGTCGTTCCCCAGGAAGTCACCGGCAAGCTCGGTGCCGACATCCTGCGCCTGTGGGTCGCCTCCACCGATTACTCCGGCGAACTGTCCATCTCCAAGGAGATCCTCGACCGCGTCGTCGAGGTATATCGCCGCCTGCGCAACACCCTGCGCTTCCTGCTGGCCAACACCGCCGACTTCGACGCCAGCACCGACATGCTGCCCGTGTCCGAGTGGCTGGAGATCGACCGCTACGCCCTGGCCCTGACCCGAAAGCTGCAGACCCAGGCCGAAGCCGACTACGCCGGTTACGAATTCCACCGCATCGTGCAGGCCCTGCAGAACTTCGCCTCCGAAGATCTTGGAGCCGTGTATCTGGACGTCCTCAAGGATCGCCTCTACACCACCCAGACCAAGTCCGCGGCCCGCCGCTCGGCCCAGAGCGCCCTGTGGCACATCCTGCAGTCGGTGGTGCGCCTGATGGCGCCCATCCTGTCCTTCACCGCCGAAGAGATCTGGCAGCTCCTCGTCAAGGATGCCGACGACAGCGTGATGCTCCACGCCTTCCACAGCCTGCCCGCCCAGGATGGCGAGGACGCCCTGCTGGAACGCTGGACTGCCCTGCGTGCCATCCGCGCCGACGTGCAGAAGGAGATCGAAGCCGTGCGCGCCGCCGGCCAGGTCGGCTCGTCCCTGCAGGCCGAAGTGGAGATCCGCGCCACCGAAGGCAAGTACGCGCTTCTCGCCAGCCTCGGTGATGACCTGCGCTTCGTACTGATCTGCTCGAAGAGCACTCTCGTCAAGGTGTCATCCGAGGCTGATGAAGGGATCCTGGTCAGCCCGTCCACCCATAAAAAATGCGAGCGCTGTTGGCATTACCGGGAAGACGTGGGCCACGACGACGCCCATCCGGAACTTTGCGGCCGGTGCACGTCCAACCTGTATGGCACCGGCGAAGCCCGCTCGGTGGCCTGAGCCGTCTTTCCCCAACAGGAGCCCAGCCCTTGAAATTACGCCTCGGCAACTGGATCGGTCTGTCAGCCATCATCGTTCTGATAGACCAATGGACCAAGCACCTTGTCCGTGGCGCCCTGCGCAACGGCGAGGTCATCCACGTCACCAACTATTTTGATCTTGTCCTGGCCTTCAACCCGGGCGCGGCCTTTAGCTTCCTCGCCGACCAGGGGGGCTGGCAGCGCTGGTTTTTTGTGGCCCTGGCCACCCTCATCTGCGGATGGCTGCTGCGCCTGCTGGCAAAACATCAGCACGAACTGCTCCAGCCGCTGGCCTTTTCCCTGATCATCGGCGGTGCAATCGGCAACGTCATCGACCGCTTCGTCTTCGGCGCGGTGGTCGACTTCCTGTACTTCCACATCGGCCGCTACGGCTGGCCCGCCTTCAACGTGGCCGACTCCGCCATCTGTGTGGGCGTCGTCCTGATGTTCATCGCCCAGGTTCGCGAAAGCCGCCACGCCACCGTCCAAGAGAAACTCTCATGACCCAGATCGTCCAGCCCGACAGCCTGCTGACCCTCCACTACCGCATCTCCCTGGACAACGGTCAGGCGCTGATCAGTACCTTCGAATCCCAGCCTGCCACCATGCAGCTGGGTCACGGCGATATCGCCCCGACCCTGGAGCGCTGCCTGGCGGGTATCAGCGTCGGTGAGCACCACACCTTTATGCTGGAGCCCGAGAACGCCTTCGGTATTCACCGTGAGGATCTGGTCGAAAAGGTCCGCCTGGAAGACTTCCCTGATGGCACTGCGGTCGAGCCGATGGTCATCATGGAGTTCACTGCGCCCGACGGGACCCGCTACCCCGGCCTGATCCGCGAGGTGCTCGACACCCATGCCGTGATCGACTTCAACCACCCCCTTGCCGGCAAGTCCATTCGCTTCGAAGTCGAAGTGATCGGCGTCAGCTGAGCCCTGGAGCCCCAGTATGGAAGTCCTGCTCGCCAATCCCCGTGGCTTTTGCGCCGGGGTGGAACGCGCCATCGAGATCGTCGAGCGTGCCCTGGCCCTTTACGGCGCCCCCATCTACGTGCGCCACGAGGTTGTCCATAACCGCTTCGTCGTGGATGGCCTGCGTGCCAAGGGCGCGGTCTTCATCGAATCCCTGGATGACGTACCGGCCGGCAACACCGTTATCTTCAGCGCCCACGGCGTGCCCCAGTCGGTACGCGGCGAGGCCGAAGCCCGCGGCCTGCGTGTCTTCGATGCCACCTGCCCGCTGGTCACCAAGGTGCATATCGAGGTTACCCGCATGCGCGAGCAGGGCCGCGAGCTGATCATGATTGGTCACAAGGGCCATCCGGAGGTCGAAGGCACCATGGGTCAGGTCAAGGATGGCATCTACTTGGTCGAAAGCGCTGCCGACGTTGCGGGCCTGGAGGTGAGCGACCCGGACATGCTGGCCTATGTCACCCAGACCACCCTTTCGGTAGACGACGCCGCAGCCATCGTAAATGCGCTGCGCGCGCGCTTCCCGAACATTGTCGGGCCCAAGAAGGACGACATCTGTTACGCCACCCAGAACCGCCAGGACGCCGTGAAGTTCATGGCTCCCCAGTCTGACCTGGTGCTGGTGGTCGGATCGGTGAACAGCTCCAACTCCAACCGCCTGCGTGAGGTGGCCGAGCTCCTGCGCGTGCCGGCCTACCTCATTGACAATGCCGAAGCCATCGATCCTGACTGGATCGCCGGCAAGAAGCGCATTGGCGTCACCGCCGGCGCATCCGCGCCGGAAGTGCTGGTGGATGCCGTGATCGCCCGTCTCAAGGAAATGGGGGCGGCATCCGTAAAGGCTCTTGATGGTGTCCCCGAAAGAGTGACCTTCCCCCTGCCAAAGGAGCTGCAAAGCCCTGCGGCCTGATCGGAAAGGCGCTCCCCGGAGCGCCTTTTTCCAATCTGCGCGAGCCTGCCCATGCCCTATGTCCAACGAGACGCCTCCGGCGCCGTCACAGCCCTCTTCACCCAGGCCGGCACTGGCCACCAGGAAGAGCTCCCCCACGGCCATCCCGATCTGGCAGCCCTCGCAGGGCCCTCTGAATTCGCCCGCCTCGACGCCGACCTGATCCGGGTTATTGAAGACGTGGTGGATGTATTGATCGACCGCGGCCTGCTACGCCTGACCGACCTCCCTCCCGACGCCCAACGTAAGCTGATGGCCCGCAAGGGCGCCCGCGCCCGCCTCCGCCAAGGTCTTAACCTGCTTGGCCCCGACGACGTGATCTGATCCACCCGGCATGGCCTGACCGGCCACCGCCTGCCATGAGGCTCAAGTTCCCCCTGCGGGACCCGTTATCCCTACAATCCGGACGCCATCGGCCCCGCCTGTGGCGCCCTCCCGGTCCGCGCAGTGGCTGCCGGGCCGTGAAACGACCACGAAACGATTGTGCCGATGACTGAAGCAGCATCCCCTGCCGCACAGCCCCGCGCCCCC
This sequence comes from Zoogloea sp., assembly GCF_044344315.1. GTDB lineage: Bacteria > Pseudomonadota > Gammaproteobacteria > Burkholderiales > Rhodocyclaceae > Zoogloea. The sequence continues at coordinate 5,854 of NZ_JBIJDC010000089.1, read as the reverse complement.
GACGCGGGCGCCGCCGACAACCTCTGGCATCCGGGCGAAGCCGCGACCCACGAAGACCCGTTGCTCGATGCGCTGGTTGTCCTGACCCGCCTCCACGGTAACCCCTTCAGCCCGGAGGCGCTCTCCGCCGGCCTGCCCCTGGTAGACAACCGCCTGACACCCGCCCTGCTGCCACGAGCCGCATCACGTGCCGGCATGACAGCCCGGATCGTCCGCAAGTCGATACACGAAATTACCCCCAACCTGCTCCCGGCTATCCTGCTTCTCCAAGACCGCCGGGCCTGCGTTCTCCTCGAGCGCCTACCCGACGGAGGCGCCCGGGTGCGCTTTCCCGAAGCCGGTGAATCGGCTGACGATCTCAGCGCCGACGATATGGCAGCCATTTACACCGGGCTGGTGTGCTTCGTCAGGCCGCGTTTCCGCTTCGAGGCGCGCTCGCCTCAAGTCAAGGCGATACGCGCCAATCACTGGTTCTGGGGTACTGTTCTTGAAAACTGGCGCCTATACCGGGACACCCTCCTGGCGGCGCTGGTGATCAACCTGTTCGCCCTGGCCATCCCCCTGTTCTCGATGACGGTCTATGACAGGGTGGTGCCCAACCATGCCGTCGAAACCCTGTGGGTACTGGCCGTCGGTGCCATGCTGGTGCTGCTCTTCGACTTCATCCTGCGGACGCTACGGGCCTACATCGTCGACACCGCCGGCAAGCGCATCGACGTACAGCTCTCGGCACGCATCATGGAACGCGTCCTCGGCCTGCGCATGGACGCCCGGCCGGCATCAGTGGGCTCATTCGCCGCCAACCTGAGGGCTTTCGAAGGAGTCCGGGACTTCATCGCTTCAGCCACCGTCACCACCCTCATCGACCTACCCTTCGTATTACTGTTCCTGCTGGTGATGGTGTGGATCTCGCCCTGGCTGCTGCTGCCGCCGCTGGTCGGCATGCTCGCCGTGCTGTTTGTCACCCTGGTGACTCAGGACAAGATGCACGAGCTCACCGAGACCACCTACCGTGCCAGCGCCCAGCGCAACGCCACCCTGGTGGAAAGCCTGGTGGGGCTCGAGACGGTCAAGACTCTCAGCGCCGAAGGCCTGATCCAGCGCCAGTGGGAGCGCGCTACCCTGTTCATCGCCCAGATCGGCGGCCGCCTCAAGCTGCTCTCCTCGGGTACGGTCAACTTCGCCCAGTTCATGCAGCAATTCGTCAACATCGCGGTGATCATCGTCGGCGTTTACGAACTGTCCGAGGGCAACATGTCCATGGGCGGCATCATTGCCGCGTCCATGCTGTCCGGCCGGGCCATGGCGCCCCTCGGGCAGGTGGCGGGCCTGATGATGCAATACCAGAACGCCCGCACCTCCCTGGCCTCGGTCAACTCCCACATGGAACTGCCCATCGAGCGGCCGGAAGGCGCCAGCTTCGTGCACCGCCCCAGCTTCAATGGTGACATCGAGTTCAAGGACGTCAGCTTCTGTTACCCCGGTCGCGACCAGGCCGTGCTCAAGAAGATCAGCTTCCGCCTCAAGGCCGGCGAAAAGGTGGCCATCATCGGGCGCATCGGTTCAGGCAAGACCACCATTGAGAAGCTCGTCCTCGGCCTCTACCAACCCACCGAGGGCGCCATCTTCATCGACGGCATCGACTCACGCCAGATTGACCCCGCCGAGCTGCGACGGGCCATCGGCTTCGTCCCCCAGGACGTGACCCTCTTCTACGGCACCCTCAAGCACAACATCGCCATGGGCGCACCCTTTGCCGACGACAGCGCCATCCTCGCCGCCGCCGAGCTCTCCGGCGTCCGGGAGTTTGCCGATACCCATCCCCAGGGCTTCGAGATGCCCATCGGCGAGCGCGGAGAATCCCTCTCCGGCGGCCAGCGCCAGGCCGTGGCGATTGCGCGGGCACTCCTCAACGACCCGCCCATCCTGCTCCTTGACGAGCCCTCCAGCAGCATGGACCACCAGAGCGAAGAAGGTCTCAAGCAGCGCCTGCGCCGCTTTGCCGCCAGCAAGACCATGATTCTGGTTACCCATCGCACCTCACTGCTCGACCTGGTGGACCGGCTTATCGTCCTCGACCAAGGCCAGATCGTCGCCGACGGGCCCAAGGCCCAGGTGGTCGAAGCCCTGCAGCAAGGTCGCATCGGACGCGCGGGGTGACATCATGAAAGCGCTCATCGCCCTCTTCCAGCCCCTCTACAACGCCATCTACCAGCGCTGCTCTCGCAGCTTTGACCGAATCCTCGACGGCGCAGAGCGCCGCGAGATCCACGACGACGCCGACTACATGGCCGACGCCGAGTGGGCCATGTCGGAGCAGAAGCTCCGCGGCAGCCGCATCGCCGTCTGGACCACCTGCCTCGCCGTACTCGTGCTGATCGTGTGGGCCGCCTTTGCCCAGCTCGACGAAGTGACCCGTGGCGAAGGCAAGGTCATTCCCTCTCGCCAGGTTCAGGTCATGCAGAGCCTCGACGGCGGCATCGTCTCCGAGATCCTCGTCAAAGAAGGCCAGCAGGTGAAGACCGGACAGCTCTTGCTCAAGGTGGACCCGACGCGCTTCGTGTCCTCACTGCGGGAAAACCGGGCCCAGTACATCGCCCTGCTCGCCAAAGCTGCACGGCTCACCGCGGTGGCCCACGGCAAGCCCTTTGTACCGCCACCCGAGCTGATCAAGGAGGCGCCCGATCTCGTCGAGCAGGAGCGCAGCGCCTACGAGAACAAGCGCCTGGAACTGGAAGCAACAGTGGGCATCGCCCGCCAGCAGCTGTCCCAGCGCCGCCAGGAGCTTAACGAACTCACCGCCAAGCGCGAACAGGCCAACCAGAGCTACACCCTCACCGCGAAGGAGCTCGAGGTGACCCGCCCCCTCGCCAAGACGGGCGCCGTCTCCGAGGTGGAACTGCTGCGCCTGGAGCGCGACGTGGCCCGCTACCGGGGCGAACGGGATGCCGCCAGTGCACAGATCCCGCGCATTCAGGCAGCCATCTCGGAAGCCCAGAACAAAATCGAGGAAGTGGGGCTGAACCTGCGCAACCAGGCACGCAGCGAACTCTCCGACACCAACGCCAAGCTCGCCGCCCTGTCAGCCGGTAGCGAAGGCCTGGCCGACCGGGTCAAGCAGGCGGAGATCCGTGCGCCCATGAACGGCACCGTCAAGCAGCTCTTCGCCAACACCGTCGGCGGCGTCGTCCAGCCCGGGAAGGAGATCATCGAGATTGTGCCGAGCGACGACGCCCTGCTCCTCGAGGCCCGTGTCCAGCCCAAAGACATCGCCTTCCTGCGGCCCGGGCAGGCCGCGCTGGTCAAGTTCACTGCCTACGACTTCTCCACCTATGGCGGGCTCGAAGCCACCCTCGATCACATCGGCGCCGACACCATCACCGACGAGAAGGGCAATGCCTTTTATATCGTGCGCGTGCGCACCACCAACAGCACCATCGGCGACGCCCGCATGCCCATCATTCCCGGCATGGTCGCCGAAGTTGACATCCTGACCGGCAAGAAATCCCTCCTCAGCTACCTGATGAAACCCGTCCTCCGTGCCAAGGCCAACGCCCTGACCGAACGCTGACCGAACGTTGCCCCCGCCCATGAGCACTCAACCGCTGCTGATTCTCACCCCGGACGACCTACTCGCCGCACGCTGGCAGGCCCTGTCATCCAGCCCGATCCGTGCCCTCGACATCGAGGGGCTCGAAACCTGGCGCAAGGCCGGCCACCGCCTGGTGGTGATCGATCTGGGCAGCGCCCCTGCCGGCAGCCCTCCCCTGTGGGCCCATCGGGCATGGCAGGAAAATGCGCCCGGCCTCACCATCCTGGCCACCTCATCCCGTCCGGACGATGACGAGGGCCTCGCCGTGCTCAATGCGGGGGCCAGCGGCTACTGTCACAGTCATGCTCCGGTCGACACTCTGCTTCAAGCCCTTGAAGTCGTTGCCAGCGGAGAACTGTGGGTCGGGCGCGCCCTGCTATCGCGGCTGCTACGCCTTGTGGACAGCAGACTGCCCCGCGCCGGGCTCGCCGACTGGGCCCGCCCGCTGACCGAAAGGGAGCGGGAAGTCGCCCATCACGCTGCGGTCGGTGAAAGCAACATCGCCATTGCCGACGCACTCGGCATCACCGAGCGGACCGTCAAGGCGCACCTCAAGGCCGTTTTCGAAAAGCTCCAGGTTGCGGACCGTCTGCAGCTGGCCCTCCGGGTGCACGGCGTCCGCTGACCCACCCTCTCGCGTGGCATTCGTCACGCGACCTGTCCTTGTGGACAATAGCGGCGTCTTCCGCTCCGTCGTAGATTCCATCTCATCTAAAAAACCGATTATCGGAGACCGTCATGGCCACCTCGCCCTCCCCCGTCACTGCCGCCACCAACACCGTCGCCAAGGGCACTGTCGTCTTCGTCCAGGGCGAAGCCTATCTGCGCGACAGCAGCGGCAAGCTCAGCGCCATCAAGCCGGGGGACGTGGTCACCGAGGGCCAGGAGATCGTCACCCGCAATGGCGCAGTGGTCGAACTGCAACTGCCCAGTGGTGCCAAGATCAGTGTCGGGCCGAACCGCGAGCTGCTGCTCAATGACGAGTTCTTTGCCACGGCCACGCCGGAGCGCAGCGAGAACGCCATTTCCAGCCTGGGGGCCGACGCCGACAAGGTGATCCAGGCCCTCAACGCCGGCAAGGACCCCTTCGAGGATCTGGAAGACCCGGCAGCCGGCCTCACCGGCGGCAGCCTGGGGGATCAGACCCACGACTTCGTGCGCCTCGTGCGCGTTCTCGAAGAGGTGACGCCCGTCGCCTACAACTACGCCACCACGGCTGACGGGGTCGAGTTCCTGCCCGCGGCAGCGATCACTACACAGACCATCAACACCCCGCCTGTCGCCACCGATGACAGCGTCACCGGCACCGAAGACCAGCCCCTGACCGTGGACGTCCTGGCCAATGACAGCGACGCCAACAACGACGCCCTGGTGGTCACCAGCGCCACGGCCGGCAACGGCCAGGTCACCATCAATCCCGATGGCAGCCTGCGCTATGTACCCAACCCCGACTTCAACGGCCCGGATACCGTCACCTACACCATCAGCGACGGCAAGGGCGGCACCTCGACAGCAACGGTCACCATCAACGTCGCGGCGGTCAATGACGCTCCCGTCGCCCTGCCCGACGTGGCCACCACACCCGAAGACGTGCCGGTGACCGTCAATGTCCTGGGCAACGACAGTGACCCGGACGGCGACCCGCTCACCGTTACCGGTGCCACGGTAGACCCCACCCGCGGCACCGTCGTCGTCAATCCCGACGGCACCCTGACCTTCACCCCGGCGCAGGACATCACCGGCCCGGTGGTCATCACCTACACGGTGAGCGACGGCAAGGGCGGTACGGCCTCCTCCACCGTTACGGTCAATGTCACCCCGGTGAACGACAGCCCCGTTGCGAACCCGGACGTCGCCACCACCCTTGAGAACACCCCGGTTACGGTACCGGTCCTGGGCAACGACAGCGACCCCGAGGGCGATCCTCTCACGGTCACCAGCGCGACCGTCAATCCGGCCGTGGGCAGTGTGGTGGTCAATCCTGACGGCACCCTCACCTTGACGCCGGCCGCCAACTTCAACGGTCCGGTGGTCATCAACTACACGATCAGCGACGGCAATGGCGGCACCGCCACCAGCACCGTCACGGTTAACGTGACGCCGGTGAACGACGCCCCCGTCGCCAACCCGGACAGCACCACGACCATCGAAGATCAGCCCGTCACCGTCAATGTGCTGGGCAACGACACCGACCCGGACGGCGACACCCTTACTGTCACCGGCGCCACCGTCGATCCGGCCAAGGGCACGGTCGTGGTCAAC
>NZ_JBIJDC010000088.1:0-19637 GCF_044344315.1 Zoogloea sp. | reverse complement strand
CCGCGGGCGACTGAAGTCGCCCCCACAGTCCCTCCAGCCGCCCTCCGCGCGTCCCATAAACCCCTTCAGCTTCACCCATCGGGTGATCCGGCCAGTGGCGGGCAAACCCGCGTCAGCATTGGGTTTGCGTCTGGTTCGGGGAGGACAACCGAGGAAACCAGGTTCATTCGACCCCACGGGAACTGCGCTGCCGGTCAAGGCGAGCGCAGGCCTCGAACTGAGGGAAGCGGGTTTCTCACACCCGCTCAGTCGTCCCCCAGCAGCTTGTGCTGGCGCAGGTAGGCCTGGATGATCTCCAGTCGTGAAATGGGGTCGTCCAGCTCGAGCAAGCGCTGGCGGGCCTGCACCGGGATGGGCAGGATTTCGGCCAGGCGGTAGCCCACCCAGGTGGCGTCATCGAAGCGATGAGGCAACGGGAAAGCCTCCTCTCCCGCATCGGCCACGATGGCCCGGAGCAGGGGCAGCACGTCCGCCAGGGCCTCCGGCACGGGCTGCACCGGCGGCTCGGGCAGCAGGGCGATATGCGCTGTAAGCAGCCGGTCGGGGCGCGTCGTCTGCTCGACGATGCGGAAGCGCTCGCCCCCCCGGGTGGTGATGAAGAGCAGACCGGGCTTGTCCATGTCCCAGCCAGTGATGCGGGCAATCGCCCCCACCCCGTGGGGTACCGCCGGTGCGCCCACCTCGCCGCCTTCGCGGATCAGGCATACGCCGAAGGGGGCATTGGCGCGCATGCAGCGGGCCGCCATGTCCAGGTAGCGCGCCTCGAACAGCTTGAGGGGCAGCACGCCGTCCGGAAACAGGACCGTACCCAGGGGAAAGAGGGGGATCTCGACGGTGTCGACGGTGGTGCTCATGCTTCTCGCTCCTGACGGCCTGCGCCCGGGGGTGCAGGGGGGATGTGTCACTGATGCGACGAGGGCGCCGGAATGACGTCGGCAGCCGCCTGCGCCTCCCCCCAGCGCGCCATCAGGGCGTGGGGTACGGCGAGTTGATCGAGGATGCGGGCGACGACGAAGTCCACCAGGTCGTCCACGGTTTTCGGGTGATGGTAGAAGCCCGGGTTGGGGGGCAGGATGACCACGCCCATGCGCGCCAGGCGCAGCATGTTCTCCAGGTGAAGGGCCGAGAAAGGCGTCTCCCGGGGCACCAGAATGAGCTTGCGGCCTTCCTTGATGACCACGTCGGCAGCCCGCTCGATGAGGTTGCCGGCCAGGCCCGCGGCGATGGAGGCCAGGGTGCCCATGGTGCACGGGCACACCACCATCGCATCCGGCGGGTTGGAGCCGGAGGCCGGCGGTGCGAACCATTCCTCGCGGCCGAACACCCGCAGCTGCCCCGGCGCCGCCTTGAAGCGGGCGCCGAGCTGGGCCTCCACTTCCTCCGGGCGGGCCGGCAGGGCGATGTCCATCTCCTGCCGGGCGACGATCTGGGCCACCTGGGAGTAAAGCAACCACACCCGGCAGCCAGCGGCCAGCAGGCACTCCACCAGACGCAGGCCATAAGGCATGCCCGAGGCCCCGGTGAGGGCGACAGCAATGGTTTTGTGGGCGGACGGCAAGGCGGTGGGGATCAAGGCTGAAGAGTCCTGGTTATCGGCGGGCATCCGGAGAACAGACGCGCCGGCGCGCCCGGGGTTCCCCGATACGCGCTCAATGGCGGTGGATGACCCCGATGCCTTCGTGGGCGACACCATTGGAGGCTGCGGCATGGTGGCCGTGGCGCAGGCGGTTGTGCACCTCATGGTCATGGGGCAGCCACTGCTTCACCAGCGAGCCGGCGATCATGCCGACAGCACTGGCCATCAGACCGGCCAGCTGAGCCGGGATGAAGGGATCTTCGCCGCCGGCGATGTGCACCGCCAGCCAGACGCCCACGCCGCAGCAGATCGAGGCCAGCGCGCCCTGGTTGGTGGCACGGCGCCAGTACAAGCCGCACAGCAGGGGGATGAAGGCCGCCACCAGGGTCACCTGGTAGGCGTTCTCAACCATCTTGAAGATGCTGGCGTCGGAGACCATGGCGTAGAGGGTGACCAGCACGGTGAAGCAGAAGGTCACCACGCGCATCCACAACAGCAATTTCTTGTCGGTGAGATTGGGCAGCGCCGGCCTTAGGATGTTCTCGGTGAAGGTCACCGACGGGGCCAGCAGGGTGGCCGAGGCGCAGCTCTTGATGGCCGACAGCAGGGCGCCGAAGAACAGGATCTGCGCCACCAGCGGCGCCTTGGACAGCACCAGTTCGGGCAGGATCATCTGGGAGTCGGTGTTGATCAGGCGCGACACCATGGCCGGATCAATGAGGGTGGCCGAGTAGGCCAGAAACATGGGCACGAAGGCGAAGGCGAAATACAGGGCACCGCCGAGCACCGAACCCCACACCGCGATCTTTTCGGACTTGGCCGACTGGACCCGCTGGAAGACGTCCTGCTGGGGGATGGAGCCGAGCATCATGGTCACCGCCGCGGCGATGAAGGCGATGACCTCCTTCGGATCGGCCGCCGGGAAGAAGGCGAACTTGCCCTCGTTCATGGCGTGATTCACCACCACCCCGACACCGCCGGCCATGCTGCTTACCTCCCCGCCGATCCACAGCATGCCGATGACGATGATGATCATCTGCAGAAAATCAGTGACGGCCACCGCCCACATGCCGCCAAACAGGGTGTAGATGAGGATGGTGATGGAGCCGATCCACATGCCCGCCACCTTGCTGATCTCCCCCCCCGACACCACGTTGAAGACCAGCCCCAGGGCGGTGATCTGCGCCCCGACCCAGCCCAGGTAGGAGATCACGATGGCGATGGTGGTGAGCACCTCGACGCCACGGCCATAGCGCTTCTTGTAGAAGTCGCCGATGGTCAGCAGGTTCATGCGGTAGAGGGGCGCGGCAAAGAACAGCCCCACCAGGATCAGGCACATGGACGAACCGAAGGGGTCGGCCACCACGCCACGCAGCCCCTCGTTGAGGAAGGTGGCCGGCACCCCGAGCACCGCCTCGGCCCCGAACCAGGTAGCGAACACCGTGGCGGTGACCATGTAGAAGGGCAGATGCCGGCCGGCGACGGCGAAGTCGCGGGTGTTGTGGACCCGCGTAGCGGCGATGAGACCGATGGCCACCGAGATCAGCCAGTAGGCGATGACGAACCAGAACAGCATGGGGCAACGGAAGAAGCGTTGGGGATGGACCGATTATAGGGGCGCACGGCCCGGCGGGGGCGAGCTCAACATGCGAGTCTGGCGGCAAAAACATCTGCCGGCTCGGCCCGGCCGTAATGCCAGCCCTGGAACTCGTCGCAGCCCAGCTCCCACAGGGTCGTGGCCATGGCAGCGGTTTCGACACCCTCGGCCACCAGCTTCAGCCCCAGGTTGTGGCCGAGGCCGACGATGGCGGCGACGATGGCCTTGTCTTCCGGCCCCTCGTTGATCTCGCGCACGAAGGACTGGTCCACCTTGAGCTTGTCGAGGGGGAAGCGCTTGAGATAGGCAAGGCTGGAGTAACCCGTGCCGAAATCGTCGATGGCGATGGACAGGCCGAGGGCCTTCAGCTCGGTGAGCTGGCGGGCGGCTCTTTCCACATCGCGCATCACCATGCTCTCGGTGACTTCCAGGGTCAGCAGCGCAGCCGGAATGTCGTGGCGGCGCAGCACTGCGGCCACGGTGTCGACAAAATCCGCCCGCCGGAACTGCAGGGCGGAGATGTTGGCGGCCACCGGCACCAGGCGGCGCCCCTCGGCCCGCCAGGCGGCCAGCTGGGCGCACAACATGTCGAGTACGCGGTTGCCGATGGGCAGGATCAGCCCGCTCTCCTCGGCCAGGGGGATGAAACGCCCCGGCGACACCTCGCCCAGCTCCGGGTGCGTCCAGCGCAGCAGGGCCTCGGCGCCAAGCAGGCGGCCGTCGTCGGCGGCCACCAGGGGCTGGTAGTGCAGACGCAGCTCGTTGCGCTCGAGGGCACGGCGCAGGGCGTGCTCCAGGGACAGGCGCTCGCTGGTGGGCGTGGTCATGCCGTCGGCGAAGAACTCGATGGCGTTACGCCCCTCTTCCTTGGCCCGGTACATGGCCATGTCGGCACGATCGAGCAGGGTATCGGCATCGTCGCCATCCTCCGGCCAGATGGCCACGCCGATGCTGCCGGAGAGGGTGAACTCGCAGCCCGCCAGGCGGAAGGGCTCCTCCAGGGCCCCCAGCAGCCGCCCGGCTGCCCGGGCCTGCACCTCGCGCCCACCGTCCACCGGCATCACCACCACGAACTCGTCCCCGCCGTGGCGCAGGGCGCACTCGTCCCCGTTCATCACCGACTGCAGGCGCTGGGCCACTTCCACCAGCAACTGGTCACCGATGTGATGACCAAGGGTGTCGTTGACGTTCTTGAAGCGGTCCAGGTCGAGGAAACACAGGGCCACCCGGCAGGCGTCCCGACGGGCGGCGGCGATGGCGGCGGCAACCGTGGTTTCAAGGGCCGCCCGGGACGGCAGGCCGGTGAGGAAGTCGTGACTGGCCAGGAAGCGGATGCGCGCCTCGTCGGCCTTGCGCTGGCTGATGTCGGAAAAGACCCCCACGTAGTGGGTCACCCGGCCGTCCGGGCCGCACACCGCACTCACCGACATGTCGGCCGGAAAGGTCTCCCCGTTACGGCGGCGGATCCACACCTCGCCCTTCCATGGCCCCCCCTGTGCCGCCACATCGCGGACGGTGGTGGCAAAGCCGCGTGGGTGGTGCTCCGGATCGAAGAGCACCAGGGGCTGGCCGCGCACCACGTCCTCGGTGAAACCGGTCAGGGTGGTGAAGGCCCGATTGATCATCACCACCCGGCGGTCCGGCGCCACCACCACGAAGCCCTCCGAGTTGTTCTCGAACACCCGCGCGGCCAGGTTCAGGCTCTCGTCGCGGCGATAGTTGCGCAGGGCGAAGCCGATGTCGGCGCTCATCTCGTCAAACAGGCTGACCGCGTGGGCGTCGAAGAAGCCGGCCGCCGCCTTGCGCAGCACCAGCACGCCTTCATGCCCATCCTCTCCGCTGATCGGGAAGAGCGCACAGGAGCCATCCGGAAGGCCCCTGGGGCTGGTCAGGCCGGCCCCGGCCATGGCCGCGCCATCATTGAAAACACGGGCCTCGGCGGGCACGCCCCCGGGCAGTGCCCAGGCGCCGGCGAGCACGGCCTCGGCGCCCTCACCCCAGGCGGCCAGCGGTCGCAGCACGCCGCCCTTCAGCAGGCCGATCCAGGCCAGGTCCAGATCACCGTACTCCACCGCGACACGTGCCACCTGATGCAGCAGGGTGGCGGCATCGCGGGTATGCACAATGGCCTTGTTTGTAGCCGACAGGGCTTGGTAAAGATGCGTCATGCGCCGGATGTCGCGGGCGTTGTCGCGGGCCGGCTGCAGGTCGTAGCAGGAGCCAACGAAGCCGGCGAAGACGCCATCCCCGTCAAAAAAGGGAGCGCCATGATCGGCGATCCAGTGATAGCTGCCATCGGCGGCGCGCAGGCGATATTCGCTGACCAGATTGCTGCGGGTGGCGAGGGCCTCGCTCCACGCCTTGAGACAGGTCTCCCGATCCTCCGGGTGCACCCCGTCCGCCCAGCCGCAGCCTTGCTCCTCGGTCAGGCTGCGGCCGGTGAAGTCATACCAGGCGCGGTTGAACCAGTCGCAGTCGCCGTTGGTCTTGGCCCGCCAGGCCAGATGGGGAAAGGACTCCAGCATGGCCAGGTGCTGGTCGCTGGCGCGCGCCAGTTGCCGGTTGCGGGTGCGCAGGGTGAGCAGCAGCTCGTTGAGAGCCTCGGCCAGCTCGCCGAGTTCGTCCCGGCGCATCACCGGCACGGGCAGATCGCCCCCGGTCTCCCGGCGACGAGCCAGGACGCCGCGAATGGCCCCGGCCGGGCGCAGCACATAGCGCGACACCATCAGGTAGAACAAACCGGCCACCGCGCTGAGCACCGCCCCCAGCCACAGGGACAACTGCACCACGGTATCCTGCGCGGCCTGCCACAGGCTGCCGGCATCGAGGCGCAGTTGCAGCACCCCGTCCTCGAGACGCCCGTTCTCCCCGTCGGAACCGACCAGCAGCAGTGGCTCCAGCACATCCAGGCGGCGTTCGGCCACGTCCAGGCTGCGCCAGCCCTGGCGGGACAGCAATACTTCACCGAGACGGGCCGCGATGGCCGGATCCAGGGCTTCTGCCGGCTGTCCGTGGAGACCATGATCGCTTGCGGCCACCACACGCAGCGGCGAACCGGCCAGCAGGGTTACCAGGCGCACGTCCCGGGAGGCGCCAAGCGTGGAGATGAAGCGGCGCAGATCGGCGGGTTCGCGAGCGGTCTCCGCTGCCGAATAGACCGCCGCCACCATGACGTCGGCGCGCTGGTCGACCAGGGTGCGAAAACGCTCCAGGATGCTGGCGTAGAGGATGCCGACCAGCAGCACCAGGCCCATCGCCCATACCCCCAGCAGCGGCCCCATCAGGCGCCAGCGCAAGGACAGGAAGCGCGGCTTGCTCACATGCATGGTCTGATGCCGCTCCGCCTCATGCACTGATACCGTTCGCGGCGATCAGCTCGCGGGCGATGAGGAAATCCTTCAGGGTCCGGCTCTGGCGCAACTGGGCCAGCGCCATCATGGCGCCCTGCAGCTGATTGAGAGAGCGCTCCACCGGGCCGCCGGGGGCGAGCAGTTCGGGCTGCTCCTTGCGGCTCACGTAGTGCAGGCCGGCAAGGGTCTGGCGCAGCTCGTCGACGCTCATGTTCTCGCGGCGGGCCATGATGGCGTGGGCTTCGTCCGGGTTGGCTTCCATGAAGGCCATGGCCCGGTAATAAGCACCGACGAAGGCCTGCACTTCATTGCCCCGGCGGGCCACGAAACCCCCGTCAAAGACCAGCGTATCCACCACCTGGCCGGGCACCTGGCCGCTGTGAAAGACCACCTTGCCGCCCTTCTCTAGCAGGCGGTTGGACTCCGGCGGAAAGCACACTGCCCCGGCCACCAGCCCGTCGGCGAAGGCCGCGGGCATGGCGTTCTGCGGCATGGGCACCAGGGCCACGTCGCGCACTGTCAGCTGCACGCTGTCGAGAGCCAGGGCCAGCAGTTGGATGTGCAGGGTGCCGGGTTCGATGGCCACCCGGCGGCCGCGCAGGTCGGCCAGGCTCTTCACCGAGCCCGCGGCAATCAGGACGTCGGCGCCGTTCGAGTAATCCACCACGGCAGCGATCTGCGGTCGCAGCCCGGACTGATCGGCCGCCAGCAGGATCTCCACCAGGGTGGCACCGCAGCCATCCACCTGACCGCGCTCGAAAGCACGCCGGGAGGCGCCGATGGAGGTCAGATCCACCAGCGCCACCTCTATCCCCGCATCCCGGAAATAGCCCTTGTCCCGGGCGACGTAGAGCGGGTCGTAGCCGGGCCAGGGATTGGTGGCGAACTTGATAGGCTCCTCGTAACTGGCGCTGCAGCCGCCACTGCTACCGAGCAGGAGGCAGGCCGAGCCGAGTCCGGCACTCAGAAAACGACGGCGGGGCAGAGAAGGAAGCATGGCCGGGGCGAGTCGGATTAGTGCCGAAAGTATGCCCGAGCCGGCACCGAAATCCCATTCGGTTCGTGTGGGATTCACATTTGTCTGACGCACACCGGCCCCCCGTTGACCCCGGTCAAGGCTAGCCGGGGTGACCCCGCCTATAGTCCGCCCGCGTCATTTCCGCTGCCTGCTGCCCATGACTTCTCCCCGCCCCATCGAGCTGGTCTGCCCTGCCGGCAGCCTGCCCGCCCTCAAGACGGCCATCGACCACGGCGCCGACTGCGTCTATCTCGGTTTCAAGGACGCCACCAACGCCCGCAACTTCAGCGGCCTCAACTTTGACGACAAGGCCATGGCCGAGGGCGTGCGCTACGCCCACGACCGGGGCCGCAAGGTGCTGCTGGCCCTCAACACCTATCCCCAGACCGACAACTGGCAGCGCTGGACCGGCGCCGTCGACCGGGCCGCAGCCTTCGGTATCGACGCGGTCATCCTGGCCGACCCGGGCCTCATGGCCTACGCCCGCAAGACCCACCCGGACCTGCGCCTGCACCTGTCGGTGCAAGGCTCGGCCACCAGCTACGACGCCATCAACTTCTACCACGAGCACTTCGGCATCTCCCGCGCGGTGCTACCGCGGGTGCTGTCCCTGGCCCAGGTCGAACAGGTGATCGCCAGCACGCCAGTGGAGATCGAAGTCTTCGGCTTTGGCGGCCTGTGCGTGATGGTCGAGGGGCGCTGCGCCCTGTCGGCCTACGCCACCGGCGAGTCCCCCAACTGCGACGGCGCCTGCTCGCCCGGCAAGCATGTGCGCTGGGAGCAAACCCCCAAGGGCATGGAGACGCGCCTCAACGGCATTCTCATCGACCGCTTCGCCGACGGCGAGCGGGCAGGCTACCCGACCCTGTGCAAGGGCCGCTTCGAAGTCAACGACGAGACCTACTACGCCATCGAGGAACCCACCAGCCTCAACACCCTCGAGCTGCTGCCCGAGCTGGCCCGCATCGGCGTGCGCGCCATCAAGATCGAAGGCCGCCAGCGCAGCCCGGCCTACGTGGCGCAGGTCACCAAGGTATGGCGCGCCGCCATCGACCGCGTCCTTGCCGGCGGCCAACCCTTCCGCGTCGAAGCGGCCTGGATGGCCGAACTCAACAAGGTCTCCGAAGGCCAGAGCCACACCCTTGGCGCCTACTACCGCCCCTGGAAATAAGCACGATGAAGATCGCCCTCGGCCCACTTCTCTACTACTGGCCCCGCCAATCCACCCTGGCCTTTTACGCCGACATGGCCGACGCCCCGGTGGATGTCGTCTACCTGGGCGAGACCGTGTGCTCGCGCCGTCATGAACTGCGCCTGTCCGACTGGCTGGAGGTGGCCGAGATCCTGACGGCCTCGGGCAAGGAAGTCGTGCTGTCCAGCCAGGTGCTGGTGGAGTCCGAGTCCGACCTGAAGACCCTGCGCCGCATCGTCGCCAACGGCAACTTCCGGGTCGAGGCCAACGACATGGGGGCAGTGCGCCTGCTCTCCAGCGGCGACGCCCCCGCCCGCGACTGGATCGCGGGCCCCACCCTGAACATCTTCAACCCTACCACCCTGGACCTCTTTGCCAACCTCGGTGCCACCCGCTGGGTCGCCCCGCCGGAGATGTCCCGGGATCAGATCCGCGCCCTGCGCGACGGGCTGGGCCACGACATGGAAGTGGAGATCTTTGCCCACGGGCGCCTGCCCCTGGCCTACTCGGCCCGCTGCTTCACCGCCCGCCACTACAACCTGCAGAAGGACACCTGCGAATTCCGCTGCCTCGAGTTCGCCGACGGCATCCCCCTGAAGACCCGCGAAGGTGCGCCCTTCCTCACCCTGAACGGCATCCAGACCCAGTCCGCCCAGGTGCACACCCTGCTCGGCGACCTGCCCGGGGTCTGCGCCGAGGGCGTCGACCTGCTGCGCATCAGCCCCCAGGGTGCCCACACCCCTGAGATCCTGCAGCTCTTCCGCCAGGCCCTCGATGGCCTCATCCCCCCGGCTGACGCCCTCCATGAGGCCCTGCCCCTGCTGCCCGCCGAGCCCTGCAACGGCTTCTGGCATGGCCGGCCGGGTGTCGAACAGCGCGTCCCCACCTGAACCTCCTGCGGAGCCCCACAGCATGAAGATCCCCGCCTTCACCCTGCCCACCCCTCTGGCCCGCCTGGGTGCCCGCCTGCCCCAGCTGCCGCCCACCCTGGCCCTGGTAGCCGGCCTCAACCTGGCCCTCGACCGGGTGCTCCCCCGGGACACCCTCGAACCCCTCACCGGCAAGCGCCTGCTGCTCAAGGTCACCGACGCCGGCATGGCCCTGCGCTTCACCCTCACCCCGCGGGGTTTCAGGCCCCTCCTCGACAGCGGCGCACCGGATCTCACCATTTCCGCCACCACCCGCGACTACCTGGCCCTGGCCCTGCGCGAGGAAGACCCGGACACCCTGTTCTTCAGCCGGCGCCTGCTGATGGAAGGCGAGACCGACCTGGGTCTGCTGGTCAAGAACACCCTGGACGCCGTGGACTGGGACAGCGTGAGCACCCGGCTGGCAGCCCTCAAGCTGCCCTTCGCCGGGCAGCTGTTTGCCAGGACGCACTGAGCCGCGGCCCCTGCCTCCGGCCGGGGCCTCCCGGCCAGAGATCCTTGCTCCGCCTCATCCTCGGGCTAGAATGGCCGCGACACGCCATTCTCCCAGCCCATGCCCCTTCAACGCCGCAGCTCCCCTCTTGCCGCCTATTTCGCCGCTGCCATCGGGGTGCTGATCGTCTACGCCTGCCTACATCCCTTTTCAGGCTGGCGTGATCCGGGCCTGCCGGCCTTCGAGTTCCTCAGCGCTCCCTGGCCCCGCTACTACACCTGGGTGGACCTGACGGTGAACGTGATCGGCATCGTGCCCTTCAGCTTCGCCCTGGTCTCGGCCCTGCCCGGGCGCCTGCCCCGCGCCGGGGCGGTGGCGCTGGCGGTAGTCCTGACCTGCCTGCTCAGCCTGTCCGTGGAGACACTGCAGAACTTCCTGCCCAGCCGGGTGCCCTCCAACGTGGATGTGGGCTGCAACACCCTGGGCGGGCTGCTCGGCGCCCTGGCCGGCGGGCGCTGGGGCGGCAGCCTGTTCGACCCTCGCAGCGGCCTGACCCGCTGGCGGCGCAAACGCATCGTGGCCGGCCACCCCGGGGAGATCGGCCTGGTGCTGATGGGCCTGTGGCTATTGACCCTTCTGACCCCGGAGAACCTGCTCTTCGCCAGCGGTGACCTGCGCCAGTTGCTGGATCTGCCGACCCCGCTACAGTTCAACCCGGTGCGCTTCGTCAAGGTGGAGGCCGCCATTGCCGCCTGCCAGCTGCTCGCCGTGGGGCTGACGGCGCGCTGCATGATGCGTCAATTCAGCCCCTGGCCGCTGGCCCTGCTGGTGCTCCTTGGCCTGGGCGCCAAGACTCTCGCCGCGGCGGCCTTCTTCTCCCCCGGTGACCCCTTTCACTGGGCCACCCCGGGCGGGCAGCTCGGGCTGGCTGCCGGAGCGGCGCTGCTCGGCCTATGCCTGCTGCTGCCGGCTCGCAGCCACACCATGCTGGCCGGACTGGCCCTGCTACTGGGCACGGCGCTGGTCAACCTGGCCCCCGAGAACCCCTTCCTGCCCAGCGACATCACCCTCATCCGGCAAGGCAACTTTCTCAATTTCCACGGTCTGACCCAGCTCACCGCCAGCCTGTGGCCCTTTATCACCTTCGCCTACCTGGGCCTGCTGGGTGCCAGTACCCCGCGGGACAGCTACCGGGTGCATTGAAAGACGCCACCGGACAGACGATTGATTGATAATCGCGGACACATTCAGGACCAGAGCTGGCGCCCAAACCGGAGACCCCATGAGCTACTTCAAGCACCACGTTTTTTTCTGCTGCAACCAGCGCGCCGAAGGTGAAAGCTGCTGCGCCGCCCAGGGCGCCGTCGAACTCCAGACCTACGCCAAGGACCGCATCGCCGCCCTCGGCCTCAAAGGCAAGGGCAAGGTGCGCATCAACAAGGCCGGCTGCCTCGACCGCTGCGACGAGGGCCCGGTGCTGGTGGTGTACCCGGACAACGTCTGGTACACCCTTGTGGACAAGACCGACGTGGACGAGATCATCTCCGAGCACCTGCAGAACGGCCGCGTCGTCGAGCGCCTGAAGATCTGACCATGGCCACCGAGAACGCCCTCATCAACGGGCCGGACGGCCCCATAGAGCTGATCATCGACACGCCGGACCACGTGCGCGGCATCGCCCTGGTGTGCCACCCGCACCCGCTGTTCCATGGCGCCAACACCAACAAGGTCGCCCACACCCTGGCGCGGGTGTTCCGTGATCTGGGCTACGCCGCACTACGCCCCAACTTCCGTGGCGTCGGCAAGAGCGTCGGCGAGCACGACAACGGCATCGCCGAGACCGAAGACATGCTCACGGTGATCAGCTGGGCCCAGAGCCGCTGGGGCGGCCTGCCCCTGGCCCTGGGTGGTTTCTCCTTCGGCGCCTATGTGCAGACCCGTGTCGCCGCCCGCCTGGCCGACGGGGTCACGCCGGCCAGGCGCATCGTGCTGGTGGGCACGGCCGCCGGCCAGGTCACCGGGGCACGCAGCTACACCACCCTGCCAGTGGCGAAGGACAGCCTGATCATCCACGGCGAGCGGGACGAGACCGTCGCCCTCGCCAACGTGCTGGCCTGGGCCGAACCCCAGGAGCTGCCGGTGGTGGTGGTCCCCGGTGCCGACCACTTCTTCCACGGAAAGCTGCACATCATCCGCAACATCATCGATCGCGCCTGGGAGCCCCTGCCATGAAACTCGTTGCATCCCTCACCAGCCCCTACGCCCGCAAGATCCGGGTCGCCCTGGCCGAGAAGGGCCTGCCCTTCACCCTCGAGGTGGACATCCCCTGGCTGGCCGAAACCTCGGTGCCCGACTACAACCCCCTCGGCAAGGTGCCCGCGCTGGTCGCCGACGACGGTGAGGTGTGGTACGACTCGCCGGTGATCGCCGAATATCTGGAAACCCTGGGCGGCTCACTCCTGCTGCCCGCCGAGCGCACGGCCGTGCTGCCGGTGCGCCAGACCGAGGCCCTGGCCGATGGCATCACCGACGCTGCCGTGGCCGCCTTCCTGGAAAGCCGCCGCCCCGCCGGGCAACAGGACGCCGCCAGCATCGAACGCCAGATCACCAAGATCCACCGCGGCCTGGCCGCCCTGGAGCAACGCCTGGTGGCCCGCAAGGGCTTTGGCGAGGTCAGCCTCGGCCTGGGTGACATTGCCGTCGCCTGCGCCCTGGGCTACCTGGACTTCCGCTTCGCCCAGCTGGTCTGGCGCAGCACCCACCCCGAGCTGGCGGCGTGGGCAGCGAATGTACTGGCCCGCCCCTCCTTCGTCGAAACCACACCGCCGCCGGCCTGATGCCACTCGAGATCAAGGGCCTCGTCAAGCGTTTTGGCACCGGCACCGAGGCCAAGGAGGTGGTACGCGGGCTCGACCTGACCCTGCAGCGGGGTGAGTGCTTTGCCCTGCTCGGCCCCAACGGCGCCGGCAAGACCACCACCCTGCGCTGCGCCCTCGGCCTCGCCGCGGCCAGCGCCGGCAGCATCCGCCTGTGCGGCCTGCCTGTGCCCGAACAGGCCCGTGAAGCCCGTGCCCGGGTTGGCGTGGTACCGCAGATGGACAGCCTCGACCCCGACTTCACCTGCGCCGAGAACCTCATCGTCTTTGCCGGCTACTTCGGCATCCGCGAGAGCGAGATCCGCCCGCGGGTGCCCGAACTCCTCGCCTTTGCCGGCCTGGAGGGCAAGGAGACAGCCCGCATCCAGTCCCTCTCGGGCGGCATGAAGCGGCGCCTGACCCTGGCCCGGGCGCTGGTCAATCGCCCCGAACTGCTGGTCCTCGACGAGCCCACCACCGGCCTCGACCCCCAGGCCCGCCACCTGATCTGGGAGCGCCTGCGCCGGCTCACCGCCGAGGGCACCACCATCCTGCTGACCACCCACTTCATGGACGAAGCCGAACGGCTGGCCCATCGCCTGGCCATTCTCGACACGGGCCGCATCCTCGCCCAGGGCAGCCCGCGGGAGGTCATCGCCGCCCACATCGAGCCCCAGGTGGTCGAAGTCTTCGGAGACTGGGCCACCGGCGAGGACGCCGGCGCATCCGGTGCCGCCGCCTGGGCCACCGCCCACGCGGCCCCCCTGAGCCGGCGCTGCGAGATCAGCGGCGAGACCGCCTTCTGTTACACCGATGATGCCGCCCCGCTGCTGGCCCACCTGGCCCACCAGCCCGGCCTGCGTACCCTGCACCGACCGGCCAACCTGGAAGACGTGTTCCTCAAGCTCACCGGCCGGGAGCTGCGGGATTGACCGCCGCGTCCGCCCTGCACACCGATCCGGGCATGGCGCCGCGCCATGGACAGTCCGGAACGGTCCGCCTATCCTGAAGCCATGCCTCAGGGCTTCTCCCCCCTCCCGGATACCCTCGACTGTGCCGAGATCCTCGACCAGTTGCCGATTGCCCTCGCCCTGATCGATGCATCCAGCGGATGCTTCGTCAGGACCAACGAAGCTTTCCGGGAGCAATTCGGACGCCCGGACAGCAGTTTCGCCAGCTGGTGGGCCACCGTGCATCGGGCGCCTACCGCCCCGGCAGATGCCGCGGCGGTCTGCCCGGAACTACCCGACAGCGTGCACCGGGAAATCGTCGAGTCCGACGTGTACGGCAAGGATGGCAGCCAGCACCACATCCGCACCCAGATCCGGCTGTATGGCAAACACCTGCTGCTGTGCTTCGTCGACCTCACCGACAGCGACAACCGCCAGGACCTGCTACGCCAGGCCCTGGCCGAGATGGAGGCCCGCTCCATCACCGACCCCCTCACCGGCCTGCTGACCCGTCGCCGTCTGGAGGAAGCATCCCTGAGCGAGATGCACCGCTTCCGCCGCTTCGGGCATCCCATTTCGCTGATCATCGCCGACATCGATCACTTCAAACTCATCAACGACACCTTCGGCCACCCCGTTGGCGATACGGTGCTGGTGGAGTTTGCCCTGCGCCTGGCCGGCGAATGCCGCGATCTCGACGTGATCGGGCGCTACGGGGGCGAGGAGTTCGTGATCCTTCTGCCCAGCACGCCCCTGGCCGGCGCCTTCACCCTGGCCAACAAGCTGCGCACCGCCATCAGCCAGGCCCCCTTCGATCAGGTCGGGCCGCTCAGTGCCAGCTTCGGCGTAGCGGAATGCGTGGCGGGGGAAGACTGGAGCAGCTGGATGACCCGGGCCGACAAGGCCCTCTACCGGGCCAAGAACCAGGGCCGCAACCGGGTCGTGGCCGCGCCGGAAAGCGCCTTCGACGAGCGCAGCATCAAGCACCGCAACCGCCTGGACCGCCTGACCTGGGAGGACGGCCACTGTGTCGGCGATCCGGTCATCGACGCCCAGCACCACCACCTGTTCGAGCTGGCCAACCGCCTGCTCAACCTGGTCCGGGAAGCGGGCCCTCCGGCCGAGCTCCACACCACCATCCGGGCCCTGGTGCAAGCCACCAGCCGCCATTTTCGTGACGAGGAAGCCATCCTGACGGCGGTGGACTACCCCCGACGCGAACAACACGCCAAGGCCCACCGCATCCTGTCGGCCAAGCTCGATGCCCTCTCCAGTCAAAGCGCCCTGGGCACGCTGCCCACGTCAAAGCTGATCGAATTCCTCGCCTACGACCTGGTGGACCACCACGCCCTCGGCGCCGACCGGGACTTCATCCCGTGGCTGCGCCGCGCCTCCCGGGACGAACCCGGTGTCCAGAACTGAAACCCCGTCGATGCCCCCCGCCGCCAAGCTCTCGCATTTCGCCCCCCCGCAACTGTCCCTGCGCCTCATCGCCGTATGGCGGCGCAACTTTCTGGTTTGGAAGAAGCTGGCCCTGCCCTCCATCGTCGGCAACCTGGCCGACCCGGTGATCTACATGCTCGGCCTGGGCTACGGCCTCGGCCTGCTGGTACCGGAGGTCGAGGGCGTCTCCTACATCGCCTTCCTGGCCGGTGGCACCCTGGCCTACTCCACCATGAACGCCGCCACCTTCGAGGCCCTGTACTCGGGTTTCTCGCGCATGCACGTGCAGAAGACCTGGGAGGCCATCATGAACGCCCCCATCGCCCTCGACGACATCGTGGCGGCCGAACTGGTGTGGGCCGCCTCCAAATCCTGCCTGGCCGGGGTGGCCATCCTGGCGGTGATCGCCGCCTTCGGCTTCACCGCCTCGCCCCTGGCCCTGGCCGCCATCCCGGTGGTCTTCCTCACCGGCCTGTGCTTTGCCGCCCTCGGCCTGATCATGACTGCCCTGGCGCCGAGCTATGATTTCTTCATGTACTACTTCACCCTGTTCATCACCCCGATGACCCTGCTGTCCGGCGTGTTCTTCCCTCAGGGCCAGCTCCCGGAGAGCGTGCAGGTCATCGCGTCGGCGCTGCCCCTGAGCCACGCGGTCAGCCTGATCCGCCCCCTGCTGCTCGGTCATGTGCCGGCCCAGATCGGCCTGCACCTGGGCGTTCTCGCCCTCATCACGGTGCTGGCCTTCTGGCTGGCCCTGGGTCTCACCCGCCGTCGCCTGCTCAAGTAAGCCATGACCACCCCCGAAGAAACCCTGCTCGTCCTCACCAACCTGCCCGACGCCGACACCGCCAAGGCCGTGGCCCGCCAGTTGGTGGAGCAGCGCCTCGCCGCCTGCGTAAACATCCTCGCCCCCTGCACCTCGGTGTACCGCTGGCAGGATCAGGTCGAGAACGCCGCCGAGGTGCCCATGCTGATCAAGACCACCCTGCTGCGCTACCCGGCCCTGCAGGCAGCGCTGACCGAGGCCCACCCCTACGAACTTCCCGAGATCATCGCGATCCCACTGCACAAGGGCCTACCCGCCTACCTGGCGTGGATCGGCGCCGAGACCGTCGAACACCTGCCCTGAACACGCGATTCTTGATCCATCCGGGGGCAGTGATGCCCCCTGTGTCCGTAAACTGCTGGCCATGATCCGACTACCCACCTTTCTTCTCGCGCTGCTGCTGTCCCTGTGCGGCCTTCTGGCTCACGCCCAGGAGCCTCTCCCGGCCGAACAGGCCTTCCGCGCCTCGGCCCGGGCCCTCGACGACAAGACCGTGGAGGTGCGCTTCCAGATCGCCGACGGCTACTACCTCTATCGCCACCGCTTCCAGTTCGCCGCCGAGGGCATCAGCTTCAGTGCGCCGGCCCTGCCCCCGGGCAAACCCAAGAAGGACGACGCCTTTGGCGAAGTGGAGATCTACCGCAAGGAACTCGTGTTCGCCCTTCCGGTGAGCGCCGGCCAGCCGCCCTTCGACCTGCAGCTCACCAGTCAGGGTTGCGCCGACATCGGCATCTGCTACCCGCCCCAAACCACCACCGTCAGCGTGGCCTTAGCCAGTAGCGGCAGCGGCACGGGCGGCTTCCTGGCCCGCGCCCTGGGCAGCGGCGACAGCCCGGCCAGCAGCGCCACCCCGGCCGCCGAGCATGACGAATCCGGGCGCATTGCGCGCCTGCTCGACGGCAGCGGCACCGCCGTCATCCTGGCCAGCTTCTTCGGCTTCGGCCTGCTCCTCACCTTCACCCCCTGCGTGTTCCCGATGATCCCCATCCTGTCCGGGATCATCGTCGGCCACGGCCACGCCATCTCCAAAGGCCGCGCCTTCGGCCTGTCGAGCCTGTACGTGCTGGGCATGGCCCTCACCTACGCCGCGGCGGGCGTGGCGGCCGGCCTGTCCGGCACCCTGCTGTCGGCGGCCCTGCAGAACCCGTGGGTGCTCGGTGCTTTCGCCCTAGTTTTCGTGGTGCTGGCCCTGTCCATGTTCGGCTTCTACGAATTGCAGCTGCCCACCGCCCTGCAGAGCCGCCTGTCCGACAACGCCAACCACCAGAAGGGCGGATCCCCCGGCGGCGTCATCGCCATGGGCGCCCTGTCGGCCCTGATCGTCGGGCCCTGCGTGGCCGCCCCGCTGGCCGGCGCCCTGCTCTACATCGCCCAGACCGGTAACGCCGTGCTGGGTGGCGCGGCCCTGTTCACCATGGCCCTCGGCATGGGCGCACCGCTGATCGTCGTCGGCGTGCTGGCCCGCAGCGCCCTGCCCAAACCCGGCCCGTGGATGGAAGGCGTCAAGCGGGCCTTCGGCGTGATGCTGCTGGGCGTCGCCATCTGGCTGCTCACCCCGGTGCTGCCGAGCATCGTGCCCATGCTGGCCTGGGCTGGCCTGCTGGTGTTCTCGGCCATCTACCTGCACGCTCTCGACCCCCTGCCCGCCCACGCCAGCGGCTGGCAGCGTTTCTGGAAGGGCTTCGGCGTGATCGCCCTGCTGGCCGGCGCGGCCCTGTTCATCGGTGCCCTGGCCGGCTCCCGCGATCCGCTGCAGCCCCTGGCCATCCTGCGTGCCCAGGCGGCAAGCAGTGCCCCGGCTGCAGCCGAAACAAAGTTCCAGCGCGTCGCCTCGGTGGAAGAGCTCGACCAGATCCTCAAGACCGCCACCCGCCCGGTGATGCTCGATTTCTATGCCGACTGGTGCATCTCCTGCAAGGAGATGGAGCGCTTCACCTTCGCCGACCCGGCCGTGGCCCGCCGGCTGGAAGGCTTCCAGCTGATCCAGGCCGACGTCACCGCCAACTCCGACGCCGACAAGGCCCTGCTCAAGCGCTTCAAGCTCTTCGGCCCGCCGGGCATCATCTTCTTCGACGCCGACGGCGCCGAACGCAAGAACCTGCGGGTGGTGGGCTTCCAGAATGCGGAGACCTTCGGCAAGGTGCTGGAAGCCGCCCTGTAGGGGCAGGGTAGGGGCGACTTCAGTCGCCCGCGGATTTCGATCAAGGGCATGCCTGTGATCAACGCTCGATGGGCGACTAAAGTCGCCCCTACGAGTCGCCCCTACTAGTCGCCCCTACTAGTCGCCCCCGCAGTCGCCCCGACAGGCAGCAGGAAATACTCAAGATTCCCCGCTTCGATCCGCTATAATCCCCAGCCTTGATTCGAGGAGCGCTGCAAGACCACCGGGTGCAATGCCCGCAGTCCCAGGCTCGATGTCAGTGCCAGCACATCGGCACCAGAAACCGCGCTCACCCGTCCATGCTTTGTTTGCAAACCCGTGCCGGGCACGGGGAGACGTGGTGAGCCCTTGATGATCAGCCACCCGTAGTCCCTTCCCGGCCACACGTTCGAGGAGTTCTCATGAACACTGTGGCTGAAAAGTTCACCGATTTTGTCATTGCCGATCTCTCCCTGGCCGACTGGGGCCGCAAGGAGATCCGGATCGCCGAAACCGAAATGCCGGGCCTGATGGCCATCCGCGACGAGTTCGCCGCGGCCCAGCCCCTCAAGGGCGCGCGCATCACCGGCTCCCTGCACATGACCATCCAGACCGCCGTGCTGATCGAGACGCTGACCGCGCTCGGCGCGGAAGTGCGCTGGGCCTCCTGCAACATCTTCAGCACCCAGGACCACGCCGCCGCCGCCATCGCCGCCCAGAACATCCCGGTGTTCGCCGTGAAGGGCGAATCCCTGACCGACTACTGGGACTACACCCATCGCATCTTCGAGTGGGCCGACGGCGGTTTCTCCAACATGATCCTCGACGACGGTGGCGACGCGACCCTGCTGCTGCACCTGGGCGCCCGCGCCGAGAAGGACCTGTCGGTGATCGCCAAGCCGTCCTCGGAAGAAGAGACCATTCTCTTTGCCGCCATCGAGGCCAAGCTGGCCGTGGACCCGACCTGGTACTCCGTACGTCTGGCCGCCATCAAGGGCGTGACCGAAGAGACCACCACCGGCGTGCATCGCCTTTACCAGATGCACCAGCGCGGCGAGCTCAAGTTCCCGGCCATCAACGTCAATGATTCGGTCACCAAGTCCAAGTTCGATAACCTCTACGGCTGTCGCGAATCGCTGGTGGACGGCATCAAGCGCGCCACCGACGTGATGATTGCCGGCAAAGTCGCCGTGGTGTGCGGCTATGGCGACGTGGGCAAGGGCTCGGCCCAGGCCATGCGCGCCCTGTCGGCACAAGTCTGGGTTACCGAAATCGACCCGATCTGCGCCCTGCAGGCCGCCATGGAAGGCTACCGCGTCGTGACCATG